>NC_016641.1:351500-703000 GCF_000235585.1 Paenibacillus terrae HPL-003
TGGTACTGAATTTGCTTGACGTTTTCACCTTCTTGGAAAACAAGCCCGGCACCAATAAACGGCAAATGGAGCAACATGTTAATTTCGTTGAACGTCATCCAGTATTTCACTTTATCCTTGTAACGGGCTAATACTGTTTTGGCATATGTTTCAAACAAAGCTACCAATTTTCGGCTTCGCCAGCTTCCGTATTTATCAATCAGATTTACCGGTACGTCAAAATGAGCGAGGGTAACCACTGGCTGGATGCCATGTTTAAGCAATTCGTCGAACAGATCATCGTAAAATTGTAACCCGGCTTCATTCGGCGTGGCGTCTTCTCCCGTTGGGAAAATACGGGCCCAGGCAATGGAAACACGCAGCGCCTTGAAACCCATTTCCGCAAATAACGCAATATCCTCGCGATAGCGATGATAAAAATCAATCGCTTCGTGGGAAGGATAGAATTCGCCTTCAAGCGGAGTGAGCGAGGGAACATTCCCCTGCATGATACTTCTTCTCTTTTCTCCAGTCGGCAACAGATCCACCAGACTCAATCCTTTGCCGTCTTCCAGAAAAGCACCCTCGACCTGATTGGCAGCAAGAGCACCACCCCATAAAAAGTCTTTCGGAAAAACAAAGCTGGACATAAACGTTCTCCTTCCAAATGTATGATTCGGGAAAGCCAAAAGGGTTTGGAGAAATAAAAAAACCCAAACTAGCCCAGATACACGTGTAGTGTAGACAAGCCGGTTCAGGTTATGCCCTAACGGTAACATCCCATGAAAAGGTTATGCGTATTTGATGAAACTTTAACAAAGATTTGGGAACCTGTCAAATTGATTGGATCTGATATTGAGGCATGCTGGAGCATTTCATGGTTTCAAACATCTTCTCTACGAGTCAATGCATTTGTACAACATCATTCTCTACATGTCCTTAAACTTTGTTTCAAGCATCTGCCAGAACATCCGCAACGCCGGGCTGACCAGTTTATTGCGGTGCCGAACCGCATAAATATACCGTTCTGGCACCCAGCGAGGTATCGGATGTGATATTAATTTCCCCTCGGAAAGTTCACTCTGTATTGAAGCTTCAGCAATCATCCCGTAGCCCATGCGGTAACGAACCGCTGCTTTTAAAGCTTCGGACCCGGACACCTCCAGCGAAATATCAAGTTTGATGCCCGTGGTGTCCGCCCAACGGTCCATAAGTTTTCGACTGATTGAGCCTTCTTCGTGTGAAACGAGCGGATATTCTGCCAGAAGTTCAGGCGTAAGCTCAGTATGATTTGCAAGGGGATGCTCCGGGTCAAAAATAAGTACCAGTTCGTCCCTGGTGAGGGGATGGGCAATCAGGTCCAGGTCATCCACATGCGTCTGTGAGATAATACCCAGATCCAACTCGTATCGTTTGATTTTCTCCATAATAAACGACGCGGGCCTCACATCCAGCAAAATGGACAGTTGCGGATAGTTACGCTTAAGTTGCTCCAACAGTGGGGGAAGCATATAGGTCGCCGGTGTATGAGTGCTGCCAAGTGCCAGCTTGCCTGCTCCCGTTCCCTGGTATATATCCATCAGCGATTTGGCCTCCAAGGACAAGGCATTGATCTGCGAAGCATAATGATAGAAGGCTTTTCCCGCTTCAGTCAGTTTAATGACATGATAGGATTTCGTATGGAACAATGAAACGCCAAGATCCTCCTGCAATTTATTCAGATGAAAAGTAACAGTAGGCTGCGTCACTTCCAGTTTTTGCGCGACCAAATACAGCTTTTGCAGTTCAACTGCGAGAACAAACACCTTTAACTGCTGCAAATTCACTGATTTCCTCTCCTTCAAAAAAACATAGATACTATTAATCTTATCATAAATATCATAGATTTTATTTAATTTCACTTTAACCCTCAGATAATTTAAAGATCAATATGGACAAGTACACTGAAATAGTTAAGTGGAGAATAACAGTTAATCAAACGGAGGGTGACATGAGAACAAAACGAATGAATAGAACGGCAGGGTTTACGCTATTGGTATTGGCCATATTGCTGCTGTCGGCATGCGGAAGCAAGGCTGGAAATTCCAATGCAGACGTTTCGCAGACTGCTTCACCGAAGCCAGCTTCGGGGGCGACCACAGCAGCTTCCGAGGATACAGGCAAAACCATTTTTTTGTACGGTAATGATTTCGTTGAATTTATCGCTCCAAAGTTCGCTGCGGAAACCGGCTACAAAATCGAGGCAGTCCATTATGGCGGCGGCGAAGCACTTGCCAAGATCGAAGCGGAGCAAGGCAATCCGCAATGGGATGTGCTGATGATGGATGGACATGGTTCTGTGCGGAATTTGGCTGACCGTGATTTTCTGCTGACCGGCTGGCAGCCGAAAAACCTTGGCAATCTGACCAAGGAAGGCGCCTCCTATGTCCCTAAAGATATGGCATATTTCCCAGTGGGCATTCACGCTTCCGCTGTCATCGCCTACAATAAGAAGCTAGTGTCCGCCGATCAGTCGCCCAAAAACTGGGAGGAATTTTTCAGCTTTAAAGGTCCGGTCGGACATGCCGATCCAGCTGTTGCAGCCCCTGCTTATCCGCTAGTGTCAGCCCTTTTCGAAAAATGGGGAATCGCTGAAGCGGAACAGAAGTATGTGCAGCGTTTTAAGCAAGGTCTGCATATTTATCCAAAGAACGGCCCGGTCGGCAAGGCGCTGCTTAGTGGAGAGATCCAAGTAGCCGCTTTGCAGGAGCATAATGCTTATGAATTGAAGATGTCGGGTGAGCCTGTCGAGGTTATCTGGCCGGAGGAAGGCGCTCCGGGAAGCCTACGGGTTATAGCAATCAGCAAAGCAACGAAAAACCCGGCTGCAGCCAAAGCATTTGTGGAATACATGCTGAAGCCGGAGACGCAAAAGATGTTGACATCGCTTGACTCCACAGAAAGCTTTTTCACTCCGCTTGTACAAGGTGTCAAGATGAGAAGCGAGCGTCAGCAAAACGGAAAATTTCTGCTGCCTTCTGCCGAATGGTCGGCGGAGCATGAAGTGGAAATCAAAACCTGGTTCGCTGATCAAAATGTAAATTAGGAGCGTAGCAAATGAAAGCCTCAGAAGCGCGTTGGGGAGGCGGGGTAACCCTCCTCCTGTTTCTTTTTATTTTCCTGCCGCTGCTGGCCGTACTGATTAATGTAGTATTCCCGGGTCTGTTCTTCGGGAAGCTGCAATACAGTGGATTGGGTCTGGCCGCCGAACTTTTCCATCGCCCGCTTTGGCGGCAATCATTACTGAATTCAGTGACGCTCGCACTTGGTGCAGCTACTCTTGGCACTCTGGTTGGCGGAATACTAGCTACCATTCGGGCACGTTGGAATTTCGCAGCTGCCCGGCTGCTAGATCTGACGGCATGGGTGTTGCTGATTGCCCCCTCGTTCATGATTGCCCAGGGCTGGGTACTGTTTGCCAGCGCCGATGGACTTGCACATCAGTGGCTCGGGTGGACTTGGGTAACATCCTTTATTTTCTCACCAGCAGGACTTGTATTTGTAATGGCACTTAGCAAGTTTCCGCTTGCTTATCTGGCGATTCTGGCCGCGACGGAATGGAATGTCCGACAGTTCGGACATGCTGCACAATTGAATGGCGCCAGCCCCTTCACGGTATGGAGAACGATTGAGCTGCCATTGTCCAGACCATCCTATCTCGCGGGCTGGACCCTTGTCTTCATGGATACCATTGGCGACTTTGGCCTTCCCGCCGCTTTGGCTACAGTCTACAAGTTTCCTACACTGACCTATTCAATCTACTCGGCTATTTATCAGTCTCCCGTACGATTCGATATGGCCGGAGTGCTGGCCTTCTATCTCGTTCTGCTGCTTGTATTGGCCATGGCAATACTCCTATTCACCATTCGTCGTTCGCGTTATGACTTTCTTAACGCTAGAGCAGTCAAGACAGTTAAGGGAGTCCCGCGATATACGTGGCTTTACAACCTGCTGATTGGAGCATTTTTGCTTATATGCCTTGGTATTCCTATTGGTACGAGTGCGGCCGTATCTCTGCTCAAGCAGACGGGAGCCGGATTGAGGCTGGACAATTTAACCTTGACACATTATCGCGAACTATTCTCCGGCGCAACCAGCGATCATCGATTGCTCGATTATCTGGATGGGTTGGTTCATTCCCTGACAATTGCGGCCACCGCAGCTGTTCTCAGTATGCTGATCGGCTTTGTTATCGCCTATGTGTTGAGCTTCACAGAATCACGTTTCAAGCTGGTGCTGCAGCTGTTCTCGATTATATCGCTGGCGGTACCCGGTGTAGTCCTGGGGATCGGGTACATTTTCGTCTGGAATCAGAAATGGTTGGAGCCCATCGGCCTTCATTTGTACGGTACCCCTTCCCTGCTGGTTATTGCAGGCATCGCTGGTGCAATTCCATATGCGGTTAGGGTGCAGCTTGGGGCTTTTGGCAATCTGTCGGGCACAATGCTCCGGGCGGCAGCGATTCAAGGCGCTGGTATCTTCGACCGAATGCGGCATATCGTCCTGCCGCTGGTCCGACAATCGCTGCTGATCGCGACGCTCGCTTCGTTTGGCACGAGCATCTTTGACCTGGCGCTGGCCTCAATGCTGAAGCCGGCCAATTATTCACTCATGCCGCTTGTGATCGACCGAGCGTTTGAATTTTCCCGCTATGGATATGCTACAGCCGCCACCGTGGTAAGCTGCGGCAGCGTAGTGCTGCTTATACTGCTATTCCATACGGCTGGGCGCCTCATTTTCCAACGTATGGACCGAAACCGATCTTAGGAGGAAAAAATGTTGCATAGTATTTTAAAGTTGAAAGGTGTTTCAAAATCATTCGGAGGGCAGCAGGTACTTCAGCCGATCTCCTTCGAAGTTAAAGAAGGCGAACGCATCTGCATTCTGGGTCCTTCCGGCTGCGGAAAATCGACGCTGCTGCAAATGGTGGCTGGCCTCCTGCGGGTTGATGCGGGGGAAGTTGAAATTGATGGTGTGTCTGTGGAACGCGGCAAACATTTTATTCCACCGGAGAACCGGCCGATTAATATGGTGTTTCAAGATTATGCGCTGTGGCCCCATATGACGGTCAAGCAAAATATCGAATACGGGATGAAGCGGCGCAAAATTGCCAAAGAGCAAATGTACAATCGGCTCGGACGGCTGCAATCGCTACTTAAGCTGGAAGGTCTTTTGGACCGTTTGCCCGCCCAACTATCAGGTGGACAGCAACAACGGGTCGGCATCGCACGAGCCTTAGCGACGGAACCAAAACTGCTACTAATGGATGAACCCCTATCCAATCTGGATGTCAAGCTACGGACTGACATGCGGGGCGAGTTAGCTCGCTTGCTCGGCGAGCTGTCCATCGCCACCTTGTACGTAACCCATGACCGAATGGAGGCATTCACGGTAGCCGACAGGATTCTTGTGCTGCGCGGCGGAAGTATCGATCAGATTGGACGATCCGAGGAACTGTTCGAACGTCCAGCCACACCTTGGGTCGCCCAATTAATGGGCTATCATAATCGACTGACGGTCAGCATGGCAAAAGGAGAGCCGGATACAGCAGTGGCTGCGGGTACCCGAATCACAGGCCAATGCATGACAAAGGGCCAGGATACAGGAAAGGCAACTATGATGCTTCATCCCGAAATGATCTATGTACGCCATACATTGGGTCAAGCTGAAACGAATCTGTTAACTGTAACAGCAGCACAGTCGATCTATGAAGGAACAAGATGGCGAATCATCGCAGAGACGGCGGACCGTCAACTCCTTCACCTGCTTCATGATGAGAGGGCGGAGCCCGGCAGCAGGCTGAACCTCTATCTGCCCCCCGAACGGACAATGCTGTACGCCGATACGGATTCGTTCATCCATGAGTAGACTGTTCGCCGCCTCCGATATTCACGGTTACGGGTATCTGCTGGAATCGCTGCTGGAAAACGCGGGTTATGACCCGGGCAAGGATCGGTTGTTTTTACTGGGTGACTATGTCAATAAGGGTCCTGATTCAGCCGGAACCCTAGACCTTGTACACCGTCTGTGCGCAGACGGCGCCGTAGCGCTTCAAGGAAATAATGAACGCAAGTGGCTGCTTCAAGTTCCGGATAACGCTGTCCCGGATGCGACCACAGCTGCCCGGTACCAACGCTTTATTACCGATATGCCGCTGTGGGCCGAGTATGGAGACTATCTTTTCGTCCATGCCGGTTTACGTCCGGGTGTTCCGATGTCCATTCAGAACCCTGAAGATCTAACAAATATTCGAGATTTGTTCCACCAATCCTCGGCTATTCAAGGGAAAACTGTCGTGTTTGGGCATACCTCAACCTATCGCTTCGGGGTAAAGCCAGATGCCTTCTGGTTCGGAGACGGCAAATTGGGCATTGACACAGGAGCTGCTCATGGACATTATCTCAGCTTGGCTGAGTTAATTGATGGCCGGCAATGGTCTGTTCCCGTTACGCCTCCTCATGTCATTCACGAGATTCACTATCGCTTATTTTCAAAAGGATCTTGAGAAAGCGATTCTTTTACAGATCACTTAATTTGTTCTTCATTTAGTTGTAACTCCTGACGGAACAGGCACAATACCTCCAAGTATGCACGCCCAACACAAGATATAGAATCTTCATCTGTGGTGCTTACTTGGAACACTGCTTGTTCACAGCCCTACAGACCAAATGAGTAAATAAAAAATGGACAGGAATATACTATTAATGGTGTAGCGGATGTTGTTGTTGCAGCGGATGGTTTCAGAACAGGTTATTACAAAGCATATATGTTGTTATCCCTAAACATGAGAAATCGCCATATTGGCGACTTCTCATGTGCTTAATATTTTTAGATTACAGGGTAGATACATCAATTACAAACCGATAACGCACATCACTGCGGAGAACACGTTCGTACGCCTCCCCCACTTGGTCTGCATGGACGATCTCAATCTTGGGTGCTATACCGTGTTCTGCTGAGAAATCAAGCATTTCCTGGGTCTCCCGAATTCCTCCAACGAGTGAACCAGCAATACTGCGGCGTCCCATCAGCAAGGAGAATACATTGTACTGATCTGGTTTACCAGGGGCACCGACATTGACGAGGGTTCCATCTACACGAAGCAAGGATAAGTAGGAATCCACATCAAGATTTGCGGACACCGTATTTAGAATGAGGTCAAAATGACTAGCCAATGCAGTGAAAGTAGCAGGATCACTGGTTGCAAAGTACTGATCTGCACCCAGTTCAAGAGCTTCATCCTTCTTATCATTAGAACGACTCAAAACCGTAACCTCAGCACCCATAGCATGTGCATATTGAATTGCGAGGTGACCCAATCCTCCCACGCCTACAATGGCCACTTTTTTACCAGGTCCGGCATTCCAGTGTTTCAAGGGAGAGTATGTGGTAATACCCGCACATAATAGAGGGCTTGCGATATTCATATCCAGAACGTCAGGAATACCTACAACGAACCCTTCAGTAACAACGATTTTTTGGCTATACCCGCCGTAAGTCGGATTTCCATCGTAATCTCTTGAATTGTAGGTCTGTACAACGCCTTTCGTACAGTATTGTTCCTCACCCTTCAGACAATACTCACACTCACCGCAAGAATCTACGAAGCAGCCCACACCAACACGATCACCAACAGTGAACTTGGTCACTTCTGTTCCTACCGCTTCAACAAGACCAACGATTTCGTGACCGGGGACCATGGGGAAGATTCCCCCGCCCCATTCATCATGTGCACTATGAATATCGGAATGGCAGATCCCACTGAACTTAATGTCGATGAGGATATCATGGGGGCGCAATTCTCTTCTTTGGATCGTAGTCCTTTCAAATGGAGCTTTTGCATGAGATACACTTAAAACACGAGTTTGAGTCATCGTTACTCTTCTCCTTTTTTATGAAAACATCAATAGCATTCCATATTAGAATCCAGTTGTATATTGTTTGGGTGTCGCTGTTTCTTTTTTGAGCTTGGCAGCAGCTTCCAAAGACCAGTAAGGATTTCTCAGCATTCCTCTTCCTACAGCGACAAGATCAGCTTCCTCATTCCCGATCACGGCATTAGCGAGAATCGCATCGTCAAGTCTTCCTACCGCAATGACGGGAACATCTAGAGCCTTCTTAATTTCCTGAGCTAATGGAACTTGATAGGCTGCATGAGTACCGGGTCTTCCCCAGGCCGCGATAGGACCTTCCCCACCGGAAGAAATATCGAAGATATCGACTCCTGCTTTTTGATATTCCTTGGCAAATTCTGTGCTCTCCTTGATCCCGTAGCCACCTTCCACATACTCCTTCGCGGATATGCGCATTATTAGTGGCATATCTTCCGGCATCTCGGCTTTAGCAGCTACAATAATTTCCCGGCCAAATCGGGTCAGATCCTGTCCGTATTCATCGTCCCTCTTATTCGTAAGCGGGGAATGAAATTGATGGATCAGGTAACCATGAGCCCCATGAATTTCAATCGTATCGAACCCTGCTTGGACAGCGCGCCCTACAGCGCTGCGGAATTTGTCCACCATTTCTTTCACTTCAGTAGTGGAAAGAGCCCGAGGCATTTTGGAATTCTCATCGAACGGAATCGCGGACGGAGCAACCGGCACTTCCGCATCTTCCGCTTTGCGTCCGGCATGAGCAATTTGAATTCCTACTTTGGCACCGTAACTGTGGCAGGTGTCCACAATTCTTTTCAGCGCAGGAATTTGCTCGTCAGACCATAAACCCAGGTCAAAATCTGAGATCCGTCCGTCCGGTTCCACGTCGGTCATTTCGATCATAATCAACCCGGCCCCGCCTACAGCACGGCTGACATAGTGCAGATAATGCCAGTCAGTTGCGACTCCATCTTTTAAATCTACCGAATATTGGCACATTGGAGACATCATAATCCGATTTTTTAGTTCTATTCCTTTAAGCTTATAAGGGCTAAATAGATCCTTCATATTAGAAAACTCCTTTTTCAACATTCAATTAATGCATGCGCACGCATTTATAATACTATGAATGCTCTATTTCTGTCAACTTGGAAGCCATCTTCCCTGTTTCATTAGATAGACAAATAGCCCGGATTTAAATCTCCGGGCTAGGTTCATAAAATCAAGTTTACTGTAAACCGTTATGGATAAGCTTCTTACTGAGAAGCGGATTCATCTTTCCTTTCAACGTCGCATTTTTGGACCAAGGATTTCAGCTCTCGTTGGAGTCCATCCTTTAAAATAGCGGATTGGAAGATTTCATTAAAAGTAATCAGAGCTCTTTCTAATTTTTGTTCTCCAAGCTCAGTTAAGCCGGTATAAACCCCTCTGCGATCATCTTCACATACATGGCGTTGAAGGGCACCGCAGCTTTTGGCCTCCATTCTAACGACCAGCCTTGATATGGCACTCTGGCTTAGACCGACTAATTCTTGCAGTTGCTGCAATCTTAGTTGTTTATCGCTAGTCTGATACAAAAAATATAGGACATAAAATTCTTTTAAAGACAAACTATAGTTTTCGATTAAGGCACTCTCTAGCTTGTTATTAATGCTTGTGTGTATATTTGTAAGGGATATCCAATTATCTAAAAATTCATTATTTGATTTTGTATGCATTAAGTCCACCTGCTCTGGTTTCAAAATATAGGTTATTCAAGTGACCCACATAGATCTAGCATTCATCATTGAAGAATATCACACCATTTATATTATAGCCAGTAAATTTATGATTAAACTATTTGTACAAACATGATGCTATTAAAAAATGCCTGGATCACAACAGACATGTCGTGATCCAAGCATTTCGTCGGGCGTTTTATAACAATATTAGTGCTGGTGAAGTAAGAAACTGGCCAAAGAAGGAGGCTGGATTACGGTCCCTCGCTGAAACGCAAGGCGTGGAATCACGAGTCTTATATTCTTAAGGGGAATTTCTCTCAATATTCCTTGACAAGAATATTCCCGATTGAGTATATTGATTTCAGCAGGATGAAAGTGATCTTGAATATAGGAGAGGTAAACAAGAAACCATTAGATACAGAGGTGAGCACCATGTCATGAAAAGGTCCGAAATAGACATTACGACGCTGAGCGCTTTAGCTGAAATGAATCGTATGAATATCGTTCAACTGTTGCGCGACGGTCCTCTGGCCGTGGGAGAAATCGCCGATCGGCTGGGGCTTCGCCAACCTCAAGCTTCGAAGCATTTGAAAGTGCTTAGCGATGGCGGGCTTGTGGAAGTACGCATAGATGCGAACCGTCGGATCTACGCACTCCGGTCTGAGCCCTTTCAAGCGATGGATTTCTGGCTGCAGTCCTTCCGGCACATTATGGAAGATCGGTTTGATAACTTGGACAATTACTTGCGTGAACTGCAGAACAAGGAAAAACCGTAACGTCATTTAATTAGGAGGAGTAATAACAATGTCAAACAACGAGATGGTTTCGAGTGTAGAGAACGATCGAGTTCTGGTGTTGGAGCGCGTATTTAATGCGCCGCGCGATCTCGTATTCCAGATGTTTAAGGAACCTGAGCATCTCAAGCGTTGGTGGGGACCGAAGGGCTGGGAGATCCCGGTTTGTACCATCGATTTCCGTCCGGGCGGCGTATGGCATTACTGCATGAAGTGCGTTGATCAGAATCAAGGTCAATTTTACGGCATGGAATCGTGGGGGAAAGGCGTTTATAAGGAAATTGTCGAACCGAAAACGATCATTTACAACGATTACTTCTCGGATGCCGAAGGCAATACAAACGAGTCCATGCCATCGCCCCTAATCACGATGGAATTTATCGATCTGGGTGGCAAGACTAAATTGGTAAACCGTTCTGAATATGCGTCGGCAGAGGCCCTTAAAACTGTCATGGACATGGGCATGCTGCAGGGAATCACCGAAACCTGGAATCGCTTGAGCGAGCTGTTGGAGTCGCTTAAGTAAAGTTTAGATTGAAAGAAAAGCTTCGGGCTTGATCCGTAAAAAATTCCATTTGAGGAGTGTTTAAATTATGATTAACAAAATTGGCCAAGTTATGCTGTATGTGAATAACCAAGACGAATCTAGAAATTTTTGGACAGAAAAGCTAGGTTTCGAGGTCATCGCGGAAGAAACCAATGGCCCGATGAGATGGATTGAAGTCGCTCCTAAGGGTGCAGCAACTAGCATTGTTCTTCATAATAAAGAGTTCGTTGCCAAAATGAACCCTGAAATGAATCTCGGAACACCATCTATCATGTATTACACGGACAATTTCGATGCGTTGTACAGTGATCTGAAGAACAAAAACATCAAGGTTGGAGACATTATGGAACTGCCCTCCGGCAGAGTCTTTAACTTTGCAGATAATGAAGAAAATTACTTTGCTATATCGGAGAAGAAATAAGAAAGTTGAAAGTTACGAAAAGCAGCTAATCCATATGATCAGCTGCTTTTTTGTTCCCGTTCAGGCAAAATTGTTGTTTTAAAGAATGGAAATGGTGAGCAAACCCGCTGACTTTTGGCGGAATCGAGGAACTTGACAAACCACCTGTTTGGGTTGAAGGACTTAAAGCACTAGCTGCCTCGGAAGTAGTAAAGGAGGTCACTGAGCATGCAGGAGCAAGACCGAAGGACCGGGATGCAACAGATCAACGAATTATCTCCGATTTTCTGACTGGTCGAGGAAAGATCATTGATAGTCAGGAAGACGTAGGGGGATACCCGGATGTTCCAGCGACCTACCGTGCTTTAAGTGTACCTGACCACAGCATTGATGAATGGTTGTATCAATTTTCAGTTGAGCTGGAGTAGTCCTTCATGCTTTTCAACAAGATCTAGCACAGTCCAGCATTCTGACTTGATTATGTATGGCAAACAGGCCAGCGCGTAAACATCATTTCTTGCCGCAGTTTATCTGGCCGGTTTCACCAATTTAGGAGCAAAGGATAGTGTTTTCTGGGTGTTTGCTCAGACTACGGTAAATCAGTGGGAAGCTAAACCTCGAAACGTAGCATACCAGAACAATTTTTACCGTGTTTATGTTCCAGATGAGGAAATGAAAGAACTCGTAAACACCGACTCCCGATACACAATTTCGTTCCATAACCATATCCATTTAAACAATATGATGACTTCTCTAAATACCATCATTCCTTTGCTTCTGGAACGAAAATGGTCTGTTCTTCTGGCGGATGAACAAACCGGAGGAATGCGATGTTACTTGATCATTTACTGCATGGCCCATTGGTAAGGAGCGCCTAAGCGCTCGTCTTACCAAATGGACTGCATATCCCATATATCCAGAGATTTAACAAATGGTTCTCCATCTCCCCAAATCTTGAGTCCCAAAGCATCCATACGGCTCGGATACACCCGGGTTGTCAGGCTTTTCAATCCGTTTGCATAAGCTTCAACCATGGAGCGGTCCAAATAAATGTGAAGCTTCAGATTCTCCTCAAGTAGATCCAGCTTACCGCTCTGAACCCCTCTGCACTTTTCTCCCGGATGCAGTGTCGTTTTCGACCGATCAACCACGAGCATCGCTTGATTCCAATCATAATACAGCAGAGTTTCTTCCTCACCATCCGGCGTACAACGGAGCTTAATTCCGAATTGTTTGGCACTGCGAGGTTCCAATTCCAATTGAATCTCAAACATGTCACCATGAACATCCCTGAGTTGTACATTAGTTTCAGCCAATGACTGGTCCCGAAGTGATAGCCGCTTGGCGCCACGCAGCGATTGAAGCTCCTGAATCGGCTCTATTCCCAGCCGTCCGTCATCCCTCAAATACACGCTTAACGGCAAGCCGCCGTTATGAGCCCAGCCCGACTTATATTCCATCTCGGACGTCCGGTCGCCTTGGGCTATCGTAAAGACGATATTTCTGCCGGTCTTCGGATCAACCATTCCGCTCGGTCCGGTAAAATGGAAATCCCCGACGTCAATCAATTGAGGCTCTTCTTGATCGGGGATGAACGAAAGATTTTGCTTGTCAAGTAGCCCGATCCAATAGAACACCTCGACATCCGCTCCCTTCCCCACAGGGCTGACAAGCAGGAGATGTTTGTTCGCCCCCTGCTTGTCATTGCCAAGGGGAAGAAGCACAGGGAGCTCCCAGATGGGTCCAAGGTAAGGGAACTTCTGAATATCCGCTTTAAAAAATGGCCCCTTATACGTCCAATTCAGCATATCCTGTGACACAAATGCCAGTGCTGCTCCGCCTTCGATTCCGGACCCGACCAGAGCATACCAACCGTCATCGTCCTTCCATACGAACGGATCCCGGAAATCCCCAAATTCACCCATTCCCTCCTTCTGCACGATCAACGGCTTCGGATGTTTGACCCAGTGAACCAGATCCGGGTTTCCGTCAAGGGAATAGGTGCTACGGGCAAGTGCCACACTCTGATTCGGCGAAGCGCTGTCATTACCCGCCGTAAAGAACAAGACAGGCAGGCCGTCTGCATCATAGGTTGCGCTTCCCGACCAGATCCCGTCCGGTGCGAGCTGATCCTTTTCGGGCGCCAGGGCCACGGGAAGATCACGCCAATGCACCAAATCCTCACTTACCCAATGTCCCCAATGGATCTGATGAAAGAACGGGCCATGGGGGTTATGCTGATAGAATAAATGATATTGCCCGTCAAAATAGATCGGCGCATGGGGTTCGTTCATCCAATGGGCCGGCGGGCTAACATGATATTGCGGTCTGTGCCGATCAAGCAGCAGTGGCGTCCGGTCCAGCTTGATCTCGTCATAGTTTAATTGCGGCCGGACACCTTCATGGAAGGTATCCAGCACATGCCGATAAGAAGCGGTCACTTCTTCTGCGCTTAGGGCCCGATTATAAATCTTGAGTTCGTCGATGATACCGCTAAACATGTGCAGACTGAATACTTCCGCCAGCAGGCTGCTGTGGTTATTCTTGCCGATAAGAAGATCCGTGTCCGCCGCCTCAGCCAAGCGGGAACCGCGAGGCAAAGCAGCCGAAGCGATTTCACTGCCGTTCAAATACAGCTTGATTTCGCCTTGGTTCCCATCGAACACAGCATTCACATATGACCATTCATTCTTGGGCAGCTCATGGCCGTCCGGCGACCAAAGTTCCTTCCAGTCCCCTCCTTCCAGCCCGACTTGGAAGGACCAGGAACCGTGACGGAACATGCCGAGCAGATAACCCTGCTTGCGATCCAGGTTGTAGCGGTTCACAATGGCGGACAATTTGCCATCATCCCCCCATTCATAGGAGCGAGGGGCTACCCATACTCCAATGCTTAGCGCTGATCGATACTCTGGCTCGGCGTTCCGATCTCCCTCATTGAACGAATGCGCAATGTAAGTCGAATAACCGTCGAGCAGGAGCCCGCTTCCCATTACTCCCTGTCTCCATCGTGGAGGGCAAGGTTCAGTAAACTCCGCTTGGTTAAATACGTACTGGATATCATCCCTCACTTGGGATACGCTCTCCAAAGCGCTTGTACCGGTTCCTTCATTGAAGTCCCAATACATGATCAGCCCCCGATTGTCGGATGCATGGCTCATGCCTCAACCCTCCTTGATGTCTGCTCCGTTGGGCCATTGGGAATATGAATGGAGTCAAGAGCATGCATATGAAACGAGTTCAGTACAACTTCCCCTGATTTCGCACTTATCTCAATACGATCCATCGGAGCATCAGGGAATATTTGATCCGTCAGCGCAACCAAACCCTCATTCGCATACACTTCAACCGCATTGCGATCCAGCCAGACATGCAGCTTGATCTTTCCATTCTCCGGAACCATGCTAGCACCGTGCTTGCACGCAAACGACGGGTGGAAGTCAGTCAGGCCCGATTTCGAACGATCGATGAATAGCCATTGGCGCACAGGGTCATATCCAATAATAGTCTCACTTTGCCCAGAGGACTTCATTTTGATATGAACCTCGTCCCCGGAACGAATGTCGATATCCGCTTCAATCTCAAGCAGAACATCATTCATTTTTTGCGTAAACGGCACTGCTGGCGTAACCTTGACCTCATTCCAGCAGAGCGTTCCTTTCCGCAGCTGCTCTATTTCCCGAACAGGCATTTGGGTCAGAACTACCCCCTCGTCTCGGCTGGTCAATGACAAGACGCGAGGCAGAGTCATTGCGCCTCTCCAGGCTCCGGTAGGCGTCTGGTTGGCATATTTCCAATTGCTCATCCATCCGATGATCACGCGCCGTCCGTCTTGCTCCGAAATATCCGACCAAGTGACTCCTGCATAGTTGTCCCGGCCATAATCCAGCCACAGGATATGATCAGCCGGATTGTCATTGATGAACATATTTCCATCGAACTCTCCGATAAAATATTGCGTGCGTGATCCTTCCGTACAGTTGGGATTATCCCCGATGCTTATGATTAGTACCCATTTGGAGCGCCCGCTGTCATCGACTGGCAATTCAAAGAGATCAGGGCATTCCCAAACTCCGTCATGCGAACCTTCACTCTTTCCGAATTCGCCTGACAATGACCATTCACGCAAATTATCCGATCGATAAAATCGAACGTGGTCACCCGCGACAAGAACCATAATCCAGCGCTCACTTTGCGAATGCCAAAACACCTTGGGGTCCCGGAAGTCAACCAGATCATGCTCGGCGAGTATTGGATTCCCCTCATATTTGTGCCAAGTTCGGCCTTTATCGCTGCTGTAAGCCAGGCTTTGCCGCTGGCGCGGTTGTCCGGTTTCTGGACAGGTATCTGCATGAGTGAAGAGCGCGATCAATCCATGGGAACCATCGAACAGTCCGCTGCTATTATTCCAGTCAACCACACAGCAACCCGAGAAAATAGCGCCATGCTCATCCGGAAATAGAGCGATAGGCATATGCTCCCAATGAACCAAGTCTTGGCTTACGGCATGACCCCAGTGCATCGGTCCCCATTGATTGCTATAAGGATGGTGCTGATAAAACAGATGATAGACTCCCTCGTAATAGACTAATCCGTTCGGATCATTCAACCAATGAGAATGAGGTGAAAAATGAAAACCCGGCCTTAATATATCATCATCGTGCTGTTTATTTGTCTCGATCATCTGTTTAATCTCATCTGTCGTCGGCATAGATTGAAGAGCTCCCTTCCGTGTTGTTACTAGTGCACCGCCAGCATTAGCAAAAGTTAGCATGCTGATGATTTGCTGTTTGGTCAGCTGATTCAAAGAAATGCCGGCTTCCAGTATTTTATATAACAAGCAGCCCAGAAAAGCGTCGCCGGCTCCCGTCGTATCGATGGCCTTCACTTGAAAACCCGGCACATATCCGTCATGACCAGCCAACCGGTAATAGCAGCCTTTTTCCGCTAAAGTTACGACGATCCAGGCGATCCCGAATTGCTGTTGCAGCTCTAACGAGCCTTTTTCCACATCAGTTGTACCAGTTATAAAGTGGAGCTCATCTTCCGATATTTTCAGGATGTCGGCATACTTCATGCCCCAAAGGATATTCTGTTTCGCTTCCTCTTTACTCTCCCATAAAGCAAACCGGATATTCGGATCGAATGAAAGCAGCACTCCTGCCTCTTTAGCCTTGACGACTGCCGCTCTTGTTGCCGTACGGGCCGGCTCATGAGTCATCGACAAAGAACCAAAGTGCAGTGCTTGGCAGTTTTCAATCCTATCGAACGGGACATCCTGCGTGCGCAAGTATGTATCCGCGCCTGGCTTCCGGTAGAAGCTGAACGATCGGTCTCCGTTGTCATCCAGATGGACAAATGCCAGCGTTGTATTCGCTTCATCTGTAAACGAAAGCGCAGACACGTCGATGCCGCCGTTCATCAAGGTATCGTGCAGCAATGAACCGAATCGATCATCCCCAACTTTGCTGATCAACGTTGCTCTAGCTCCTAAACGGGATAGAGCAGCTGCTACGTTAGCCGGAGCCCCTCCTGGATTACATTCAAATTGCTCGTTGCCTCCCGCTGTACGACCTGACGGAGTAAAGTCTATCAATACTTCCCCAATGGTTATTACATCAAGCACAGTTTCTCCCCACCTATCGTTTGATTATTTAATTTTAAAATTTGCATTATAACGGTCTAGCCCTTTTTGATAGATCTCCATTAATTCGTTCAGACCCATCTTCTCCAGTGTCTTCACATAGCTGTCCCACTGCTCATCCACGCCGCCATCAACGATGAACTTGCCTCTTTGGGTATTTACATATTTAATAAGTTCTGGCTCAATCCGATTGATTTTATCTAGTTCATCCGGCTCAAAGAAGATACTCGGATAGTTTTCCTTTTTCATATATGGAGTGTAATATTTCTCCAAATAATCAGCACGCTTCTGAGCTCGGGGTTCCATATCAACAACTTTTCCGAAGTCATCGATCGTAATGACGCCCGGATTGCCTGTGCCTGGAGCCACTTTTTGACGGAATTCACCTGCGGAGGCTCCCTTAGGAAGCGGCAGGTTCACCAATTTTCCTTTTTCGTCCTTCTTGAATACGACATTCAACGGACCCCAGTGAATTTGAGCCGCCATGTAAGGGTCATACTGTTGATCAATCCAACGCATCGTCATTGCCGGATATCGGTTCTCCTTTGTAATCACGAAGCTACCTCGTCCCGGACCGCCGCCGTTGCTGCGGCCGATCATTTGATCTCCATTTGGGCCTTTAAGCGGGGGCAGCAGAACATAATCCTTACTGCGCTCCGGTCCGACAACCTCTTCGACTTCCCACCAAACGTAGGAGCCAAGCGTTTCATCTGGTGTTTTGCCTTTTGCTAAATACTGAGCGGCGTCCTGGGTGAACGATTCAGGGTCAATCAAGCCCTGCTTATACCAGTTATCATGGATATATTTTAATGCTTCCTTATATTGAGGTTGTGAAGCGGTAAAGATCACTTTGCCTTCGCGGACGATCCGATGTTCCAAATTATCTGGAAGACCGAAAGCTCCGAATGCGCCGGCAATATCACTACACCATTGCATATGCATAAAGCTTAATGGGATTTCATCAGCCTTGCCATTGCCGTTCGGATCCTTCGTTTTAAAGGCAATCAAAGCCTGCGTGTATTCATCCAGCGTCTGAGGTACTTTCAGGCCCAGCTTATCGAGCCAATTTTTATTAATGACGTGAAAGAAGGGGTTGGTATCTAGGTTATTCTCCTCCCACGATGGCAGTCCGTAGATGTGCCCATCCGGCGCTGTGATGGCTGTTTTAATGTCGGGTCGACGATTAAGAAGCGCTTTCAAGTTAGGCGCATATTGATCAATTAAATTCTCCAGCGGAATGATGGTTCCGTCTTTACCGTAATTGATTAGCTCGTAATCCGAGAATCCAGCTCCGTAAAATGCGTCTGGCAAATCTCCGCTGGCCAACAACAAATTTTTCTTCTCTGTGAAGTCAGTATCCGGAATGTTCTCCCAGTCAATCTTTACGTTTGTTTGTTTTTCCAGCCGCTTAAAAATTTCCATTTCCGAGTAATTCGGCGCTAAAGCGGCTTTCGGGGATACCATCTTTAACGACACCGCTTCTTTAACAATCGGAAGACCGGTTTTATTAAAATTCGTATCCTGATCCGGATTTACCGCCTGATTTTTTGACTCGCCACCGCCTCCCGAACATCCGCTAAGCGCAAATGCTCCGGCCAGCATTAGAATCCCGGCACTTTTGTATAACAATTTCATCATACATAACCTCCTTTTAGATCAATCCACAAGCTGAAAACCTTCGTTGCCTTCATATATATTTGTTTGGGTGATGGGTCCAGCGATTCTGTTGTACATCCCCCCCTTTCAGGCACCATGTCAATATTAGCCTTTGATCGAGCCGATCATCACGCCTTTAACAAAGTATTTTTGCAGGAAAGGATACAAAATCAGCAACGGCAGACTGGATACCATGATGACACCATATTTGATAAGCTCTGTAACGCGCATCTTCGCTGCGTAAGATTCCACGTCGATCATCATGCCCGAGTTGGCCTGATTTTGGACGAGAATGTTGCGAAGAACCAGTTGTAACGGGTATTTGTTTTCGTCGTTCAAGTAGATCAAAGCGTCAAAGAAACCATTCCAGAAGCCGACAACATGATACAGTACCATTACGGCTATAACGGATTTAGACAAAGGCAATACGATGCTCCAAAAAAATCTGGTGTTGGAACAACCATCGATCGAAGCTGCCTCCCACATTTCATCCGGGATGGTCGACTGAAAAAAAGTCCTTACGATAATGACATTGAACACACCACCCGCTCCAGGAATAACAAGTGCCCAGATCGTATTTAGCATGTGAAGATCTTTGATCAGCAAATAGGTAGGGATCAGCCCTCCACTAAAAAACATGGAGATCAGTAAAAACCACATAATCACTGACTTTCCCGCCAGTCCTTTACGAGCTAACGGATAAGCTGCACATACGGTCACGGCTACTCCGATTACTGTTCCTAGACCCGCATACAAAATCGAATTGGCATAGCCAATCCATATAGATGAATCGCTGAATATCCGCCCGTATCCATCCAGTGTAAAACCCTTTGGAAAAAACCATACTTCTCCTGAGTAGATGAGATTGGGATCACTGAATGAAGCAATCAACACAAAATACAACGGGAATAATACAAGCAGCATCACTATGGTCAACATGACGTAATTGATGATGTCAAACCATATGTCTCCCTTGCTTTTTCGCTTTAATAATTGATTCAAAATGAACTCCCCCTTACCACAGGCTGGTTTCCGTCAACTTTTTGGCGATCCGGTTTACGGTGATTATCAGGATAATATTTACAACTGAATTAAACAGACCAATTGCTGTAGAAAAGCTGTATTGTGCCTTTTGAATCCCGATTTCATAAACATAGGTCGGAATAATATTGGAGGTAGCATAATTCAAATCGTTTTGCATTAGGAAAGCCTTTTCAAAACCGATGCCCATAATGTTACCGAGTGCGAGAATCAATAAGATGACGATCGTCGGCAAAATGCTTGGAATATCCACATGCATTACGCGCTTCCATTTGCTTGCTCCATCCATTATCGCGGCTTCATGCAATTCCGGATTGACCCCTGCCAGAGCAGCAAGATAAATAATGGTGGAAAAACCTGTCTCTTGCCAAACCCCTGATAATATATACAAAGGACGGAACCAACCTTCGTTGGCCATAAACATAATTGGGTCTCCACCGAACAACGTGATGATGTGATTCACGATTCCGCTGTTTGGAGACAGAAAAATATTAAGCATACCGACAAGCACTACGGTAGAAATAAAGTGTGGTGCATAAATTACGGTCTGTACAATTTTCTTGTATCTCTTGGCCAACATCTGATTGAGCATAATCGCTATAATAATCGGAGCTGGGAAGCTAAACACAAGCGATAGAACACTGAGTGTAAGCGTATTGGTCATGATCGTCCAGAAGTTATAGGAATCGAAAAAATCAATAAAGTGCTTAAATCCTACCCACTCGCTTCCCCAGATCCCCCGACTTGGTGAAAAATCCTTAAAAGCAATTTGTATGCCATACATCGGATAGTACTTAAATACGAGATAAATAATAATGATTGGCAGTAAAAACAGATACAGTTCATAGTCGCGTTTGATCTGGTTCCATATTTTGCGATTTGGCTTGATCGTGGAATGATCTAACTCGCTAGTTCTTGAATTCACCATTACACTCCCTTTCTTGTAAAGGATATTTCCATTTTTGAAACGTTTCCAATTTTCTATAAGAAAAACGTCAGTCGGTGACCCATACCATAAATCGACCGAATGAGCTGAAGTTTTTCCAAAATCAAAGAATAAGAACCAAGCTAATTCCTTCGATCCTTTAACAAAGCAGTCTGATTACCATATGAAACGTTCCAATTTTCTATAAGAAAAGTCAGTTGTAGATCCAGACTGTGGTCGACTGAATAAGCGAATATTTTTACACATAAGAATCATGTCGTTTCGCCTTGCCTGAAGATAACGGGGAGACGATACACTTGCTGATCTAAAGTTTTACCCTCAATCTTTTTATACAGCAGTCTGATTGTCATACGTGCCATCTCCTCCACTGGCTGCCTGATGGTGGACAATATCGGATGAAAATAAGGATGATCCTGAATGCCATCGTAACCAATGACCTTTACATCCTCTGGAACACGAATACCCTGTCTACCTACTCTTTCTATATATTTGGCGGCTAACATATCGGTAATAGCGAAAATGCCGTCCACATCCTGATGCTTATATAGAAATTCGCCAAAATAGGCATCGTCGTCCACAATAGGGTCTGGCTTCTCGTATACAACATAGTCGACACCTAATTTTTTCGCCTCATCAATGAACCCTTTTCTTCGATTCATGGTTTCACTAAAAACGGAAGTTACACTTCCCAAAAAAGCTGGTCTCTGAGCTCCCGCTTTAACAAGTTCCCTCAAAGCCAGACGCCCTCCCTCATAATTATCCGAGGTCACACAGGTGATTTTTTTGTTGAAATGCCTGTCAATACTTAGAATCGGAATGTCATTGCTTACGCTGTTCTCTATATCATTGTAAGTAATGCCGACAATACCAGCCACTTTGTTTTGCCGTAGCATATCCAGATAATACAGTTCCTTTTCGGGCTTGCCGCCGCTATTACATAGCATAAGCTTAAAGCCTTCCCGATCCAACTCATCCTCAATGTAATAAGCCAGCTCAGAAAAAAAAGGATGCCAGATACTTGGAAGCAGCAAGGCTACCATCTTGGATTTCCTCATCTTGAAATTTCGAGCGACTTCATTAGGAAAATAATTCAGTTCTTGTATAGCTTTCTCCACTTTTTTGCGTGTATCTGGTTTTACAGAGCCCGAGTTGTTAATAACGCGGGACACCGTTCCCACAGCTACGCCAGCTATCTTAGCTACATCTTTAATACTTGGCATCTAACCCCCCCATCTCTCTTATGGAAATTATAATAACACTAAGTTGGAAACGTTTCAATTATTTTTTGAAGCGCTTTTTTTGCTGACCGTTTTCATACTTCCACAATCATTTTATTTTATTGGTAAACGTTTTACTACATTAATTTTGTTTATAGAATTTTTTTAAAATAAACCCAATTTATATCGCTTGTAAGCGTTGACAATATAAAATCTTATGATATTATTTGTTTGTAAAACGTTTTACCAAATGGAGATGATGTGATGAAAAAAGTATTTTACAAACCTAAAGGCGGATGGGTCGGAGATGTGATCCCATTCTACGACAATGGAGAGTATAAGCTCTACTATCTCCATGATCAAAGAGTCGGCGGAGATTACGGGAATCATACGACGTGGAATCTGCTCACAACCAAAAACGGCTTGGATTTTGAAGATTACGGAGTATCTCTACCCAACGGAAGTGAAGCCGATCCCGACCGGAACGCATATACCGGATCGGTGATTAAAGACCCGAATGGGACGTATCACCTTTTCTACACCGGGCACAATCCCAACGCCGAATTTTGCATTGACGGAAAGCCCTTACAAGTGATTTTGAAGGCAAGCGGTACCGATGGAATCCATTGGACGAAGGATGTAAATTTCAAGCTTTATGGAGACGCAGTTATTTATGAGCAATTTGATTGGCGCGATCCGTTTGTGTTTTTCAACGAAGAACGGCAAGAGTACTGGATGCTCGTCACTTCGAGGCAAATGAACTCTTCCGAAAAGAGAGGCGGTTGCATTGCTCTTCTCACTTCCGATGATCTGGTCCATTGGCGTTATCGGGAGCCGTTTTACAACCCGGACAAGTACATCACTATGGAATGTCCGGATTATTTCAAAATGGGAGCCTGGCACTACCTGGTCTACTCGACGTTCAGTGAAAAGTTTGTGACGCATTACAAAAAAAGCAAAAGCATCGAAGGCGTATATACCTCCCCTATTCTGGATACTTTTGACGGCAGAGGATTTTATGCAGCGAAAACGGCTTCGGATGGCCAACAAAGATACGCTTTTGGCTGGGTTCCTTCCAAGCAGGGTGCAAACGATTACAGTGACTGGGAATGGGCTGGAACCCTGGTCGTTCATGAGATTTATCCAAATGATAACGGCGATTTGCTCGTAAGAATGCCTCAGTCTATCTATGAGCATTTTAATACCGAAGTAGACGTTATTCCTGAAGCAGAGAAAAACTGTCGTCACGCTGGGAGCCAATTCGAACTAGAGTCTCACGATGGATTGGCTTACCGCGTATTCAATGAATTACCTTCCCAAGTCCTGATCGAAGCTTCGTTTACGGACTGGAAAGAGACCAAAGACTTCGGCATCGCGCTACGAACTGACAAAGCTCTCGACATAGGATATTTCATCAAATTTGATCAATTCCACAATCGAGTTGCATTCGATATGTGGCCAAGAACCGAACCCGGTTTTTTCCAATGGCAAATTGCTGGTGATAAACCGCAAATGATCGAACTGGAAAGACCGTTTCAGTTCGTCCAGCACGAGCGGATCACGGTAAAACTGATTTTGGAAGATGACATCTTGTGTCTGTATGTCAACGATGTCATTGCGATGACAACACGGGTCTATAACTTCAAAACCGGACACATCGGTTTTTTTGCGAACGAAGGCTCCGTTAAAGTCTATGACGTCAAGCTCAAGACAGCAGCAAAGGATTAGAATTACAAATCTCCAAAAGAAATTTGTAATGAGATATTTATAAAATGGAGGGTTTTAAAATGGGAAAAATGAGAAAAGTGTCAAAGATCGTCTCACTTCTCACTATCTTTGCATTGATTGCAACCGCTCTCGCAGGTTGCGGGGGAGCTGCCGGAACTAACGCGGGCAAGCAGCAAAATTCGTCTGATGCCTCCAACGGCAAAACGATTACATGGTTGTCGGCCCGTCCGGCAGACGGAGCGATCGTCCAAACGATCCGCGAGCTGGCGGACCGGTATGCGAAAGATCATCCCGGATTCAAGCTGGATATTCAAGTGACGTCCGATAGACCTTCCTATTTGACCAAGCTGAGAACACTCGTCGCTTCCGGTGAAGCTCCAGAATTCATCGATATGGATGCTGACCCGTACGCTCAACAATTGGCAGATGCTGGAATGCTGGTTGATATGAAAAAATTCCTGAATGAACAAGGATTGTACGATCAGTTCTATGAACCTGCACTAAAATACCAGCAATTACCTGATGGAAGCCTGTACCTTCTTCCCTTGGAGTATCATCTGGAAATGACTTGGTATAACAAGAAAATATTCGCGGAAAATAACCTTACCGTTCCCAAAACCATCGATGATATGCTCACGGTTAGTAAGGCGCTTAAGGGCAAAGGTATTACCCCGATCGCCGTTGACGGCGTTGACGTTTGGCCCTTGCTGCGCTATGCAGCCATGATTCCGTTCCGAGCTACCGGAAATGAATTTGCCCGGAACCTGAGCCAAGGTAAGGCCAAAATGACCGACGAGGTTGGAATGAAAGCGGCGAACTTTGCCTACGAGATCGGCCAATACTTTCAGGAAGGATTCGCCACGACGGATTATACGACAGCCAAGAACATGTTCCTCAACGGTGAAGCTGCTATGTATAACATGGGTACCTGGGAAATCCCGTCTTTCGTGGACAAAAATCTGCCGGAAAACCTTAAAGGAAACGTCGACTATTTCTACCTGCCAACCATTAATAACGCCAAAACGCCGGATAACGAGTTTTTTGGAAACAGCGGGATCGGCCTTGCCGCCACGACCAGCAAATTCGACGAAACCACCAAGGACTTCCTAAGTTACGTCTTGAAAAATTACAGTGACGTCTACGTAGCTAAACAGCAGATGTCACCGCTCAAATTTACGATTAAAGACGAGTCCCAATTCTCCAAACTGTTCCTGCGGATTAAAAAGGATATGGATAACTACGGTTCAGAATTTGCCAAGCCTTGGGATACCTTGCTGGATGCCAATACGAACTCCGTCATGAGCGATTTAATCATCAAATTGACGATGAGGGCCACGACGCCTCAAGAATTCGCCAAGCAAGTCGACGACACCATTGCCCAAAATGTCACCAACTAGTCATTACATTCAGACAAACTGCCACCCACCCGACCATTCAGGGTCCGGGTGGCTACCTTTCACTAAGTCTGTCAATACAAACAAATGGGGAGATTCTATATGAATGTACTCAAGGACAAGAAGGCATGGTTCATTTTTATTACGCCAGCCTTGCTATTTTATTTAGGAACCGTCTTTGTCCCAATCATTCAGTCGCTGAATTACGGCTTTCAAGATTGGAACGGAATAAAGGATGCTAGGTACATTGGTCTGGGCAACTATATCAAAATGTTTAATGACCCCTACTTCTGGAATTCTGTGCAAAATAACTTGGTGTATGTCGTGATCGTGGTACTCATGCAGGTGTTTATCGGCTTGTTTTTCGCATTACTGCTCTCTTACATTAAAAAAGGAGCTGGCATTTTTAGAACGTTGTATTATTTGCCAGCCGTGGTGGTGACCGTCGCTATCGCGCAGATGTTCCGTAACTTCTATTCTCTGCAGCCGCTGGGCTTGCTGAACATGTTCCTGGATTGGATCGGACTGGGCCATTTGCAAAGTGCCTGGTTATCCAATCCGGACACCGCATTGATCGCAGTATCCATTCCCGAAGGCTGGCGCTTTACGGGCATGTACATGGTTATTTTTTATGCGGCCCTGATCGCGATTCCGAAAGAGATCGAGGAAGCTGCAACCATAGACGGTGTAAATGGATGGCAGCTAATCCGATATATCAAATTGCCGAGTATCAAGCATGTGCTGAGTTTGGCCCTTATCATGTGCACCACCGGTGCGCTAAGAGGTTTCGATATCCCTTATATCATCGGTGTACCGGGTTCGACGACCGAGTTGGTCACGACTTATATGTACAAAAGAGCGTTCTCAACCAATCAATACGGATATGGAAGCTCGATCGCCGTGTTTATCGTGATCGAAAGCCTGCTTGCCGTTCTTCTTATCCGGGCCATATTCAATTCCAGGAAAGGAGAAGCATAACATGCGATCCAAAAAAACAGCTTGGTCCTTCCTGCTCTATTTTATCGTCATCATGATCCTGATCGTGCAGATCTACCCGGTCGCTTGGCTGATGCTGTCCAGCTTCAAATCAAGCATCGAACTGACGACAAAACCTTTTTCGCTGCCGAGCGTATGGTCGTTCGACAACTATGTGAGTGTGCTTAGGGAAAGCAATCTGCTGCTATATATCAAAAATACAGCCATCGTTACGTTCAGCTGCCTGCTACTCATCATCTTCTTAAGCTCAACGGCGGGCTTCGCCCTCGTCAAAATGAATTTCAAGTTAAATTCGAAACTGCTGCTGTTCTTTACGGTCGGTATCATGATTCCGATTCAAGTCACCTTAATCCCGTTGTTTATTATGTACAAAGACTTCGGGCTACTGAACTCGTATCTGGCGTTAATTCTTCCACAAGTCGGATTTGCCTTACCTTTGTCGATTTTAATCTTCACCAGCTTTTACAGTTACGTGCCCAATGAATTGATTGAGGCCGCTGTCATCGACGGGTGCAATATTTATCAGGTGTTCTATAAAATCATTTCTCCGCTTACCATCAACACGACGATCACGGTCGCATCGATCAATTTCGTTCTCATTTGGAATGATTTCATTTTTTCCAACACCTTTACGAACGACAAGCAATATAAAACGATCGCAGTGGGGCTTCAAGAGTTCATCGGGGCCTTCGGGGCGACGGATTGGGGGCAGACATTTGCGGCCATCAGCATCAGCATCATCCCGATCATTATCATCTATTTATTTCTAAACAAATACTTGATGTCCGGTGTTTCTGACGGAGCAGTTAAAGGATAAGGAGAGATCAACCATGCAATCTATGAATCACCTTTTTAGCAAAATGAGAGGAAAAAGCAGAGCGATCACAGCGGAAAATCCGCGAGGCCTGAAAGGAGAAGGCGGGAAAGCCACGGGTCCCTTGGGAATGGCCCGGAAAGGCAAAGCCTTTATCTCGCTGGCCCAAGGTGAAACTGCCACGCTCGTCGATATCGAAGGTCCGGGCATCATCCAGCACATCTGGATGACCGTGACGGACCAAACCGAGACCGGCTGGTTCGTGTTGCGTGAC
Organism: Paenibacillus terrae HPL-003; assembly: GCF_000235585.1. Classification (GTDB taxonomy): domain Bacteria; phylum Bacillota; class Bacilli; order Paenibacillales; family Paenibacillaceae; genus Paenibacillus; species Paenibacillus terrae_B. Next base: position 378,565 of record NC_016641.1, read on the forward strand.
CTGGTATTGCGGATGTATTGGGATAATGAGGAGACCCCTTCCGTGGAAGTTCCGCTAGGCGATTTCTTCTGCAACGGCTTCGGCACCAGAGCGATTGTCAATTCCTTGCCGATCGTGGTGAATCCGGTCGGCGGCATGAACAGTTACTTTGCGATGCCTTTCAATAAAGCCGCCAAAGTAACCATAACGAATGAGCATCCCCAGGAGATCGAAGCGTTCTTCTACCAGTTTGATTACGTGCTGGTTGATGAACTCCCTGAGGATACGGAATATTTCCACGCCCAATTCCGCAGGGAAAATCCCACCAAGCTCAAGCAGGATTATACGATTATTGATGGAATTAAAGGAAGAGGCAAATATGTCGGCACCTATATGGCATGGACTTCTTTATCGCGTTACTGGTACGGCGAAGGCGAAGTGAAATTTTATCTCGACGGCGACCGGGATTGGCCGACCATCTGTGGAACGGGGACGGAGGATTATTTCGGCGGCGCTTGGGGCTTCGTGAAATACGACAACGGTAACCCTGTGCAGGAACAGACGTACTCAACTCCCTTTATGGGTTTTCCGCATTTCCAGGTGACAGACAACACCAGATCGCATATTTATGATGGAGCTGCTTGTCCGATGCGCGGCTTCTATCGTTGGCATATACTTGACCCCATTTTGTTTGAAGAGGATTTACGTGTCACTGTTCAACAGATCGGGCATGATGGAAAAGCGTTATTTGAAAGAAGTGACGACGTGAGCTCCGTATGCTATTGGTACCAGACCGAACCGCATCAAGTGTTTCCCGCACTACCTGATGTACTGGAAAGACGTCCTCGCTAATATAGGAAAAGCCGGAATAAAAAAGTAGAGGTAAAAAATGGCTAAGAAAAGAGTTACCTTAGTTCAAGTCGCAAAAGACGCGGGCTGTTCGCCCGCGACGGTCTCTCATTTTCTGAACGGCAACTTTCAGAAAATGGGCTTGCAGACGAAAGAAAAAATCAGTCTGTCGATCACAAAGTTAGGTTACCAAGTGAACCCTGTTGCGAAAAGCCTTATTACCGGCAAAATGCACACGATTGGGCTCGTTTTATCCGACAGTACCTACGACGGTTATTTTGAGGACTTATACTTCCTCCATTTTGCCCAAGTTATTAAGCAGCAGTTAAAGATGCTGGGATATAAAATAATGCTGTTGGACTTTGAAGAAATCTTCATGAATATCCAGATGGTCGACGGGATCATCGTCAAAGCGACCATAGGTACGGAAAAATTTATGCCCAAGTTGATGGATCTCAACGTACCGGTCATTACCATTGGACGCCACAATTTATCCTATGGAGCGCATGTGTTGCGTGTCAACGACTACCAAAGCGGTCAGACCGGGGTAAATCACTTATTATCCCGTGGTTATCACAAACTGGTTATTTTAACTTATCCGCACGGTCACGTGCCCGGATTCGACGACCGACTAAACGGTGCTAGCGATACCTTACAGCAAAAAGGAAAACTAACGACCGTGATCACAGGAGATATGACGGAGAAATTCGGTTACGATACCTTGATAAATCTGGCCCAAACAAACCAACTGCCGCAAGCGTTGTTTTGTTTAAGCGACATATCCGCCATCGGGGTCTTAAAGGCATGCAAAGATTTGGGCCTGTCCGTTCCGCAAGACCTTGCCGTTTTGGGTGTCGACGATATGCCGACCGTCTCCGAGCTGCTGAGCTTATCGACTGTCCGGCACCCCATCAACGAATTGGCCGAGGCTGCATCCAAGTTGATGATACAATCCATCGAGTCCGACGGGCAGCGTATCGAGCCTGTCGAAGAAGTGTTTTCTACGGAATTAATGGTTCGGCGCACCAGCTGATATCGTAATGCGCTTTTAGTAAGAGTATAAAATAGTCGATTGCAGGGACAAATTCGTTCCTTTCTCGACTATTTTATGACTTAATGCAATTTAACTTCCGTCCCGTTCCTGATCCTTCAGTATCTCAATAAGTACTCGCCACACCAGCTTCGTTGTTGGGAATTCTTCTCTTGTTTAGCTGTTTCCATGATTCAAATTCCATAGACGTACATCGGACACATACCCCCAATAATTAGATAATCAATGAATTGATCATGAATACATGTTCGGGCCTCTCCGGCTTCAAAATATTACGGTTCAAGAAATTATATCGATAAAACAAAAAAAGTCGCCAATATGGCGACTCTAATGCACATATGTTCCTGTCTTCCTACATTTCTATAAGGCAACATATCGCCGCAAAAGCTAACACTAGCCCCACCGATGATTTTATCGTTAAATCCATTAGTTGAATTTACAGGCTCTCGCATCGTCCGACCCAGTAAAGCGTGAAACGGGTGCAATATACTCTAATATCTGATCAATTCGTTTCACTGTATCCTTCCAGCCTGTAAGTAATGGCTTCCCTGAATTGAAGTGATTCTAACATTTGAGTCCTCTTCTCTATCCTCCATTCTCAATAAAAAGAATAATCCAACAAATTTATCCATATTTTAGCGTAAAAAAACACAAGAGGAAACAAGAGAACTCTTTACCTTTGCCAAGATAAAAAAGTATACTCCTTGTGATAACAGATAATTTTGTATTTACTTAGCCTTTATTCCCGATTTTACTGGGTTTTCGGGGATATTGACTGTCTCATTTAGATGACATAAACAGTCTTATTTAATAATAAAATTAGTCTCAATTGATGTTATAACCCACACTTTATGTGAGTTATAACTTCAATTGAGACAAAAACAGCCTAAAATAGGCCGTTTTTATATCATGAATTTGAAAAAATTATAATATGAGCTAGGATAAACCTACTTTTTCTATACAATAAATTGAGATTTTATCAAAACAAAGAAACAAAGTAACACTATCTAAAAGGGACAATTAAATAAACAATATCATTATAAGTAGCGTCTATAAAATATCAAATGCTTTAATCAAGTGGCCATTTGTTTCGTCTATATCTTTTAAAATTGGTTTTTTCAAGTCAACAAAGTGATACTTATTTTCATCTTGCTCTAGGTACTTCACGTTTTCTTTTATTATTGAAAAAAAAGATTGCCCTTCAATTGATAAGTAATACTTAGATAAGAAACTGAACATTTTTTCTCTGAGTTCACTCGAAGATTCATTTTTTATAAATGAATCCATTGCAAATGGGATTTTGACCTTTGAAAATTCACTTATTAAGTTGGAATATAGTGTATACAAAGCTAATAGTTTTTTATTAGAGTCCATACCGCTGCCTTTAACTTCTTTAAAGATATAGAATTCAATGTCATCTAGCTTGACGTCTTCAAAGTGTCTTTCGTATTCATTAATTAACTCGAAATACCTCTTCTTGATTCCTGATCTCTTTTGAGCTCCAAGTCTTTTTACCTTCGCAATTTCCTTGGAAACCTCTTTTATAGAATTAGTTTTTTCATACTGCTCATTTATTAATTTTTGTTCAACAGACAGGTAGTTATGCGCGATTTTTTGATTTACTTGTTCCTCTATAAAGGTTTCTATACTATTAAATTCTTTTGATTCTTTAAAAATCCCCTCAGTTTTTGAGATTGTGTCAATAACACTATTCTTAGTTAATAGTATGTTTCTTTTTTGCTCTTCTAGTTTTGTCCTATCATATTTGTTGGTATTAATTTGATTTGTAATTTCATGTAAATTATTTCTAACTCTAAGTCTGGTTAATGGCAGGTATTACGAACATTGCAACAGCAGATGAAATCAATCCGCTGCGAGATGAAATTAGGGAGTGTTTTTCGGAGCAAGGAATGCAGCGCTTCGTCTCTCCAGCCCCATTCGGATCAGACAACAAAGAATCAGATTATTCTTCTCCCGAAGAACGACAATACCGTTTTGAATGTAAGAATATTAAGATAGCCATCGCCGGAAGTGATAGACGCGTAGGGGTGACGACCACCGCGATGAATTTGATGTGCTGGATAAAAAACCATGGAGGTACTTCTTGTTACGTAGAGGCAAACGTAAGCAAGCATCTGGCGCATATCGTACAACTTTTTCAGCCTGCTCAAAAAGGCAATGCTTATGTTATTGAAGAACATGACCTTTATTTTACAAGTGAGATAAATCAGGACTATAATTTCATCGTCATTGATTGCGGTATTCTTGGTGAAAAGCTACTGCCTGAAACATTTGCTAATGCTGATATACGGGTACTCTGCGGCTCTGCCATGCCATATGAATTACCGGTATTTTATCGGGCAATTCAACGCTGTAAGGACGTTGAAACACAACCGCTTGCATTGTGTGTTCCGAAAAATATTCGCCCCTATATGAAGACTATGGATAGTAATTTGCTATTTGTCGATAGTTCGCATGATTTATTTGACGGCAGCATTAACACTAATATTCACTTGCGGCTACTTGAGAAATACTACGATGTCGACGGAACATGAGATAAAAATACTATATAGGGTATTATATAAATTCTAATTTTATGTAGGTAAAGATGTTACACAAAGTGATAGCAGGATACAGTCAAACTAAGAGCATACAAAAAACAAGTGCAGTTATTGCCTAATGAAAAGGATTTCTCACCATCGTAATCATGGTAAAAGTCCTGCCAACATAGTGGCTCCTAACGACGAACCAGTCAACAGAGCAATAATTGGAACCCAAATACCACTAACATCCCGACAAGTTTAAAGAAGCCAGTCAAGAAATTAAAGAAAGAAAAAAGATCAAAACGCTTAAATTCATCGGGCATTTTTCATGAGGTAATTTTGGATCCTGTCGCACAATAGAACTTGCCTGCGGGCGCAAACCCAAGAACAATTACTGCTTCACCCGTAACGAAAGTATGAATGGAGGAAAGGCCCGCATGTGCAGCTCGAATGGTCTCTGGATATCTTCATCGCCGTCTTAAGTACCTATTTGAAATAAGTGACAATCAGGCGACAGTTTTGTCTTGAGAGCCTTTTGAATAATAGGACTATTTTGAGGCTGTCGATTAATTGTGGACAATATTTTTAAGTGCCCAAATTGGCCTTCTATAACGATTTTTGAGAAACAAGCACTTATAAAACTATTCATAATTAATCGACATGCTCATTTTGGACATTAGTGAAGTCCAGTTTATGGGCAAATCCTCGCTCCTGTATTGGCAGTTTCAATACACATATGTTCAAAACCTTTACTCTTTACAAATTTTTTTAAGCAGAAATAAACCTCTAACGTAGTACTTTTAAATTTTCCTTCGACAAAAATTATTTTAACTATTCTTGGTGCCCTTCCATCCAAAGAATTTTGTACCTCAATCTTATCAGAGATCATTCGCTATAAAAAAACGTAAATCGTCCGAATCATTGCCCCGGTATTTCGATTTAATCGAATGCAAAAAATGATTTCTGCCGAAGGTAATCCTTCTATTATGTATAATTTACCTTCTGAGATACTTAAATCCTTTTGTGTTTGAAATACAGCCATTAGTCTGAATGTAATTTCTATATCTACAATGCTAATCAGCTGTATTTCTTAGAAAAACAGAATTACACTTCAAAATATGTCGTTAATAGAATTTCTTTAAACTGTTCAAACGTTTTACATTTCCTCAATCTCCCAATTACACTCGTTTCTGTAAGCAATAAGGAAAGCCCTGCATAAAGCTCCTGAAAATCAACCAGTGTATCTGGAGAAACGGACATCATAAATACCACATATACATTCTGATTGTCCCACTTGATACCAGATGGTGAAATTAATACAGCAATTTCATTACTTACAGCGTCCAAACTAATAGCATGCGGTATCGCAAAACCATCATATCCGGTAGAGACGGAATTTTCTCTGGATACCACTTTACTGTAAAAATCCTCTTTTACACAACCATTTTTTAGTAACAAATCACAAAGATAATCGATAGGTTCACACTTGTCCGTGAATTGAGAATTACTAATTATAAAATTATCGGCGCTGAAATAATTATGAAAATTAGTAGATAAATAAGTGATTTGCTTAGTGTTCTGTATTTCAGCAATTGCATTATTTATTATTGATATATCTGATTTTGTGAGAAATGGGCTGATGTAAATTATTTTGTGATTCGATTTAATTGCTACTCTTGTTGTTGATATTAATAAATCAAACTCTAAGTCATTAACGGAGTCTTCATAAGAAAGAACTTTTATAATTACCAATTGGTTACCGAAATAATATAATATCTGTTTGGATACTTCTTGTTCGATATTGAGGTATTTCGGAACAAAAAGCAGACATTTTACGGATTTTTCTATAATTTTATTTCTTTCTATTTCAGCGGCCAGATGTATTAATATAAAAGAAATTTCGTCTTCATTAACAGAAGAAGTAATCTGATATTCATTAATCAGCCTGTCCGTGATATAAATAGCTATATCATATAAAAAAGGTAATGTATTTCTTAAATCATTTTTTAAAGGGCTTTTCACTGTAACATTAGAGTTTAATCGAAACAGAAAATTTTTTATATGAAGCGTAAACATAACCCTGAAACCCTCTCGATGAAGGTCAAGATAATATTTTTGTTCGATTTCCTGCAAAAGCTTATTGATAAAATGCAATAGATCCTGATCTACATAGGAATTTAAAGCTTCGAATGTATTCATATTATAATTTGAATTAGAACAGACTATAAGATAAAGTTGTATATACTCTTCATTATTTATCATGATTGAAAATGATTGTTCAAGCTGGTTTTTAATAAGATTTACTAATTCATATTCCGAAGTGTTGTTCAATGGATAATTATTTGTATCTGATGTCTTTTTACTAATGATGTTACCGCTCTTGATTCTGTTAACCATAATTAGAAAATGAAGCAGCAAATTCGCCCTTGAGAAATCATTGATATAATAATGTTTTTCCACATAGGCTGTGTCAATAATCTTCAATATAACTTCCAAGATATTATTATCAAAAAAATTTTTCAAATGATGGATATCTATTAAATCACTATCCTGCATTCTTTGCAAAATATAATTAACTAACTGTCTTTTGCTTTTTTCGTCTCCAGTGATTCTAATACAGTTGTTCTGTGTAACGAATTTCACTTTTAGAAATGAATAGGACTGATTCATTTTTTTCAAATCATTTTTTAATAAAGAAAGGCTTATACATAGTTCATCACATAAATCATAAATATTGATTAATTCAATGTGATTTATAAGAAGGGCTTTTATAATATAAAAAGAACGTTCTTGATAATTTTGAGGAACAGCAGACTGTCTGGTGTGAAGTAATGAAGCAGCAGCCGTTTTATCAATATAGTATCCATTAGGAGATGACATGATAATGCTGTTCTTAGCAAGGGCATTTATTTCATTGATGTAGTTGATTACAGTACGTCTGGAGAGCTTTAAGTGTTCTGCAATACCAACCCCTGGAATAGGTTTGGAGCTTTCCATTAGTAAATTCATAAGTGTAATCAGTTTCTCATGCATAAGAACACCTCCAGATTTTTTTGTAACGCTTTCATTTTCCTCGCTGGCACCTCCTTTCTTCAATAGATTTTTTTGCTCTTCCTCCCTTCGACAAATCTTCTAATATTTCAACTTTACCTGCCCTTCGTTAACAACGCCTTTTTCCTGATCATCAAGTCTTTTAATACTATAACATATACTAAATAGCTGATTAAGATATAGATTTTCACAGCTGTGCGCAAATTCTAGGATGAAAAAAAGTAAAAATAAAAGTATTCTAAGGCACGTAGATGAATTACCATCCAAGTTTTGAAAATGAAGAAAGGGGTAGTGATAGTAATGAAAGAAAGGAAACAGTAGCTACATGTTCGGAAAGTCAAACTCAACTTATATGTAAACGAATAGGGGAAATGTATCATGAATAATGAATTGGAAAAACGTGAAGAAATAGCAAAAGTAGCCATGCAGATTATAATGAACGCAAGTGATGCAAAGGCAGACGCATTAAATGCATTAAAAAGTTTAAGAAGCTTTGACTTTGAGGCTCCAGCAGAGTTACTGAAAAAAGCACATACTAAAATAGTTTTAGCACACAAGGCTCAGACTAATTTAGTTCAAAACGAAGCATCCGGTGAAACGTACGAAAACAGTCTTTTGTTTAATCATGCCCAGGATACTCTTATGACCGCAAAAATGCAGATTGAGATATCAGAAGAGTTGTGTGCTTTAGTCAGAGCTCTGTTTAATAAAATAGAAAGTAAGTAAAGAAAGCAAAAAGGGATTTTGAAAAAAGCCCTCTAATGAAAGCGAATTCATTGAATAACGAAAAATACAGGGAGGAAACGATAATGGAAAAAATTCGAATTTTATTGTGCTGTGGAGGAGGCTTTTCAAGTGGAATGCTGGCCCAAAAAAGCCGTAAAGCAGCAAATAAAGCAGGATTGAATGCAAGTGTGGAAGCGAGATCGGAGAGTCAGGTATCGGAATATTTAGACAAAATTGATGTTTTACTTTTAGGACCGCATTATGAAAGAAATTTAAATAATTTTTCAAAACTTGCTGCTCCGTTTAACGTGCCTGTAGCTGTTATTCCCAAAGAAATTTATGGAATGATAGACGGTGAAAAATTGTTGGAGTTTGCTCTATCTTTAGTGGAGCATAAGGAGCGTTAAAAACAATGCATAAATTTATAGATTGGTTAACTAACAAATTTGCCCCTGCAGCGCAAGCCCTTTTTGCAAAGCCCTATCTCGCGGCTGTTTCCGGGGCCATGACGAAGATATTGCCTTTTATTTTAACAGGTTCGCTTATTTATATTTATCAGATTTTCCAATCGTTTTTTAGTCATGTTTTGCCAGACTTATCCATGTTATTATTGTTTTCATTTAAAATGCTAGGTCTCTTAACCGCTTTTATGGTTGCACAGCAAGTCATGGAGAAATTGGACAGGAAAAATTATGCAATTCCTGCCGGTTTAACCGCAATATTGGTTTTTCTGGTTTTTATCAATCCGGTGTTTGATGAGACACAAGCGAATGTAACGTTTAGTTTTGGACGATTCGGACCGACAGGGATGTTTGTCGCATTATGTGCCGGAATCATGGTGGGAATGGTGTTCCATTTCTTCGCAAAGTTAAATATACTCGGCAAAAACGAAACGTTGCCGGATTTTGTAAAAGAATGGGTCAGAAACATACTGCCGATTTTCACTAATATTTGTATTGCTACTTTGTTAGTATTAGGCCTGCACATCGATATTTATCAAATTATTGTGAATCTCTTTGCGCCTATCAATAGCTTTGCTCAAACCTTGCCGGGTTTTATGCTGTTATCATTCCTTCAAGTCTTCTTCTTTACGCTTGGAGTCTCACCATGGGTTTGGGGAGCCATTCGCAATCCTATTTTTATGGTCGCTATCGCAGCGAATGCTGCGGCAGTAGCTGCCGGAGACAACCCCGTTCATATAGTTACCTATGAGACGATGTTTACATTAGGATTATTAACATTAGGCGGGCAAGGAAGCCCGCTGCCTTTAGTCGCTCTAATGTTGAAATCAAAAAGCAAGAAACTTCGCCAATTTGCCCGAATAGTTGTCGGACCGGCAATATTTAATATTAGTGAACCGATTATGTATGGATTACCTATTGTGTTTAATCCTTTATTAATGGTTCCTATGTGGATTATTTCCCTGCTGGGGCCAGTACTAATTTGGATCATTATGAAAAGCGGATTATTGACCATCCCCAGTATTGTTTTACAGACTGGAAACATTCCGGCGCCGTTTAGTTCCTGGCTGATTACGCAAGATTGGCGAGCCATTTTATGGTGGTGTGTATTCTTCTTAATTTATATATTTATTTGGTACCCATTCTTTAAGGTGTTTGAGAAAAAGACGTTGGAAGAAGAGTCCCTGTCATTGGTACAAAATGAAGAATAATACAAACAGTAAATACGGAGGTATATTATGATTTGTGATGAATTAAAAGAAATGTCTAACTATGATGTCCTTGGAAACTATTCTGAAAAAATGATGGAATTAATTGAAAAAATTGATTTGGAGAACTTTAAAACTGGAAAAGTACTGATCGATGGCATGAATTTTTTTGCGCTTTTAACAGAGTATGACACTAAGCCTTGGGAAGAAACAGATATAGAAACCCATGATAAATATTATGATGTAGTTATCGTTTTAGAAGGAAGAGAAAATATTTATGTGGATTTTAGGGATAGCTTCACAGTTAAAAAAGCTTATTCGGAAGAAAAGGACATTACTTTTTATCAACTGAAGAAAGAAAAAATCAGGGTTACCATGGAACCGGGAATGTTTATCTTATTTTTGCCAAATGATATTCATCATCCCTATTGCGATTGTGAAGCGAAAAGCCATATCAAAAAAGTTACTTTTAAAATCAAAATATCATAGAATTCGAGGTATAATGCCATGAACAGAAATAAACCGGATGGATTTCCTGCGAATTTTCTTTGGGGAGGCGCTTTTGCCGCTTGTCAGAGTGAAGGAGCCTGGGATGTAGACGGGAAAGGAATTTCAGTATCCGATATTCAACCCATTATTGACCAAAATAAACGAAAAAATATTAAAAGTGAAGTAGGCGGTACTTTTGCAGAAATAAAGAGGCTTTCCGCCGACACGACATTAAATTTTCCTAAAAGATACGGTATAGATTTTTATCACACCTATAAATCAGATTTAGCTCTTCTTAAGGAGTTAGGGTTAACATGTTTTAGAACTTCGATTTCATGGTCGAGATTATTTCCAACTGGAGAAGAAGATGTTCCAAATGAAAAAGGACTCCAGTTTTATGATGATTTAATCGATGAAATTATCAAAAATGGAATGGAACCCATTATTACTATTTCTCATTATGAAATGCCGTTGCACTTATCGTTAAAATATGGTGGATTCTCTAATAAAAAAGTCATTGATTTGTTTATGAAGTATGCAGAACTTGTGCTTCACAGATACGGTGAAAAAGTAAAGTATTGGATTCCTTTTAATCAAATAAATCTCCTGTACCCTTGCGGATTCAAATCAACAGGAGTATATGACGATTATTCGGATCATCTGCTAGAAGCTTATTACCAGGCTGTCCATAATCAACTGGTGTGCAGTGCTTTATGTAAAAAAATCGCGTTGAAAGTAAATCCTGATATTTTAGTTGGTGTCATGTTATCAGATAAAATAATGTATCCAAAAACCTGCAAACCAGAGGATCTAATATTAACGATGAAAAGAAACCAGATGCAATATTTTTGCTCTGACGTTGGGTTGCGCGGCGAGTATCCAGGTTATGCCTTACGTTATTTTGAAGAAAACAAGATACAGATCAATGAGACGGAAGATGAACTGGAATTGATTGCAAAATATAAAATGGATTACTTAAGCTTCAGTCATTACAGTACAAGAATTATTTCTGCGGAGACGTGCGATATGAATTCGTATACATTCGAATTAAATCCTTATCTAAAGCCTACACCCTGGGAGTGGCGAATTGATCCGTTAGGGTTCTATAATGCTATTTCAACCTATTGGGATAGATACCAGGTTCCTATTTTAATAAGTGAAAATGGCTTTGGAGCCATTGATAAGGTAGAAGATGGGGAAATTCATGATGACTATAGAATTGCTTATTTTAGAGATTATATAGCGCAAATGAAAGAGGCGGTTAAAGACGGCGTGAAAATCTTAGCTTACTGCACTTGGGCGCCTATCGATATCATCAGTTCATCTACATCTGAAATGATTAAACGTTATGGATTCATCTATGTAGATCAGGATGATTATGGAAATGGCACAAAAGAGAGAATTAAAAAGAATTCTTTTTATTGGTATAAAAATGTAATTGCATCTAATGGTGTAGATTTGTAAATCGGCAGATAGATTGATTTCTTGGCTCGATGAGCGGTCGCTTTGGATCTATCATATAAAGACACCTCTTCTGTGTGGTGGTGGAAGCCTGGCGCTCTTACTTCACCATACAGAGTGGTGTTTTTCCATTTTTATATTGAGTTATTGATATGAGGAGGAGAAGGAGTTTGACTGTTATCAATTTTCAATTGCAAATATTCATTATTATTGCCTGTGGATATGTATTTGCAAAGAAAGGCATTATCAACCTAGACATCAGAAAGAAATTGACTGACATTGTGATTAATTTGATTTTACCATGTGCTATTATTAAATCATTTTCAATGAAGGTCACAAGTGAGATTATCAGAGATACCATTATTATTTTTTTTGTGTCATTTGCACTTCAATTATCTTATAGCATATTGAATAAATTTTTATATTGTCGTTTTGATCATTCAAAAGTATTAATTATGAAATATGCAACCATTGTATCAAATGCGGCTTTCATGGGACTGCCTATTATTGAAAGTGTATACGGTGCACAAGGCGTACTTTATGGATCCATTGCTTTGATTCCACTACGCATATTTATGTGGTCTTCGGGTCTGTCATTATTTACAACAACAGACCGTAAACAGGTATTTAAAACTATTGCACTACATCCGTGCATTATCGCCGTATATATTGGCATAATAATCATGGGAATAGAAAGTATGAACATCGTTATTCCCAGTTTTATATCCAGTACAGTAAATACAGTTGGAGGATGTTTAACCGCAATCAGTATGATTACTATTGGCGCTATTTTAAGTGACATCAAATGGTTTGAACTTCTCGATAAATCTGCTTTGTATTATTCAGCTATTAGATTAATTGCAATACCAGTATTATTTTTTATGGTTTTAACATTGCTGCGATTAAATCCATTAGTTATAGGTGTAAATGTATTGTTGGCTGCTATGCCGGCCGGAAGCACAGTTGCCATGCTTGCGCAAAAATATGATAAGGATGTTATATATGCATCCAAAATAGTTATTATTTCCACAGTCTTATCACTAATAACATTACCACTCATATCATTGATGATAAGTAGATAAATCCATCTGATTGCCGCCGATGATATGTCACTGCCTTCCATCTGTCGGCATTACTCAACTTCATCAGTAGTACGCAGTGATTCGACTCCCTATCCACCATTTTACATTCTCCTTTGTGATCAGTTGTTTGTTATCTTATGTCAGTTAACTGATCGATTATTTACTTTCACTGATAAACAACAATCACTCTATTAAGCCTCACCAAAACGTAAAAGAACAGAGTAGTTAGATTGCACTACCCAAAAAATTTCGAGGGTCTGAGGAATAAAAATGAACAAGGTTATTTCCAAAGACGAAATGGATTGTGCCTCAATCAATATTTTAGAGACTTAGCTGATAAAAATTTGGGAGTAAATTCCATGACAGTTGCTCCCTTAATATATCTCCAGTTCTTTTCAGATCCTTCAACTTTATAACTTGCCGGCCAAAAATTGTGCCTCCCCCCAATCAAAACTCCAATTATCATCATTATTTTCAACAATAGATACCATTAGATCGGTTGGTACGATGCCGTATTCAGCTTCTACCTTTCAGACAGTAAGGAATAGAACTTTTGCTTCTTCTCTTTTGGCCAGGCTTCGCTTATTATGGAGATAATAACTAGACTATCGGTACGGTTAAAGCCTAGCCCCGTATCTTTAATATTCGATAGGAGGATAACAATGATTTATAGAAATGCTACTGTTGACGATATATCTGCTATAGTGGAGTTACAAAAAAAATATCACATTACAACGATTAGTGAAACAGACAAACCTGATGGCTTCGTTACAACCTTATTTACAGAAGAACAATTTAAGGAATTAATTGAAAAAGAAAATGGAATTACAATTGCATGTCATGGTCAAAAGAGTGTTGCTTATGTGATGGCTGCCTCATGGAAGTATTGGGCTAAGTGGCCTCTTTTTCAATATATGATTGACGATTTGAAAGATACAGAATATAAGGGAATTACGCTTTCTACAGAAAACACTTATCAGTATGGGCCAATCTGCATTGATATGGATTACAGGGGTACGGAAGTACTCCGAAAGGTTTTTGATTTTTCCAAAATGCAGATGAGTAAAAAATATCCGATATTGATAACTTTTATAAACCATATCAATCACAGATCATACGCTGCTCATACCAAAAAGCTTGATCTTGACGTGATTAAAAGCTTTATTTTCAACAATAATACATACTATGAACTGGGTTGTAACACATCAGAATAATTGTATAACATATTGTTTGCTTGCCCTACCCGATAAGCTATTGGCGGTGCACCGTTAGCCCTCCTAAATTACACGATGTATTTCTACTTTACAGTTATAAAGAAAAATTGAGCACAAAGGGTGCCATATACAAAAACACCTCCGATGGCTAGAGAACAGATAATTCAGATCTCTAACTATCGGAAGAATTATGATTATGGGATAGCCACTTGTCCCCAGAATTACTATAGTTTTTGCCTATACTCGGTCAATCCCCTTTGTATGTTATTGTAATTTTTGAATATCTATAAGCCTATTTACCACCTCAATACCAAACCTCATGGAAATCGCCCTTCAACTAGCCTACCGGGCCAATATAAGGGCGATTAATATTAATGATAATACCGATGATTGAGATCGAAACGACTAGCGTTGAATCAGCTTAACTTACCGGTCAAAAATTGTGCCTCCCCTAGTCCAAAACTCCAATCATCATCATTATTTTCAACAATAGATACCATTAAATCAGTTGGTGCGATGCCGCATTCAGCTTCTAACCTTTCAGCCAATAAGGAATAGAGCTTTTGTTTCTTCTCTTTTGGCCGGGCTTTGCTTATTATGGAGAGAACAACCAGATTATCGGTACGGTTAAATCCTAGCCCAGTATCCTCAATAATCATATGATCCGCCGGGTGTTCGTGAACGATTTGATAACGATCTCGCTCAGGAACGTCAAAGGCTTCCACAACAACTTGGTGGGTAACATCCAGAAGTTTTTTCAGGCTTGCTTTATCTCGTCCTTTAATAAGATCAAAACGAAGTAATGGCATTTTAATTTCCTCCCTTTAATAAAAATTATTCTTCCCTATTTATTGTCAAACATTCAGATAGAAGAAAGTTTTTCAACAAGAATACTGGCTTGATCAACGGTTTGTTTTACAATTGAAGCGGCAGGTTGGTCTCCTGCTAACCGAAGCCCCTGGCCCGCCCAAAGTGACATATACTCGGGATTGTTCGCTTTTGCAGCCGCCAGACGAATGTCCCGGGTCATCGAGTTTTGAATGGGGTAAGCCGGGATTGTTCCTGGGTACTGATGCATGTCGATCATAAATTTTGTTTGAATGCCTCTTGCAGCTTTTCCGGAGTATGCACGTGTAATTTCAGTGGAGTCCTCATTTGTCGAGAGGATTTTCTGTTTGTACGTTTCGTGGGCGCCGCTCTCGGGGCAGGCTAGAAACGCGGTGCCCATCTGTATTGCAGCGGCTCCTAATGCAAGGCTTGCTGCAAGTCCCCGACCATCCATGATTCCCCCCGCTGCGATGACCGGAATCGACACATGGTCAACGATCTGCGGAACAATAGCCATAGTGCCTATCAAAGCATGGGAAGGGTCTTTCATGAAGGTCCCCCTGTGCCCGCCTGCTTCGCTCCCCTGAGCCACAATTGCATCTGCTCCAACTGCTTCCAATTGCTTGGCTTCATCAACAGTTGTAGCAGTTCCAATGATGAATATTCCATGCTGTTTCATGGTTTGGATCACGTCTTGAGATGGTGTGCCAAAAGTGAAACTAAATACGGGTACACGCTCCTCCAAAAGTACCTGTACCTGCTCCTCAAATGATTCTGAAAACTTCAAAATCGAAGGATTTTGAGCAGTGCCAAGTTTGATGCGGTATTTATTCAGATAATCTGTCATCCGGTAAATTGCTTCTTCCGACTCTTCTGATTGCTCAGGCACAAACAAGTTTACTCCGAAAGGCTGGTCCGTTCGTTGCTTGATCTTTTGGATCTCGCTACGGAGCTGCTCCGACGTTAAGTATCCGCCCCCCAGATTGCCCAGCCCACCGGCATTTGAAACAGCCGCTACTAATTCGGGCGTCGAAACGCCACCAGCCATTGGCGCTTGAAAAATCGGGTATCGAATTTTAAGAGAACGCGTCAAATCAGTCTCAAACACCTTTAAAAACCTCCTTTTATTCCTAAAATCTCAGACTTTTAATTACATTTCGTTAATAGCATCCAATCTTTTGAACAGTTTATCGAACTCTTTTAATTTAGCCTTATCCTCGACTTTGACCCCTGAACAATAGAAAGAAATATTGCCGTTGCCTTCATTTAAAGAATTCATATCTTCCAGTACTTTTTTTAGATTTTTTGCAGTACCATTATTTCCATCAATTATATTAACATCCGATGAAAATAATTTTCCAAATATATCCTTATAGTAAGAAAAGTGAGTACATCCTAAAACAATAGTTTCATACTTACTTAAATCATATATAGATAATTGTTCTTGAAGATAAGACAGCACTATTCGCTCGCTAAACTCAAAACCTTCTGCAAACTGAACTAATTTCGGAAGAGGTAATAAATCAACAACATGTTCGTTATCTAATTTAGTAATATGATTTTGAAGTCTTTCTTCCCTTAGAGTAAAAGCAGTAGCAGTTACCAAAATTCGTTTATTTATATTTTTTTTTGTTTTAACAGCTGGTTTTACGGCAGGCTCCATACCAATGATTGGAATACTGTATTTTGCCCTTATTTCTTCGATTGCTGCGCTTGTGGCAGTATTACAAGCAATTACTATTGCTTTTACTTTTTGCTGGCTAATAAATTCTATAGCATTTAATACAAGCTTTTTAACATCATCTTTCGTTTTGTGCCCATATGGAGCATTTAATGTATCTGCGTAATACAAATAGTCTTCATTAGGTAAAAAATTTAATGTATCATACAATACAGTAATGCCTCCAATACCAGAATCAAAAAAACCTATTTGCATTTCTATTCCTCCAATTAAGTAATCAGTTTACCCATTCCATTTGTCCAATGCAAATTTGCCCAGGATCTAACTAAGCTCTTGATCAGGATGAATACGTGCATGGTTTAAATTCCCTATCGCTGCTTTTGGACTTGAAATGACTGCGCCAAATAGCAATATTATAGCAGCAGCAACAAGCACCAATGTGGCCAGAAGAAGCGATAGGCTGTAGCTATGCGCCACTTCCAAAACGATTCCGGCTCCGATTGGACCAAGTATTTGCCCAATACCAAAAAAGCCCGTCATCAAAGCAATTGCTCTATTACCACTGGATGGTCTTGACATACGAGCCGCTGCGAGAGCGAGCATGGAAATGCCCACAAATGTGCCTCCAAAAAGGATAGACCCTAACGTCACGCCGAATATATTGGGAAGCCATACCGGCATTATGACCCCAACAGCCTGCAGGATAAGCGCAATAATCAACGGTTTGATGTAACCGACTTTACTGGCCCACCAAGACCAGATCACTGATGATGGTACCGCCGCTATCCCAACGATAATCCAGCTATAGTCTGCAAAACTTGACACATGAGGCATTTGCTTAACCATTGCTACAAGAAACGTCGCACTTACAATATAACCCAACCCCTCGAGCCCATAAGCAACAAGAATCCAGCCGAAGATGGCTGGATTTTCCGCAGATGAACTCAGGGATTCAGCATTTTGAGTTATAGGTTTCAGCTCTTTATCGCGGATAAACGACCAAACGGGTATGATAATGATGATACTAATGATCAAAAGCCCGATCCAAGTTCCCCTCCATGTGAAAAAGCTAAGAACAGGAGTAAGCACCCCTGCCAAAACAATGCCTATACCAACCCCGCCGTAAAATATACCTGCCCATTTTTCACGTTTATCTGAAAACAGCGCATCCAACACTAAACTTGATGATAAAACGAAAATAAGACCGCTGCTAACTCCGGCCAAGAAGCGTAAAATCATCCAACATAAGAATGATGAAGTGATCCCCATAAGCCCAGTTAAAATAATACAGAGTACCAATTGAATTCGAAGATGGTAAGCTCTCCGGGTTCCCCAAGCTATGAAGCCTGAACCAAAGGCAGCGATAAGGTAACCCATGTTATTACTTCCTGCCAGATATCCGGACTCCGTAACGGAAAGATGAGCTTGTGATTG
The DNA here is from genome assembly GCF_000235585.1 of Paenibacillus terrae HPL-003. GTDB lineage: Bacteria > Bacillota > Bacilli > Paenibacillales > Paenibacillaceae > Paenibacillus > Paenibacillus terrae_B. The sequence goes on from NC_016641.1 coordinate 396,622, forward strand.
CATCAATGGAAGTATGGAAGTATATGAAAAACGTCCGATCCCCATTGCAATGATGAGCATAACAACTCCACCGACCAGGGTCTTTGTGGAATTAAACAATTTTACTTTTTTAGTTCCTGAATTCTCCATCAGACTGACCTGTCACCCTTCTAAATTCAAATTACCCCTATTTCAAATCTCTTTATTTTTCAAAAAATCCAGCACTCGTTCTCCAATTTCATAGGCATGTGTTTCCAATGCAAAGTGCCCGGTATCCAACAAATAAATCTCAGCGTCAGGTAAATCTTTCTTAAAAACTTCGGCGCCAGCCGGAATAAATGAGACATCATTTTTACCCCACGTTGCTAATAAGGGCGGCTGATATTCATGAAGATACTGCTGAAACTTCGGATACATTTTTACATTATTTTGGTAATCGAAAATTAAATCCAATTGCTTCTCATCATTCCCCGGCCGGGACATATAAGCAATATCAAGAGTGTAGCCATCCGGGGAAACCTGGCCTTCCTTTGTTCCATCAACATATTGGTGCTTGATCGTGTCAGGCGCAAATGCTGTCCTGTAACTTTCTCTTTTTTCTTGCGTAGGATTACGCCAATATTCTTCTCGTGCCGCCCATTTATCCCCTAGTCCTTCACGATAAATATTGCCATTTTGGCTTATTACTGCTGTGACACGTTCTGGATGGTGCATGGCTATACGAAAGCCAATAGGGGCTCCGTAGTCAAAAACATATAACGCATATTTAACAAGCCCTAGTTTATCGATGAAAGTTTCGATAATTCCAGTAATATGGTCAAATGTATACTGAAAATCTTCTCTGTCAGGGGATGAGGAATTCCCGAACCCCGGATAATCGGGAGCAATTAAATAGTAGTCTTTTTCTAAAATAGGTATTAGCTCTCTAAACATATGACTAGCGGACGGAAAGCCATGAAGCAATAAAATGACTGGTTTATTCGGATTACCAGCCTTACGATAAAATACATTTATGCCTTCTACCTCAAGTGAATGATAAGTCGTCATACTGTAACCTCCTGTTTTCTCCATAAGACCTGCCGCTTATTAAACTAATTGTAACTCTCCACAAATATCGTGTAAAATGAATTTATATGATTTGTAATATTAATTTTATCAATAATTAAATGGGGGAATGATGGTGGACATTCGGGACCTGCAGATTTTTCTGGCAGTTGCGAACGAAGGAAGCATTACCAAAGCAGCCGAAAAAATGGAATATGTTCAGTCAAGTATAAGTATCCGTATCCAGCAGCTTGAAAAAGAGCTGAAAACATCGCTATTTCGTCGTGGGCGGCAAGGGGTTCGGCTCACAACATCCGGAGAGGCCCTCAAGTCCTATGCTGAAAAAATTGTCTTCCTTACTCAAGAGGCGGAACGAGTCGTGGCAGATAACTCGATCCCAAGAGGACCGCTTCGGATCGGATCGCCAGAAACCACAACAGCGATTCGGCTACCGTCTATTCTCACCGATTACCATAAATCTTATCCAGAGGTGGATTTGACATTAAAAACCGGAACAACAGAAGAACTCATCAATTTCGTGTTAAAGTACGAATTGGATGGAGCTTTTGTAGCTGCGCCAGTTGATCATGCTGAGCTCGATATTACGGAGGTAGGGGTTGAGGAACTTGCGTTCATATCGGGAGGACAATTCCCCTCCATTGATCAGCCTGAGCAATTGCGAAATCTGACTTTATTGGTATTTCGTGTCGGATGTTCTTACCGACGAAAACTCGAGGATTGGTTATATTTGCAAGGAATTATTCCGGCTAAGATCATGGAGTTTGGAACATTGGAAGGAATCCTTGGATGTATTCATGCTGGTCTCGGGGTATCCCTTTTACCTCGCTCGGTGGTTGAAAGAGCCATGGTTCAATATAACTTACGCATTCATGAGATTTCGGATAAATCCTATTTAACACCGACTCTATTTATACGTCGTAAAGATACTTATGAAACTGCAGCTACGTCCGAATTTATCCGGATTTCAAAACAGAGGTTCAACCATGCTTAAATGCCATCGAAAGTTATCGACAACATTCTATATGTTGAAGCAACGTCAACAAGTAAAAGCAGCCAGCAGAAAGCTGACTGCTTCTTCCGTTTTTAATTCAGTTTAACTTTTTGATTTAATCAAATTCAATACTCCTCCAACAAGCTCATCTGCTCTTCCATAAGGGTAATTGGTAATAGATGACTCGAAGTATTTACCGTATTGTTCTTTATCTACAGCATAGCCATTATATTCATTAGCGTATGCAAGGATAAATGCAGGCTTTCCATCTTGAGAGCGGATTAGTTGGCCAAGGTTATAAACGATTTCGCCCGGTATCGTTACAAATCTAATATCATCGAATTCGTATAAATGCACTGTCGGATCTATGGTTTTATCAATATTCAATGTAAAGCTCGAAATGGATAAATTCTCCATGGTAATCTCTTTAAAGTCTTTTACCTCAGAAAGAACTCTCGCTATCCCCTTTCCAATTCTGTGAGTTTCTTCGAAATCATCGCCTTTCCGGGTAAACCGTGTGCTAACATCGCCGCATTCCCCATTTATGATTATGGCTGGAGTTTGATTTAAATTAAAATATTCTTCTCTCAATTCACCTATATAATCACTTGAAATGAAAAGATTATCTTTTGCTAAAACCGTTGGATGGCACGCTATATTGATTAAACTAACCAAAGGATCATTTGAATGATTTCTAAATTGCAATATATACCCCTTATTATTAAAAGGAAATGATCTGTCGTTTCTATTACAGTAATATCCATTAATTTCACATATTCCGTAATAGGCCCGTGCTTCCGTTTTATGATTCAAACAAAATTCCGTATTTTTAACGATCCTATCCAGCAATAATTGGAGATAGTCCTGAGATGGCGTGATCTCCGGATAAAACATCGTTGAAACCTTTGGCCCTGAATGAGTATGCGTAGCCTCGATAATGATGTTTTCTTTTGAAATTGAAAATTTCTCAGATAAAATGCTTTTAACTTTTTCGCCAAATTGTTTTTCGATCAAAATAAGATCAAGCACGTGAATTAAAATAATCTCATTACTTTCAATTAACAACGAATTGATTTCCAGATCATCGTGCTGTTCATAACTTATCCGATCCGCGTAGCCATCCATATGGCATGGTAGCTCCGGATTTATGAGTTGTTTTTTGAAGGAAATTTTCATTTTTTCTCCTTTCTGCCCGAATCTCTTAGGTCTGATCTGATTACAGCTTACCGTAGCTTATCAATTCGATGTGATGATCCCTGATATACGTGAGCAGATCCTGATTCATGAACAGTTTCAGATCCATCTCCCGCTCATCGGCCAGAGAAGACAGAGCGCGCAGCTTGTCATCCGCATAGCCGGGGTGGCTGGCAATCTCCACGACAGCGTCAGTGTCTTGCCAGCACTCCAGTATTGACCTCACTTTTTCTTCACTAACAGAGGGGCTGGACGGATCAAAGCATAGCCTGTCAACCATCTTCACGCCTGACGCGACTATCTGCTCCTTTAGGCGTTCATCGGCGGCCATGGAATCGTCTCTTCGCATCGGCACCTGATATTCCTGTGCCAGTCTGATGACGATCGCCAGTATCTGTTCGTCCATAATGCTGAATCCGTGATGCGTGTCCAGGTGATTCATTTTGAGCCCCGTCCGCAGAAAGGTTTCAATCTGTGCCCGCAGCTCGTCCTTGACCTCCTGTTTATTGTATGAAGACGGAATCAGCTGCGGCTTGCGGTAAAAGTTCCCCTGCGGGTCGACAATACTGCTGACCTGTGCGGCGTCCAGCACCGGCTTAAAAAAAGTTATCGTAAGATGAACTCCCATCTCAGTAACTCCCGCTTCGCGGGCAAGTATGACAGAGCTTAGGAAATCGGGCGAATTGACGAGCGCAGAGGTATCGGTGATGAAACCGTCCCTCATCCCCTCAAGAATCCCCCGGCTGACCTCCGTCGTAATTCCGAAATCATCGGCATTTACTATCAATCTCATTGCCCGTCACTCCTATTTGCTTATTTTTAGCAGCTCTTGCAGTGGCTGAATCGGCCCTTGCGATGCCGCAACCCGAATTTCCCGGAATTCGTGTGTATTCGTAATGACGATCGGCGTTGTCAACTTAAATCCTTCGGCCTTTATGCCTTCCAAATCAAATTCTAGCAGTACATCTCCTTTACGAACCTTATCGCCTTCACTTACCTTTTGTGAAAAATGTCGTCCCTTCAGTTTGACTGTATCTATGCCAATATGCATCAAAACCTCCACGCCATCTTCTGATCTGACAGCAATGGCATGCGAACTGCCTACGGTCACGGCAACTTTGCCATCAATCGGGGAGATCAGAACCCCTTTGTCCGGTTCGATTGCGATCCCTTTACCCATCGATTCCGAAGAAAATACGGCATCTTCAACCTGCTCCAAGCCGACTATCCGACCACTCAACGGACTTAAAACAGTCGTTTCGCTTTGCTGTGCAGCCAAAGCTTCAGCAGGGTGTTTTGTGTTTGCGACTGCCGACGTTGCCTTATTGTCCGTATCGTACCCGAACAAGAGAGGAAGAATGGTCGCCAGCGCCAGCGAAACAAGGAGGCCAATAACAAAATATAACACTGGCGATTGTGCTGGAAGCGTAAATATATTCACGAAGAAATTGAAAGCGATCAGCTTAACACCCAACGCTCCCTCGACCGCGCCGCCAACAGCCGCAGCGATAATCAAATAGATCATGGTTTTCCGGTAACGAAGGATGATGCCATACATGATGGGTTCTGTTACCCCTGACAAAATACCAGAAAGGAACGTGGAGCCACTTAAAGCTTTCAGATCCTTGTCCCTGGTTTTAAGAAATACGCCCAATGCAATTCCCATGGCTGCTGCGCTTGATGGTGCGAGCAGCGGGACTATCATGTCCCCATTGCCAGTTGCCAAGTTACTCATAATGATTGGCACTACGGCCCAATGTAGACCCAGAAGTACCACAAAGAACCAGACTCCGCCGAGGATCGCGCCAGCAATAATCGGGTTTGCATTGATGAGAAAATTCACGACCACACCAATCCACTGGCCAACATATACACCAAACGGACCGATAAGGATGGCGGTCAGGGGCACCATAATAACCAGGGAAATAAACGGCACTGCAAAAAGCTGCAGATTTTTATGAATGATTCGTTTCAGGAAACGTTCAAGCACGGCATATAGGCTAACCGCAATAAACATCGGAAACACCGATGATGCGTAATCTAAGAGCGGGACAGGTATCCCGAGGAAAGAAGTTGAGCCACCGGTCGTTCCAAGCGCAGTAAAGCTCGGCTCCAGCAAAGCAGCTCCAATCGCAGCTGCAACGAAGGAGCTCACATTATAAACTCTGGCAATCGTTACACCCAGCAAAATTGGAAGGAAATAGAATACCGAGTTTCCAGCAGCCGCAAGAATCGCATACGTGCTGCTGTCTGCAGCAACCCAGCCCAATCTCTCCAATACAATAAGTAGTGCTTTGACAAGGCCCGCCCCGGCAAACACCGGGATCAAAGGCGACAAACTACCGGAGATAACACTGAAGATTTTCGAGGTCAGGCTTGTTTTTTGCGCATCGTTTCCCTGTGAATCCTCTTTGTTGGCGAAGCCACCCTCTCTATCGATGTGCTTATACACCTCTGCTACATCGTTCCCGATAACTACTTGAAATTGTCCGCCGCCTACCACTACCTTCAGTACCCCTGGAGTCTGTTCCAGCTTTTTAGCGTCAGCCCGCTCGTTGTTGTTCAGTACGAACCGCAGACGTGTGGCACAGTGAGTCAAGCTCTGTACATTTTCTTTGCCCCCGACAAGATTCAAAATTTCTTTACCCAATTTGGGGTGATCCATGATATAACCTCCTAATTGATAAGTTTGACAATCACCACTCAGCTCAGCTTTGGTAAATACATATTATTTATTCACCAAATAAAGAAAAACCTGAACTGATGCTGCTTCACGGGTACATCATTCCCATGAAAAAGCATCAGCTCAGGTTTCGCCTGCCGTACAGTCACAATCCCTTTGTATTCGATTGTTTTTGCCTTCCATCTTAGCCGGTTAAATCTCCCGACTCGTCAGCCGTTGAATGTGAATGACGAGGTAAAACATTTCCTCGTTCGTCAGCTTTTTGTTGTAGTTATGCTTCAAATAATTCACCAGCTTTTGCGTACAAATATACGCCTCGGGATATTTCTCTCTGACTTGATCATAAAGGGAATCTTGTTCCTCTGGAATCAGCTCATTCCGGAGTATGCGGTATGCAAAGTACTTCAAATGCGTCATGAACCGGCTATAATTCAAGGATTCCTCATCAATCTTGATTCCAAAATGGTATTTCACAATATTCGACAGGTCATTTACAATCCGAGTCACAGCAACGGTCTGTCTCATATCTTGTCCGGTATGCTGTGCATTGACGAAATGCAATGCAATGGAACCCGCTTCATCTTCCGGAAGACGAATACCCAGCTTCCGCTCAATCAGGCCCAGCGCATCCAGCGCGATGCGGAACTCTTCTTTATAGAATTTTTTGATTTCCCAGAGTAGAACGTTCTTAATTTGCAGGCCTTCCTCAAATCTGACGAGAGCAAAACTGATATGGTCGGTTAACGTGATATAAATGTTATCGCTCAGTTTCACGGACAGCTTCCGCTTCGCATATTCGATAATTTCATGAGAGAGCTCCAGATGCTCGACCGGAATTTCGCTAACCAGTCCCACCAGTTTATCGGTGTTTCCCTTGTCCAATACAAACCTTTTGTCTACCTTGGAAAAGTCAACGAATTCCGCATTGTGTTTGTTAAACCCAATGCCTTTTCCCATCACGATCATTTCATTCTGATGCTCATCGGTCAATAATATCACATTGTTATTGAAAATTTTTTTGATTTTCATTTAGCTCACCTTCACACCTTCTCGCAATAGGATAATAAAAATACCTAAATTGAAACGATAAAAACTGCTGCACATGAGCAACTTCATATCGTCGCAATTTAGGTATCGCCTGCCGAACAGTCACAATCCTAAACATTAATACATTGATTTTATTAATGAATATAAATTTGGAAGCGCATTAATTTTGATATAAATATAGCATGATCACAGGAACAAATCAAGGGAATTTACATATGGTTTGATTTGGAAAATACCGGTCATCAATTTTTTCAATTATGGTTTATAAATCTTGAGACACATGCACCAGAATGCGACCATGAGTTTTAGATTTCAAAATATCAGAAAGCGCCTCAGGTAGTTCCTGCAGAGATACCTCACGATCCACCAGTGTTTCCAACCGCTCCGGTTTTAAATCTTGTGCCATGAGTTTCCATAAGTTGGCTCTTCGTTCTGCAGAGCAGTAAACGGAGTCGATACCTAAAAGATTAACTCTACGTAAGATGAACGGCAGAACAGTTGTCGGCACTTCTGTTCCGCCTGTCAAGCCACTAACAGCAACGGAACCTCCATACTCGATTTTGCTCAAAATGGCAGCGAGCATATTACCGCCTACAGAGTCAACAGCAGCTTGCCATTGCTGTTTATTGAGCGGTTTTCCACTGTTTTCGACAACATCCTCGCGAGAGATAACTTCGCTTGCTCCGAGCGATTTCAAATAATCAGCAGCATCCAATTTTCCTGTGCTGGCGACTACTTGATAGCCTTTCTTATGCAGCATGGACACAGCAGCACCTCCAACACCACCAGTTGCTCCCGTAACCAAAATCTTTCCTTTGTAGGGTGATACTCCATTATCCTCCAGACGCATAATGGATAAAGCCGCGGTAAAACCAGCCGTTCCGTAAATCATGGCTTCTTTTAATGTCAATCCGGCTGGAAGGGGCACAATCCAATCCGCTGGAATACGCGCATATTCGCTAAATCCACCGTAATGTGATACACCTACTTCGTAACCGGTGACCAAAACCTGCTGTCCCTCTTGAAATCTAGGGTCAGAGGAGGAAACTACGTAACCTGACAAATCAATACCTGGTATGAAAGGATACGACCGAACAATTTTGCCTTCAGGAATACTTGCCAAACCATCCTTATAATTTACACTGGAATATGCTACTTTTATCAAAACTTCTCCTACAGGCAATTGCTCGAATGAAACATTTTTGACACCGACTGAGAATGTGTCGTTTTTTTCAACAACTAATGCTTGAAACGTTGCAGCCATAAAATCGTCTCCTTTGTATAAATTGCATTAACTTAGTTATACAAAATTTATTCTGACTGGTCAACTTTTAATTGTTGTATAATCAGGATAGACACATAGAAAGGAACCGATTTCGGAAATGAACAAACACTCAAAATGCTTTCAAATGATGGGTACAATTATTAATTTGTGCATTTATCATGAAAATGGTGATTACTTGCTAAATCAAGCTCATAGTATATTAAGAAAATTTGAATCTCGTTATACCATCAACAAAGCTTACTCTGAGCTGATTGAAGTAAATCAAAACTCTGGCATTCAAGCTGTAACAGTTGGTGAAGATTTATACGATTTAGTCAAATTAGGAAAAGAAGTAAGTATTAATTCTAATGGTATTTTTAATATTGCTATCGGTCCTTTAGTAAAATTATGGAATATTGGATTTAAAAATGCAAGGTTACCAAGCAAAAAGGAAATTCGTGATTGTTTATCACTAATAAATCCTCAAAAAATTGAACTGAATGATTCCCAACACTCCATTCATTTGATGAAAATGGGTATGGCTATTGATTTAGGCGCCATTGCTAAAGGATATTTTGCTGACCAACTAAAACAATTCTTTACTGAACACGGAGTTAAAAATGGGCTTATTGATTTAGGCGGTAATGTCCTATCCATCGGCTCTTCACCGGTACAGAGAGATGGTTATTGGCATGTAGGCATTCAAAATCCCTTTAAAAGTAGAGGGAATATTATTGGAGTTGTACTAACTAAAGATCGATCCGTGGTCACTTCAGGTATCTACGAACGTTACTTTCATCAAGAAAATAATACGTATCACCATATTCTTGATTCAAAAACTGGTTATCCATTAGAGAATGACATTGCAAGCGTAACAATCATCTCCGACAATTCCGTTGCCGGCGAGATTTGGACAACGCTGGGATTTGCCGATTTAGCCAATATAAGCATTAAACGATTGAATGCCGAAAAAAATATTGAAGGAATCATCATAGCAAAAGACGGAAAAATGTTTGTCACTTCGGGATTAATGGCTGATCATTCAGTTGATACTGAGCAGGCTTCTAAATTTTTGTATATTTAGTGTCTGGTGAATCATCCTTTCAAAAAGACAAACCGCAAAGCAGCCTGATCAGGATTAGCTGCTTACGCGGTTTGTTTTGCATTGAATGAGTTTATTTTAGATCTGCCGCATTTTCACCGGCAATACGCCCATACGTAAAGATATCAATTAAAGCGTTCCCTCCGAGACGATTCCCGGCATGTATCCCGCCAGCAACTTCGCCAGCAGCATATAACCCAGGAATAACCTCTCCATCCTTATTAATGACATGAGCTGCTGTATCAATTTTCAGCCCGCCCATAGTATGATGGACAGCCGGCTTTCGTGGCGTTGCATAAAAGGGAGCCTTTTCAACTTTTAAATCAAAAGCACTCTTATGAAATTCCGGATCATGACCACGATCGACATATTGATTGTACTTCTTAATCGTCTCGATCAGAGCATCGCCAGGCACACCGATTTGAACGGCCAGCTCTTCCAGCGTATCTGCTTGATAGATAACGCCTTCCTGTATTTCACGCTCTATTTTCTCATCAGAAGTGTTGGCCGCTGTCTTGCGGATTTGTTCATCGGCAATCATGTAGACCAATCCGCCATGATCTATGAAAGCTTTTGACAACACATCTCTGCTTTCGCATTCGTCCACAAAACGTTTGCCCTCGTGATTAACAAAGACAAAATTGGCTGGCGGAACAATCAGTCCTGTCAGCAAAGCTCCTGACTTTGGATCAGAAACAGGCATTAGCTGGGCAAAGCCCATACCAACCAAATCAGCACCAACTTCTTCCCCCATCCGTATCCCATCCCCCGTAATAGCCGGAGAATTTGTCGTTTTAATTTCGGCAGGGATATCCTCCCAATAGGTATTGTATTGTTGAAGCATTTTTGTATTGGCGCCAAAACCGCCAGATGTTAGAATCACAGCATTATTTACATGCAGAATCACTTTTGTTCCATTTGATTTGCTAGCTTCAACGCCCACTACTTTTCCAGCTTCAAAGATTAAGTGTTCAGCCTTGGTATCGGTCATGATTCGTCCATTTCTTTCAACTACATTTCTCTGCAATACCTCAATAAATTCAGCGCCTTTGGGCCGTTTAGGCTTGTGACTGCGACGCCATAATGCTCCGACAGGTATGTCAACAACGCTTGTGTTGAAGTCCACACCATTATCGGATAACCAGTTCACGGACTCCATGGCGCGATTCGTTAAATTTTCCACCAGATCGTATTGGCCGTATATTGTATTTCCTTTTAAATCCGTTCGTTTCCCACCAAGGTAGGTTTGGATTCGATGCAATTCTACTGAATCAAACAAGTAATTGCGACCTTGTTCTACGTCAGCCAAATAGCTCGCGATTTGTTGCTGCAGCACTTTGAAATCATCTAAATATTGTCCGTTGAACTCAGAATAAGGGGTGTTAGCCAATGCTGCTAATGTTTCTTTTTCCCCGTCCAGACTTGGAAAAGTTTTTTGCCATTCAGGTTGCGCAGCATTCACCCAACCGCCGGTACGAACCGTATTTCCACCAATGGCCGGAAATTTCTCCAACAAAACAACAGATTTTCCTTTGTCCAAAGCCGCCACAGCTGCGCTTAGTCCAGCACCACCTCCGCCGACAATAACAATATCTGCTATTTCTTTAATGACTTCATCCGACCATTCAACAGCAGGTTTTGGTCGGTAACGTAATACTTCAGAATTTCCACCAGCTTTGTTTACTGCTTCGGCAACGCCATCAATCACCCCTTGACTGGTTACGGTAGCTCCAGAAATCACATCCACATTTAACGTTTGGCCATCAATAATCAATTGCGGCAATCGTTCAAAGGCAGGGTTCGCAATTCCTTCCGATTCTTGGCGGTCATCCACCACGATACTCATGATTTTATCTTCGGAAAAAGTTACTTTCATAGGTAAACTGCCATTGTGTCCCCGAGCCGATACAAAATAAGTACCTGGAACAAAACTGACTTTAACATTTTGTAATTCTTTCATGCGTGCGAGTTTTCGCTCTTCTTCTTGACGGTCAATAATCAGGGAATCCATAACATCCCATAGCGGTGCCGGAATTTTCAATTTGTCCCGCTCGTCAATGTCAGCAAGAACCTTACATTCTTCGTTATTTTTAACTTTCGTGGCCCATGTAGGTTCAACTAAATAGGCCTTGCCAACACTGACGATGTCATATCCGTCTTCCAAAGCCCTTTCCGCATCGGCCTTTTGTCGAATGCTTCCGACTCCGATAATAGGTATTTTTGCCAGATCGGCTGCTTGTTGTTTACGATATTTATGAATTAATAATTCTTTGTCTTCTGTATCTACAATAGATGATCTTTGCCAGTTATTCATAGAGAAATGGAAATAATCAGGAGTGTAGGCTGCTAAGGTATTTAATAGATACATTGTATCTTCAAAGCGAATACCCGGTTCTTCAATTTCTTCGGGCGAAAAACGATACCCAATAATAAAATTGTCAGCACGCATTTCTTTTACTACTTTTTGAACCTCTTCCAATACAGCAATCGGAAATGCCGTGCGTTTTTCACGACTACCGCCCCACTTATCCTGACGACGATTGGAATGTGGTGAAAAGAATTGCTGGATTAAGTACGTGTTTGCTCCATGGATCTCTACACCATCAAATCCGGCCATGATCGCCCGTTTCGTTGCAGCTCCAAAACGATAGATCATCTCCTCAATATCTTCAGCAGACATTTCCAACGGAGTAACCGCTCCATCGCGCAGCGCCGCTACCGAACTTGCGGAAATAGGCTGGGCTCCGCCATTAAGTTCCGGACTTCCCATTCGGCCTGCATGATAGATTTGCAGGATAGCCTTGGATCCTTTTTCCTGAATCGCACTCGAAAGCTTACTTAATCCTTCGATTTTAGCATCGGTATCAACACCGAGGGCTCCGTGAAAACCGCGCCCATGATTCTCAACAAACGCACTTTCTACAATGATTGCCGCCACGTCTCCCGAGCGAAGAGCGTAATACTCTATCATTTCATTAGTCACGCGGCCATCGTAAAACGCCGATTGAATCGTCATCGGCGACATGACTATACGATTTTTTAAAACAGCCCCAGTATGTAACGTTAAGGTACTAAACAACTTCCCCATAAAAATCCTCCTCGAAAATAGTTTGTACATGACTTTAAAACTCTCTTTTGTGAAAAAAATCACTTATAAATCAATCAAATAATATCTAATCTTCTCTTATGAACCATTCAATCATCATTACGACCGAACAATCTTTCCTTCTGTGATACGTTTGAAACATCGCAGTCGTGAAATAATCATCTCCTTATGTATGAAATTACTTCTACTCATTTATACATAAATTATTCTGACTGGTCAACTTTTTTTTGTAAATGCTTAACGAATCATAATCCTATTTGGTCAACAAAAAAGAGCTAAGAAATAAGTTTTTCTTAACTCTGGATCATGTATTTATGCCTTAGGCCAGTCATTAAAATTCAAAATTTTTGAACCAAAATGATTCCTCCAATCACCAAAAGCGCTCCTAATAATCGAGGAAAGCTCAGAGCATGCGTATGTGCACCAATTAAGCCAAAGTGATCAATTAATATGGAGGCCACTACTTGCCCTGCCAGAATATATCCAACTGTGGCAGACGCGCCTATTCTAGGCATAAGTATAGTGGTTGCCAGCACATAGGAAGCGCCCAACAATCCCCCAGTCCATATCCACCAAGGTGCTTCAAACCATTCTTTTTTAATATAAATTCCTTTTCCAAATAACGATACTATGATTAAAGCCACGGCTCCAACCATAAATGAAATGGCAGAAGCTATAATTGGCGAGCCCACTACAGTTCTTAATTGTGCATTAACGCTAAATTGGGTGGGGAGAGCTATCCCTGCCAATATTGCAAATAACATTAATAAAATAGCCATACATAATTTATCTCCTTTAAAAAAATTAAAGTAGTATCTCCTTCTTATACAACAATTATTCTGACTGGTCAATATTATTTTAGCTCAATGAAGTGAGCATGATGAATGTTCGAAATTTTGTGATATACTGAAATTATATTCAATACAGGAGTTTCTGGAGGTTGTATGGTTCGCTATAAAAAATCTGAAGAAAAACAAAAACTGGTCCTTTATGCTGCCTTTCAAGCGGTTTCTGAGCTTGGATTTGATTCCGTAACGCTTCAGGTTATCGCTGATTATGCAAAGGTGAGTAAAGGAGTTGTTCATTATTATTTCGAGAGTAAAGAAGCAGTTCTTATTGAACTGTTGAAATGGCTAACAGCGAAAATCTATAAAAAGGAATGTGTTGCTATAGAGCTTGAAAAATCCGCCGTCAAGAAGCTTCATGCATATATCAGCTCTGTATTTGTTTCTCCAGAGAAGAATCGCACATTTTATCGGGTATATTTGGACTTTCTGGCCAAAGCAAGCCGAAATCCGATTTACCGTGAAATCAATCAACAGTTTTATGATAATTGCAACGCTATTGGGAAGGAAATTATCCAGTTGGGCCAAAAAGAAGGGATTTTTGTTATAAATCTTTCTGCTGAGCAGACAGCTCCGAAGATTCGCGCTGTTATTGACGGCTACCTGATCCAATGGCTAATGATAGATCGGGATGATCTTCATGAGTTCTATCGGGAAGCATGTCTGCAGACAGTCATGAGCATGCTGAACAATTCCGACTCATTCGAACCAAAGAAGTAAAATTCTCTTCCTTGAGTCTCCCTCTCATATGGAGCAAGCCGACGTAGAAAAATCAATCATAGAAGAACAAGCACTTTAAAACGCCCAAACCTTGTAAGATAAGGGCGTTTTTCTTTTTATCCGCTTTGCTCAGTACCAATAAAAATTCAGAATTCCGTAGTATTCTTAAACTTGCTACATTTAAAAAAATGTTGACCGGACAGAATAATTATTGTATAAAAAGAGAGTTGGATGATTTTTTTAAGATACACTCTCCTACTGCCCTTATTTCAATATCATTTTACTGAGAAATCCATTATTCAAACATTACTTTAGGGAGTGAGCAATATGAGCAATAGATTGGGAAAGACAGGTGCATTCTCGGAACTGATGGCAATTCGTTCTGGTGATAAGCTTGACCAAAACGAGGTTAACTTTTCTGGCGAAGATCCGTTGTTTAAATCCCCCTTTCGTATCGGTGAGACGCTGGCTGATGCATTAGCGGCAAGAGCAGTTGCCGCTAATGATCTGTGGCAACTGCGCGCTGGCCGACGACAAACCATCAGTATTGATGTGAGTGCTGCTGCCGCAACATGTCTGGGCGGTGAAGACATGACGCTCACACGTGATGAGGATGGACAGTATCGGCCTGCCCCGATCTCGGAAGATGTGGAACATATGGTGGCATTAACCCAGCCTTGGCAGACTGCAGATCATCGCTGGTTTGTGCCGCACTTCAATCTCCCGCATCTTGAACGTCGGGTCTTGGACGTGTTGAAATGTGAAAATACGCCGGAGTCCGTTGCTCAGGCCGTACGTCGTTGGAAGGCAGACGACCTTGAAGAGGCTTTGGCAGCCGTAAACGCATGTGGCGGGGTTGTTCGTACGCCGGAAGAATGGCTGGTACATCCTCATGGGGCCTACTTGGCATCGCGTCCCGTAGTAGAGATTACAAAAATTGCTGACAGCGCCCCAGAACTGCTTCCCCCTGGAACTCAGCCATTATCCGGAGTGAGAGTATTGGATTTAACCCGCATTTTGGCTGGTCCGACGGCGGGAATTGGGATGGCTGAGCATGGTGCGGATGTTCTAATGGTCACCGCTCCTCATCTACCTCAGGTGCCTCCTTTCGTCCGCGACACCAGCCACGGCAAACGTAGTTGCTTCCTTGATTTTAATCTTGCTGATGAAGCGGCCCAACTTAGAGATTTAGTACGGGAAGCTGATGTGTTCATTGAGGGATATCGTCCACACCGTCTCGAAGCTCATGGCTTTGGAGCCGATGATCTAGTAAAACTGCGTCCGGGATTGGTATACGTAAGCGTGAACTGTTATGGTTCTGGCGGACCATTTGCTTCGCGAGCTGGTTGGGATCAGGTCGCTCAGGCGGTGACTGGAGTAAGTTTTACGCAGGGGATTGCGGATAAGGCCGGTCAACCTAAGTTGACACCGGTATACTTGTGTGACTTCCTTACTGGATTTCTCGCAAGTTTTGGAGCCATGATTGCGTTGGCACGTCGTGCCCGTGAGGGAGGAAGCTATCGAGTACAGGTTTCGCTGTGCCAATCCGCTATGCTCCTTCAAAGACAGGGATTGCTGGAGAACTTTGAACACGCCCCAGGCCGGCTGTCCGATGCAGAGTTTGAATCTTATGCAGTATGTGACAATAATACAATCTACGGCGATCTGAAGAGTTTAGGCCCGGTAATCCGGATGTCGGAAACTCCTCCGCGGTGGTCTAATACAACGCCCGAACTTGGCAGCGACAAGGCTGAATGGTTGCCACGATAAAGCACCTTCCCCACTGAAAGTGAAAATAACGGTTGCTTGCTGCAGGATTTTGTCCTTCAGCAGCCGCCAATTCTTGTTACCGTTGGGTTTCAATTTGTGACTTAAACAGACAAACCTCCTTCACCACTTTTAAGTAGTAAAGGAGGTTTTTTTCTTAATAAGCACAGATTCAAAACATCTTTTATTGATCATACCACCGGGTGAGATCGAAGCGACGAACAGCTAGAATGAACTGCAAAATCAATTGTTGTCTGCAATCTTTATTGAGTTTGCCGTCTTGTCTTGAATACTTGTTGATTAACGGTTCGTAAGGCTCATCAACTCAGCCTCTGCCTGTCTATCTCCACTTTGAGCTAGCTGAATCAAATCAATTACTTACGCTTAATCCAGCGATCTAGAGCCGAGGCTGTGAGGCCATATTCTTCCACCAAATCTGCTCTGGACTTTCCGTTCTCGTATAATTGCACCATTTGCTTCTTACATGTGCGTATTCCTCTTACGAAAGTGCACACTTAGGAGTTTCCAGTTGTACATCTACTCTTGTAGGCATCGTCACCAACTCTTTTTACGATTGTTTCTACGATGTCAAAAAGACATTTGTTATGGCGTCCTGATTGTAATTAGGACGGACGTATCTGCGGATTACCACTAGCCAATTCGAACCCTACGCTTCCCGATGGCCTACAAATTAACTGAAAAGGGGCTAAGAGATTATAAACATTATATAGTAACTTTATAGCGTCCACTGAGTTTACACAAGTTGTTTTCCCCATAATCCCTTTTTCACCAAATGTTCAGACACGATCTTATTTTTCACAATATTCATCCGGAAGAAAACTGCAAATCGTTCGTTTCTTTTCCTCTAATTCCTACCGCTACGAACCTTCTACAGATGCGGATCGGTGTACGACAACAAATTTTTTCCGGTGACTCATTATCTCATTCAGAGACATTAGAAAAACTGACCATATCCTGTATAGCATTGATATTTATTAATTCACGTGGCTTTATGTCCCCAGACCTCCGCCATTTAGCGCTAACTTTGTCTGCAGACGGTTACTTAAATCTTCAGAACGTCATCTATGACTTGACTCAGTTTTTCCTGCATGGTTTGGATATTCCGATTCCTGACGATTTTACATCAATAACTTCTATTAACTTATGTAATACTCCCAATGTCACGTAAGATTGAATGGCGTACGCCATTTCCGGAACTTTTCCGGTTGATTTCTTCAATCATCGACGCGTCTTCGAGTAATGCGCACCATCGATTGTTTGGACATGACATGAAGTTCACACCTGGATTGTTAAGGGCTAATTTCGGCTAGCTTGATATCCTTGGGCAAGAAATGCTACCGAAATAGCTTTACCAACCAGAAGGGAAATCACAGGATGTCCTGCTAGACAAGCCATGCATATACGTTAACTGCGGGTGCACAAGCATAGTGGAGTACCGAACAACTTCTTCAATAACCATACACTTGGCTTGGGACATCGACAATAGCAACAATTCTATTTTTATCTTACTCGATCACTTAACGGATGCATTTTGCAATCGCCAACCTTCCTCTAGTCCGACTTCACCATTACGTACTCGAGGAAAACGATTATATGGATTAGGAACAACTGAATGTAACGGACCTGAGACTCTCCTAATTGAACGTCTAAAAATAGAACAGAAAGAAGTTCCGTTTTTGGTTTATCCACTCCGGTTAAAGCTGTAAACCAGATTCTGAGGAAAAATAGAACTCTCTATTCTTTCTCTCCCGTTTCTTATCAAACTGTGCGATATAATCAACGATACCCATTTTGCTCGCAGTGCCGATAATTTCGGATTGAATTTTCGTTCTGACCTCATTTTTCATAAATTGAACAATGTCTGCTGGAAAGCAGCCATAGAAAATAATGAAATTAAATAAAAAAAGAAAAATAATCTTATATTTTGCTTTTATTGGATATTCCCACTCTGATCTATCTATTCATTCCATATTTCAATTAACATGAAATGAAACCACTCACTGGTCATACCATCTTTCAATCTGTTCTTTTTCAATATCTTCATTTTGTTTTAAATAATAAGTCTCTGAGCACCACTTAATTTGAGGCTCTCTATTCTTTTCATAAATTTTTATTAGTTGGTTTAAAACAAAAATCTTTTGTACAATATTTTCACTAAAAAAATTAAGCTGTCGATAATAAAAATTAATATCCTTTTGATAAGGATGGCGATCCTTTTGGTTCCTCTCATATACATCAAGAAGCTGAATATGTAAATTATATATATCTTTATAATTAATCTTAATCTCCTCCCTTTTTATTTTCATAACCAGCATAGCCATATAGCAAACGAAATAGACATATGATATCTGTTCGGTGAAAATAAAGTATTAGACTAGAGTTGTTGATTTAGCGAGGTTTTTGAACTGAAGAATCGTCAGCTTTTGAAAAATAAGTTTTCGACTGAACAATTAATATAAAGCAGCGGCAGACCAAGACTTGATAAATAAAGCCTTAGACTGCCGCTGTTGTCATTCAACTAACAACCACCTATTCTGAATTATCAGCTACCAATAACTTTTCGATTCCATCCTCTTGTAAGTGTCGGATTAGACAAATGCACAATCAGCTGGACATCCCAGGTTCTCGAAAACTGTGCGCGCAGCAGAATCTACCGGCAGGAAAACCTCAATTTGCGGATATAAGCGGCCGCCTGCGGAAATCGAAACCTGTCTGTAGCGTACGGGAATAAGGCCTCCGGAGCTTTCCATTCTGGCTAGAATTGTTTGTATTTGATCAACATTTCCCCCTACATCCGGCACACTCAGATATTCGCACGCGTTATATTTCTGAACTCTATCCAGCAATTTTTGATACCACGCATCATAACGCGAGAGCATGTGCTCACTCTTAAAGGCTTGTATTCCGTTTATGATGTGCTCCTCCCACTGCTTAAACGACGCCTTGTCAAACGTGGAGCGGGACCGGATAGGAAAACCAGAATTAAAATGTAAATCGACCCTATTCATTAAACCGTCATATGAACGGTCGAGAGGGATTTCGAACAATTGATGAAACGGCTCATTTAATCCCTTGATGTCCTGAGTATGTGTTACGACCATGGCGGGAAAAGGAATACTCCTCATCATTTGCTGAGCCCACTCTAATGCACGCTCCAACGACCGTCCATACAATTCGGTCTGAATTGGAAGAAAACCGGCTGCCAAAAGCAAATCGTTACGCTCGTCGGATGTACACTCAAGATATTCTGCAATATTTATTATCGTCTGGCGGGTCGGTATGCGGCGGGTACGTCCAACCAGCAAATTTTTATACGAAGGAAAAGCCTCGTCGTTTAGCTCTTGTTGAGTAAATCGTTTCAAGGACGGTTGAGGTTGATCGACAAGCTTTTGCTGGCGTTTTATCCGCAGGGCTTCAATTTCTCCCATTACGATTCTATGTCTGGAATTCTCCGTATCTATATCCATCTTCTCTTCCCTTCTCTTATGAAGTGTAGTTCTGCACTTGGGCCGAACCTTTATCTAAAGTATACTCCTCATTGAAATGAAGGTCATCTAATGACCATAACCAACATGGAGGAAAACCGATATGATTCGTACTATTATTATTGATCCGCATGCCCCGTCTCTTTTGGCCTTCAAGGAAGTTGACGCCCCTCAGCCTAAGCCATGGGAAGCGCTTGTGCAAGTGAAGGCCGTCTCACTCAACCGCGGTGAAGTGAGTGACGCTAAAAATCAGGAAATATCTAGCCGTCCTGGCTGGGATTTCGCCGGGATTGTCATCGAGCCGGCAGAGAACGGCGCAGGACCGCAAAAAGGGGCCAGGGTTGTTGGTTTGCTCCCGATGGGAGCCTGGAGCGAGCAAGTGGCTGCTCCCGTATCGTTGTTGGCCGAAATCCCAGACAAACTCACTTTTACGGAGGCGGCTACCCTCCCCGTAGCAGGGCTCACGGCTCTTTATGCACTTCGAAAAGGCGGCATGCTGCTTGGCAAACGGATTTTCATTACAGGCTCTAGCGGTGGAGTTGGGTTATTCGCCCATCAGCTTGCAGTCCAATCCGGCGCATACGTTGTAGGTACGGCAAGCACGGAAGAGAAGGCTGAGCTTGTTCGGGAGGTCGGATCCGACGAAGTGATCATTGGATATTCCGCAATTTCATCAGCCAGCAAATTTGGGCCGTACGATCTGATCATCGATTCAGTAGGCGGCAATGCACTGGCGGCGTTGCTGCCGCAGCTAGCGCCCCAAGGGATTTGCGTTGCGGTAGGATTTTCCTCTTCAAATACCGCAATGATCGATATGAAGAATATGGTGACCAGCGGAGGAAGAACCTTGTACAGCTTCTTTTTAGGTGAGGAACTCACTCGTCAATCAGCCGCGGACGATCTGAGTTTGTTGGCCCGGCTGGTCACAGATGAGCGGTTAATCCCACGAATCCAAGTGGAGGCGCCTTGGACCGAAATTGACACCGTTGCCCGTAATCTTATGGAACGGAAATTCTCGGGCAAAGCCGTGCTTCACTTAGATTGATTATATAAGTTTGCAACTATAATCCCAGGAATCTAAAAACGAATCTGAAAAAGAAACGGCAGTAGTACACCCTTACTCGTTTGAGTGGGAGTACCGCTGCCTTTCAATGAACCCGGCTATTTGACCTTTATATTTCGTATAGTAATCCATCCAGCTTTAATATCAACACAGTTATTCCTCTACCCTCAGTGGCACCGCTTTAAGAATGTTCATTTTCTCTCACTATTCTGCCAGTTGGCTTAATGAAATGCTCACCAGTCTAATACTTTATTTTCTAAGTCTAAAACTTTATTTTCCGAGTCTAGTACTTTATTTTTCAGTCTAACACTTTATTTTCTTCGGACAATATCAATTTAATATTTCTCAGAATTAATCAACAAATGAGATAAATGATGGGTACCGTTTCGCCTCAGCTTAACAATACAATCTAAAAACAGGTTTGCTAATTATCTAAATATCCTCGAAAGCTAAAGACAAACTTTGCCTGAGTATCGACGGATGTAATCCTCCAAAAAGCAGAAAGAGATTTGAATGGGAATAGCAATTTCCCAAAAACGGGTTATCATTTCACCTACCATCTATAACGTAAAAACAGCCCCGAAATAGAAAGCTTTTCATCGGGACTGTTTAGGTTAGATATTAAATTGTCCTGTAGGTAAGAATATATATAACAAAATTTTATTGTAGCCGAGAAGAGGTTATTTTCCCTTTAGATAATGTTTGTCTTACTTCTTGTTATAAAAAATTTACTGTCCTTTTTCACCATAAAATAAGAAAACTTAGATTAATCATTAACAGATAATTTTGTATTTGGTTAGCCTTAATTCCCGGTTTTATTGGGTTTTCGAGGACATTGACTGTCTCATTTAGATGGTATAAACAGTCTCATTTAATAATATAATTAGTCTCAATTGATGTTATAAACCACATTATTGTAGTTATTCCCACACTAGCTTCGCTGTCTCATCGCCTCAAAAAGCAGCACCGTGGAGGCCATCGCTGCGTTCAGCGATTCCGCCTGCCCCTGCATCGGAATGAACACTGATTCATCCACCATACGTGCGGTGGATGCAGAAATACCCTGCCCCTCGTTGCCAATGACGAGCCAAGCGGAAACACGCAAATCAACCGCATAGCACGACAGGCTTGCGTCCAGCGAGGTGCTGATCAGTCGGGCACCTTTGCTTTTAGCCTGTGGCAAAAGCTCCTCCAGACTGCCCTCAATCACGGGCAGGTGAAAAAGCGATCCCATCGTAGAGCGGATCGTCTTCGGGTTGTACAGGTCGGCGCAGCCATGACCCAGAATGACGCCTGCGGCTCCTGCGGCGTCCGCACTACGGATGATGGTGCCTACATTGCCGGGATCCTGTACCCCGTCCAGCACCATCACCAGCGCATCCGGCTGCTCCAGCAACGCCGGGAATGCGCCGCGCTCCTCCTTGCGCACGATAGCAAAGACGGACTGCGGTGTCTTCGTATCGGTGCATTTGGCAATGACTGCCGCCGACACGGGAACCCATTCCACCGGCCGGTCTGCTTGGTCCAGGTCATTCAGCTCGGCAGGAATGCCCTTGTCCAAATCATAGGCAACGCTTTCGACAACCGCGTTCGAACGCAGCGCTTCCTGCACCAGATGAATGCCCTCGACGATATATTTATGCTGCCGGGTGCGATGCTTTTTTTCCAGCAGTTGTGCCCATTCCTTTACACGTGCATTGTTCGGTGAAATGATTTCCATTCGTTATCCGTCCGTTCCTTTAAAAAAATAAATGATGTATCACTTGTGTTCGAACATCAAGTCATTAAGCCAACATTACACTGCAAAAGCCAGCTCCAGCTTGGTTAAATCATCCTTATGGCCTACAATAACAAGCACATCCCCCGTCTCCAGCCGATCTTCAGCATAAGGGGAGATATTCATTTCCTGATCTCGGCGAATCGCCATCACGTTACAGCCAAAACGAGCTCGTATATCAAGTTCCTTCAGATTTTTTCCTATCATGGAGTCCGCCGCTTTCATCTCCAGAATACTATAATCCTTGGACAGCTCAATATAATCCAGAATATTCGGGGACGTCAAATGATGGGCTACTCGTAGCCCCATGTCCCGCTCAGGATAAACCACCTTATCCGCGCCTATCTTTTGCAGCACTTTCCCGTGCAATTCATTTTGCGCTTTTACGATCAGAGCTGGCACCCCCATATCCTTGAGGATTAATGTCGTCAATATACTTGCCTGTATATCTTCGCCAATCGCCACTACGATGACATCAAAATTGCGGATACCAAGCGCTCGCAACGCTTCCTCATCCGTCGAATCGGCAGATACCGCATGTGTCACAATATTCGACATTTCCTGTGTGCGCTGTTCGTCCGAATCAATCGCCAGCACATCAAAGCCCATTTCGCTCAATGCAGTGGCAACACTGGAGCCGAAACGACCCATACCAATTACCGCATACTGCTTCTTAGCCATTTCTTCCTTACCTCCCGATCACCATACTGTTCGTCATAGTATAGCATAACCCGCCAAAAACATAAATTTGGCATGCTTATGCCAAATGCTTCTTCATGTATACCGGACAGCAGTCCAAGCCATAATACACCCGACAACAATTACAAACATACGGGAGGTACACATGCCCATTACACTGGATTTACGACAAGCCATCGTTCACAAGGTTCACGGCAAATCAGAAGCTGATCTTACCGATATGATTATAGGGTCAGTGGATGGACCAGAGGCCGCTTTGCCCGGATTGGGTGTCATTCTTGAGGTGGCATGGAAGCACATGAGCCAGGCCCAACAACAAGAGTTTGTCCATCTGGCACATGAGCAGCTTGATAAAATTAAGCCCGTCCCGCTAACCTAAGCTCTATCTTCAAACCTTTGTTCAATCCTGCTTCATCCTACTGCCCGTATACGTGAATAGTCCACTCGCCGTAACACCGAGTGGACTATTCGTTGTAC
The DNA here is from genome assembly GCF_000235585.1 of Paenibacillus terrae HPL-003. Lineage (GTDB taxonomy): Bacteria > Bacillota > Bacilli > Paenibacillales > Paenibacillaceae > Paenibacillus > Paenibacillus terrae_B. Next base: position 419,907 of record NC_016641.1, read on the forward strand.
AGATCAAATAACATTTTTCATTCATGTCCTACTTATCAAATCCAAATCTTATGGAGCCATCTCCAAAAACTTGGCTGTAGGATTTTTCTCTATAGCGGTCCGCATCGCATACTCATTTTCGAACAAGGCGACATAATTGCCCTTCTTATCCTTCACCAACGTAGAGTTAATACGGAATTTGCTTGGATCAATTTGATCATCCACAATCCAGCGTGCAAATTGGAATGGCATACGCTGAAGCTGTACATCAACTCCATATTCACCCTTCATGCGGTACTCAAATACTTCAAATTGCAGTTGACCGACAACGCCCAGCAGCGTATCGTCAAAGCTTACCGTACGGAACACCTGAATCATACCTTCCTCGGTCAGCTGGTCAATACCCTTCAGATACTGCTTGTGCTTCAAGGCATTTTTCACCGTTACCTTGGCAAAAATCTCAGGCGAGAAGGTCGGCAACTCATCAAATACAACCTCTCCACCTTGACTAAGTGAATCCCCAATACGGAAAATACCCGGATCAAACAAGCCGATAATATCGCCCGGGAAAGCTTCCTCGACAATATCGCGGTCCTGCGCGAGAAACTGCTGTGGTTGGGACAACTTAATCTCCTTGCCCATCCGTACATGCTTAACACTCATCCCCCGTTGGAACTTACCAGACACAATACGCAGGAATGCGATGCGGTCACGGTGAGCCGGGTTCATATTTGCTTGAATTTTAAATACGTAGCCGGTAAATTTCTCGTTCGTCGGTTCGATTTCCCCCGCAGTACTGCGACGCGGCTCCGGCTTGGGAGCAAGCTGAAGAAAGTTTTCCAAGAACGTTTGAACTCCAAAGTTATTAATCGCACTACCGAAGAATACAGGCGTTAATTCCCCGCGCTGTACTTTCTCCATGTCAAAAGGATCACCCGCAACATCGAGTAACTCCAGATCCTGACACAATTGGTCATGCAAATATTCACCCGCCATTTCGCGAATGATTGGATCATTGTAATCCTCCACTTTTTGTACCTTGATCGTGGAATGGTCGTCTCCCTGAAACAGCTCGACCTGATTTTTGACACGGTCATAGACACCGCACAACTCACGTCCTGTACCAATTGGCCAGTTCATAGGCACCGAACGGATGCCGAGTACCTGCTCCAGCTCCTCCATCAGATCAAAAGGACTGCGTCCCTCACGGTCCAGCTTATTAATGAAGGTGAAAATCGGAATTCCACGCTTGGCACAAACCTGAAACAGCTTAATCGTCTGCGCTTCCACACCCTTCGCTACATCAATCAACATGACTGCACTATCCGCTGCTGTTAATGTACGATAAGTGTCTTCACTAAAATCCTGGTGACCTGGGGTGTCCAGAATGTTAATGCGATGCCCATTATAATCAAATTGCATAACTGAGGATGTGACCGAAATCCCCCGCTGCTTTTCAATCTCCATCCAGTCACTCGTGGCGTGCTTGCTTGCCTTACGCGCTTTAACTGAACCGGCAAGACGAATCGCGCCCCCGAACAGCAGCAGCTTCTCCGTCAGTGTCGTTTTTCCCGCATCCGGGTGAGAAATAATCGCAAACGTGCGCCGTTTGTCGACTTCCTGTTGAAGTATATCCAGTGTTTTACTCATTTCACATATCCCTTCGTGATCAAATCCATTGCGTTCCTGCTCAAGCTATTCATAAAAAGGCCATGATGCACGCCTGTTATCGTAAATTCATCGGTGCTATCGGTTTCTTTACCGTTAAATCCAGTATTCGGCGTACTCCGTTACCATATTCATTATAAATACGATCTATTTACATGTTTTAGCCTGCCTTTAACGTATAATCAGTTGCAAACTGAAAACCTGAGACTAAGTTATTATAGCACACTCCGAACGCAAAGCATCCCCTTACATCCTGAACAGGACGTAGGGGGATGCTGAACAATGATCAGGATTACTGAGTGCCGCCTACCCGCCAGATGACATTATCTTCATCCTGGCCACTGACCGGCCACCATTTGAAGCCATCTTGCTCCAGCAGCTTGTGAGCGCCTTCCGGTCCCCATGAGCCTGCAGCATAGGTTTCCAGCGTATCCGGGGCTTGTTGCCATGCTTTGGCGATCCGATCCACGAATCTCCATGCTGTCGCAACCTCATCCCAACGCGTGAAGTACGTAGAGTCCCCTTCAATCGCGTCCATCAACAACCGTTCATAAGCCTCAGGCGAGTTGATGCCAACCATACAGCTTTGGCAGAAATCCATAGCCAACGGTTCAATATCCGATTCCGAACCCGGCTTCTTGGCATTAATCTTGATATAAATGCCCTCCATCGGATTAACCCGGATCACGAGCAAGTTCGGTTCCAGCTTATGCTTTTGACCAAGATACACGTTCGTAGGCATGCTCTTAAATTCCACGACGATTTCGGTTGTCTTTACAGGAAGACGTTTGCCGGTACGAATGTAGAACGGAACCCCTGCCCAACGGAAGTTATCCACAAATACGCGTGAAGCAAAATAAGTCTCTGTGCTCGACTGTGGATCAACCTTGTCCTCTTCACGATACCCCGGCAACTGCTGACCGCGATAGCTTCCTTCCGTGTATTGACCACGTACCACATTAGTCAACACATCCTCTGCGGATTCAAAAGGACGCAGCGAACGCAGCACTTTCACCTTTTCATCACGGATATCCTCAGGGAGCAAACGGCTTGGTGGTTCCATCGCAATCATCGTCAGCATTTGCAGCATATGGTTCTGTCCCATATCCCGCAGAGCGCCGGAATGATCGTAATAACCTCCGCGTTCCTCTACGCCCACGGTTTCACTAAGCGTAATTTGCACATTGGAAATATGCTTGTTATTCCACAATGGTTCAAAGAAGGCGTTTGCGAAGCGGATCACTTCGATATTTTGCACCATTTCCTTACCAAGATAGTGGTCAATCCGATAAATTTCTTCCTCTTCAAATACTTCGCGTATCTCAACATTCAGCTCTTGCGCAGATTCCAGGTTATAACCGAACGGCTTCTCAATGACAAGACGATTCCAGCCCTTGCCATCCATCATACCGCCTTCTTTGAGGCTCTTCGATACGCTCCCAAACAGTTCAGGGGCCAAAGCCAAATAAAACAAACGGTTCCCCGGAATGCTGAATTTCGTCTCTATGGTTTCTGTCTGCTGTCTCAGTTCATGAAACCCTTCAACATTGTTGATATCCAGTGATTTATATTCAAAATGCTCGGCAAATGCCTGCCATTCTTGATCGTTTTCTGCCTTATAACGGCTAAACTCCTGTATCGATGCGTACAGGTCATTACGGAATTCTTCCTCTGTGCGAGGGCGTCTCGCTACGCCAATAACGGCAAAATCCTCACCCAGCTTCCCTTCGCGGTACAAGCTGTAGATCGCAGGAAAAAGCTTGCGGCGGGCCAAATCGCCCGTAGCACCAAAAATAAATAACACAGCGCCTTGCGTCACAACAGATTCATTATTAGTTATGTCAGCCATGAAGTACCTCATTCTTCCCATGACAAGATTCCGCTTCCACAACCCTCGAAATCCGCATGTAGTATTGTGTATATTTATTCAAGATCATACTTGATTTTCGACAAACATGGAACTGAAGATTTGATGACATTTTAGCATATTCAGCATGGATAAGCTATCCGATGAATCATAAATTTACCTTATAAGTCAGTATTCTATCGTAATCAACGGAAAACCGATCGTAATACGCGTATCCTGATGCTCCTCATCTTCATGCACAGCCATCTGCATATGCACCTGATGCTCACCACTTTGAACTGCCAGGGGCAGCTTCGGTGCTTCATAGGATACAGCCACTGTCGTCGCATCTGTATATCTTTCTTTTGCCTTAATGGACAAGCTTCCTGCTAAACGTGTCTCTGTCAGCTTCATCAGTTTGTCCACGGGCTCATCTGAATGCAGCGAATGCTGAATGGACGTATTCCATACTGCTTGTACTCCCACAGCCGCCAATTGTTCAGCACAAAGCTCATGCAGCCGGATTAACTGCTCACGTCCTGCATTGCTACTCTCGAGTTGAACGACCGTATACCATTGACCGGCTAGCTGCTCCATCACGTTTAAGCGGATTTTCAGTTCTCCGCTACTGCCAACAGATCGATACACCGTGTGTCCATTTTCCTCAACCTTGCTTACGGCGGGAATATTCAATTGATCAGCTATCCGGGCAGCCATGGCTGCCGGATCATCACCGTAAGAAGTCCAGTCACCTTGCCATTTCACAACCAGCTTATCCAGTGTACCAGGAGCCAGATCCGAGACGGTCAATACAGAGCGCAAGTCCGCTCCTGCCTTGAGGGAATCATCTCCGGTAGCTTGAAACGTCCCGTAACGCCAGCCTACCAGTAACAGCAACGTCCCGAACACCGCGATAGCAACAATCCCTTTTTTAATGACCTCTGCTTTTAACATCATGGTTCCTCCCGCTCCACAAGCATCCGATTCCTGCTGGCACATTCTAGATGTTTATTCGGCTGGCTTGGATTCTATCAATCTATCAATAGCTTTCCCGTTGCAAGAGGTTTTATACACGCAAGAAGCAGAAGTCCATCTTTTAAAAATATTCGTTACCTGCTGGGTGTTCAACCATACATTATAGGCATCATGAGAATAGACTATGATCACAACGCATCTTACTCAGAAAGAGGTGAAATCATGTTTCCCATATATCCTGTAAATGAAGCCAATGTGGCACCTCACGGTGGACGTCTGGTCTGTGCTGTTCTGCATGACGGCACACGACATGTTGGCATTCTCAGCGGGTGTAGCAAAGGTAAGCTGATGCTGAACGGATATCCATCCTCCTTTTCTAACAGTTTCTATGCCGGAAACTATAATGACAAGGGAAAACAAGAACTCAAGAAGATATCCTCCAAAAAGAAAAAAAGAAATCCTAAAAACAAAGCAAATTCCTCTGCCAAAATAAGCAGTTTAGTCAAACCCCCTAGGGAGCCGCTGAGTTCGTCCCCTCCCTATGACACAGGTGGATTTGCTGGAAATGGTTACGGTAGCTATGGAAATGGTGGACCAGGCTATCGCGGCGGATACGGTGGATATGGATACGGAGCCGGACTTGCGCTGGATTTGGCCTTAATCGCCTTTCTGTTCTTACTTATTTAAATACCATTTTAAGGATCGAAAAAAACCGGAGAGCTCCTACAAGTCTCCGGTTCGTTGTATTTACCTATTTAATTTTGAACCTGTTCAGCAGCGTAAAATGGCTCCATTCTTTTGTATTTCATAGTATCAATCCGTTCTACACGCTACTCCGCTAATCCGTTTTTGTAGGCATAGATTGCCGCCTGTGTGCGGTCCTCTACCCCTAGCTTGGCCAAAAGGTTCGTGACATGAAATTTCACTGTCTTGATCCCGATGATCAGCTCATCTGCAATATCCTGATTGGATTTACCCTGTGCCAACAGCCGGAGCACTTCCATTTCACGATCCGTCAGTTCCGCATGCGCAGGAGCTTCAGCCTGCGGCTGGCGAAATCGATTCATCATTTTGGAAGCCACCTGCGATTCCAGCACGGACTGTCCGCGTGCCGCTGCACGGATCGCATCTGCAACCTCAGATGCACGGGACGTTTTGAGCAGATAGCTGAACGCGCCTGCTTCAATAACCGGATACATTTTCTCATCGTCCAAATAACTTGTCAGTACGATGACCTTCGCTTCTGGAAGCAGGCGTGTCACTTGGCGAGTCGTCTCAATTCCATCCATGCCGTCCATAACCAGATCCATTAAAATCACGTCCGGCTTGTATTCCGTAGCCAGTCGTATGCCTTCTTCCCCGCTCCCGGCCTCGCCTACCACTTCAATGCCTTCTTCCGTGCCCAACACCGCCGCCAGACCAATCCGTACCATTTCATGGTCGTCTACCAGTAGTACGCTAATCGGCAATTCCGTTTCCATGATCATCGTTCCTTCCGCTTTCATCATTTATAACCGGCACCGATACCTCAATTCGTGTTCCTTTCCCCGGAGCCGTTATATACTGGATAGCTCCCCCAATCTCACTGACCCGCTCTTGCATCGTGGATAAACCATACGAAGTCTGCTTTTTCTCATCCAGCTCGAATCCAATTCCGTTATCCCTAATCGTTAATCGAACCGAATCCGGGCGTTGCACGATACGAATCTCCATGCGGCTTGCTTTGGCATGACGCAACGTATTAGACATAGCTTCCTGAACGATGCGAAACAAATGGTTCTCAATGCCTTTAACCAACTGTACTCCGCTCTCCATCTCAAAATCAATCTCCATGGGAACCTTGGCCTGCAATTCCTGTATCAAATCACGCAATCCCTGTTCCAGCCGCTTGCCTTCCAGATAGACAGGTCGTAAATGAAGCAGCAACGCCCTCATTTCGGATTGCGCCACCGAGGACATTTCCTCAATCAATGCAACCTGACGCTGCGCCTTATCAAAATCCTTATCCAGCGTCCTGCCTACAGCCGTCGCCGTCATCGAAATGGCGAACAATTGCTGCGACACTGCATCATGTAGCTCCCTCGCCAATCGTTGCCTTTCCTCGACAATCGCGGTCATTCTCGCCTGCTCTGCCAGTTGTGCATTGTTAGTGGACAAGCGCTGCAAAGAAGTAACCTGCTCTTGCCATTTGCGCCCGATTCGCTCCAGTTGCTCGCCCAGCCTGCCCAACTCATCATGACCCAGTGGCGGCAGCTCCCGGGCAGGAGTCCCCTTTTCCCACATCAGCAGCGTCTCCCGAAGCCTTTCCAGCCTGCTTTTGAAGCGGTAACTCTCATAAAAACCGTATATTGCCCCGGTGCCAATCAGTACCATGACGACGGCTCCCACAAATTTCAGTATCATTCCCCAGGTTGGGAACGACTTCACATATCCATATGTATACAGCATATAAAAGACAACTACGCCCACAACAACACACAGGAGGATACCTTCACCCATACTGCGGGTTACCATGTTGGACGTTTTTTTATGATTCATCCCGGCTCCTCCTGATCAATAAAATCGGACGCGCACATCGCCCGCCAAATACGAAACGACAAACTTCACTTTATATTCACTCTGCGCATAATTGGGTGACTTCCAAACCAGACGATTGAGCATACCCGCCTCATGATCACGGTCAAATTGGATCTGCCCGAACAATACGAACATTTCCACCTCTACACCGTAATTATCCGGTAGCGTGATGTCAATATCACCGAAGATACCCTGCAAAAATATAACGGGTTCACGTTCTTCCGGAAGTGCCAACGTCAAATCAGCATCCACATCCCCAACCACATGCCATATACTTGTGCTTCGCAAGCTCCACGGCACTTCGTCCCATTTATGATTGGATATAAAATTGTGCTTGAATATCGAGCTTTGACCCTTATGCAGCTTTCTTGACCGTGAATAGAATACAGCTAGTGACCCTAAGGTTACTACCACAAAAAGGAATAAATGATCCAGTACGAGTAGCCCTGCCCCAATTGCGAGCATGGTATAGCCCTTTTTGATTTTGGAATTACGAATCTTATATATTCCGGCCAACATCAGGATCAGTGCAACCACGGAGAGGAAGCCAATCCACTGACCGAATAAAATGATAATCCCGATTGCGATACCCGCCAGTGCCAAGACTGATTTCCTTTTCTCCATGCTGCACCCCCTTTATTTATACAGGAAGGAAAAGCCATAGTGGCGCGAAATTCCGCCATATGGCTTTTCCGAACCATACAGATTGAGCACTATAATTGACCAGTGTCCATTCCATACAGCATATCATAATGTCTTATTTTCGAGTAGTCAGTCCTTCTTTATATCTACTGGTTTAGCACCCGTTTGAATTTTGGATTTGAGCTGTTGAAGCTGCTCATCCACTTTGAATTGTTTTTCAGCCTCTGCCGGATTGACATACGCTTCTCCCGGAGCTTGACGGTAAGGGGCACGCAGTACGTCAGCTTCTGCTTCCATTTGCATGATTTTTTCTTCCATGCGGTGGAAGCCCAGCGAAGCAGATCCACTTTCAATCGTGTGCAGACTATTGATTTGCGACATTTGTTTTTTGGCTTTTGCCATTTGAGCGCGGGATACCAGCTCATTGCGCTTGTTGCGCATTTTATAGAACTCATCCTTCATGTCGTGAAGCTGTTGCACCAATTCTTTGGCTTGAAGCTCGGCTTGCGTGTGCAGGTCGCGGTACTCATCTTGTTTTTGTGTAAAATAGATCTTTTCGCCCAGCAGCTTGCGCGCTACTTCCTCCTGGCTGTTCCGCAATGCGGATTCTGCTTGTTGTTCACGCTCATTAGATACTCTTACTGCTTCCTCAAAGCGCTGTTTCATGCGACGTTCATTTGCCATTTGCTTGGCAACCGTTACTTCTGCCTCGTGAATTTCCCCCTCCATATCGCGCAGATATTGGTTCAGCATAATAATCGGGTCTTCCACTTTATCCAGCACTTCATTCACCGATGCTCTTGTCATATCCTTCATTCTTTTAAAGATTCCCATTATTTACGATCTCCCTTCTCGAATTGCTCTACTTTTTTGCGTAACTCTGCCAACTCTTTTTTCATTGCTTTTTTCTCGATATCTTCCATCATGGAATCCAGATCACTGTTAGGACCTGTGTTAAATTTGGATGAATGGCGGGCATCTTGACCAAAAGATTGGCTCGAATTACCGTATGCTCCGCCCTGATTGTAACCAGTTCCTGGTCCGTACTGAGATCCGGTGCTGTTCCCGCCATAATAGCGTGAATCCTGTTGATTGTAAGGCCCGCTGTTGGGACCAAATCCTCCATCATAAGGGGATCTCGGCTCCTTGGAGATAACTAGCGCCGCGATCACATAAATCATAAACGTGGTTCCTGCAGTTATAAAGAAACTGATCACAACCAGAATACGAATCCAAGTTGAGTCCATCCCTGTTGCGTCAGAAAGACCGCCGCATACACCTGTTAATACTCTATCCCGGTTTGATCGGTAAATTCGGGTCATAATCAACTTACTCCTTCCCGCTGTTGTTCAGCTTACTCTTCAGTCTCGCCCACTCTTGTTCGAGCAGCGAACCGCCGCCATGGGCATCCTGCGTGTGACCGCCTTCTCCCCGCCGCAAATCACGCAGACTCAGCGTTTCTGCTTCCATATCGGCTACCCGATCTTCCAAGCGGTTGAACATTCGGGGAACATTTCTTCCACCGTATGTACCTGCCCGTTCGTTCATCTGCTGCTGGAGTCTCAACGTTTGTACACGTGCCGCATAATACTGGCGCTTGCCGTTTACCGTTTGATATTCCGTTTTTAGGGTATCTAGCTGATGCTCCAATTCACGTAGCGATTCACGGCTCTGCTCCCACAGCTCTCTATACTGCTCTTCTTTTTCTGCATACAGCATTTTTTCCTGAAGGGCCAGCTTTGCAACGTGTTCTTCATCTGCCTTTAAAGCCAGCAGCGCCTGTTCCTCCCGTTTAATCTGCATGGACACTGCGTGATCCAGCTGTTGCTTCATCTGTCTTGTGTGCACTGCGTATTGCTGATGAAGCTTTTCCGCTTCGGCAATATCCTCGCGGGTGTTATACAAGAACTGGTCTATCAGTTGTATCGGATCTTGACTTTGTTCCAAATGTTCATTGAAGGTCGCTACCGTAATATCACGCATTCTACGAAACACACTCATTTGCGCTGCTCCTTTCACATCTCGTATTTCCATACTTTCGTTTCTGTAACTCACATTACCCGCGAATCCATCAATCTCAGTAACGTCTTCTGCGGTCACTCAGCAATGAAACACCGAATATGATTAACCCAATTGCCAGCAGCGGCCCCAAAAGCCATGACAGTTTGCCGAGTAAAACCAGTACCCCGATTACAAGCACGATCCATCCGAAGACCACATTTCCTCTTTTCACACCGTAGTAACCTAGCATGATCATCGCTATCGGGATTAAGTAACCGATCAAGTATCCTACAAAGTGACCGAAAAACGGAGTAAACTTACCGAGCAGCATAATCGAACCCAATACAATCAGTACAATAGCCAACCCATTCCCTTTGTTAACTCTCATCATCTCTCACCGCCTTTCACTGTGTCTTGCTTATGTCCTTATTGTACGCTGATCCGGAGTTCGCCAAAACGGTCCTTAGACGGTTTTTAAACCTAGACCTAAGTCGGGGATGCATACAGACCTGCGGCTATCATCCTCTATGTTGTTCTGCTGCACGGGCTGTTGAGTGTTGCTCACCCACTTGCTTGGAGCGTAGTGAAAGGACGAGACAAGCCAGTAACGCTATAGCTGCAACCATATAAGGCAGGTTAATATGAACATCGAACAGCAGTCCTGCAATCAGTGGTCCGATCACATTACCCAAACTTGTATAAGATGAGTTCATTCCAGCTACGAACCCCTGCTCATCCCCGGCCTGCCGTGATAAAGATGTGCTTACAGCCGGACGAAGAATGTCCATAGCCAGAAAAATGATGAAGGTCGTCAACATAATCATGGCGTACTGCTCGGCAAACAGTGTCAAAAAAATGAATAATCCCGCAACCGCCAGACAGAGATGAATGATCTTTTTCTCGCCAAAACGATTAATAATCCAGCCAAATATAGTCGCTTGGACAACTGCCCCCAGAATGGAACCTGTGGTTATAATGATGGCAATATCCACCGGCGTAAAACCATATTTATGATCTACAAACAATCCGAACACCGTTTCAAAGTTAGCCAGCCCAAAAGCAACCACAAACACAATGATCAATCCCATGAAATAAGGAGAACGATACGACTTGGCAAATTGCTGCAAAAGGTTTTCCTTTTGCCGTGGAAGCTCTCTATTATACCGTTGCTTTTCCTTGCTTAAGGATTCGGGCAGCACTAGCAAAGACAAAATAGCGGCTATCCCTGCGGCTCCTGTGGCTGCAAAAAAGGGAATACGTATTCCGTACGTGGCCAGCAAACCACCAATACCTGGTCCGATAATAAACCCAGTGTTGATCGCCGCATTAATCAGCCCCATCCCCCGGCCTCTTTCCTCGAATGAGGTCACGTCAGCAACATACGCCATAATAGAAGGAGTAAGCAGCGCAGCCCCCGCCCCGCCCATGATTCGGGCTACAAACAAGGTAGGTACAGAACTAGCCAGTCCAAAGACAAGCTCGGATAACATAAAAATAAACATACCCGAAACGATCAATTTTTTACGTCCATAACGATCAGACCACTTGCCCGCCAATGGTGATAGTAAAAGCTGCGTCAGGGCAAAAGCCGCAACCATCAGCCCCATCGAGGAACCATTCATCCCCAGCTCGCTTATAAATTTAGGTAATACAGGTACAACCAAGCCAATCCCCATAAATGCCAAAAAAATATTAAGCATCAGTAACAGCATGGCTCCCCGATTTCGTGTCAGCATAGACATGTTTCAACCCTTCCTTTTCCTGTGTATCTTTTATTATTTATCATTTCTTAAACTTGTTTGCCGCATCTCTAAAACAATAAAACTTAAATTGTTTTATTAGTTTTCATATAAAAAATGGCCCCTTCACATATGTAACATATTGTTGAGGCTATTTTCTATTTTTCAACCAGTCCAAATAACAAAATATCTGCAATAGAATAAGTGGCATCCTCTACCGTCACACTGTTCTCCAGAAAAAAGCGCTGATCGAGCGTTAAATTTATCGAATCAATAATAAGTCTCATGATAAGAGCCTCGTTTTTGTTTACAATAGTCCCTTCCCGGATACCCTGCTGAATTAATGTTCTGATCTGGGGCCAATCATTCAAATCGGCATGCACTCTTTTCCAATGATCAGGATAATATTTTTTCATTTGTTCCAGTATTCGTAAGTCATAAAACTCATAATATTGCGGCATGACCCTAATAGCCTGCTTAATCTTCTCTAACAAAGTTAATTGATCGTTTCCGATAATTTGCTCGGTTATTCGAATCATATCATCATTCGTACGCTCTATAAGCGTTTCTAAAATGAGTGTTTTGGACGAAAAATGCTCATATAAGGTACGCTTGCTAATAGCGAGTCTTTTCGCAAGGTCATCCATGGTAAATTTCAAACCACTTTCATGCGCTTCCTCTACAAAAGCTTCTAAAATCCTTTCCTTCATCTTCATCCCTCATTTCTTTCTACTCGATAAAACTAAAAACGTTTTTTCAGTACCAACATCCTACTACACAATTAGAGACCCCGTCAAATTTACCTGAGGTTCCCACTCAATTCGAGTTGCACCTGCTGTCCAATCATAGCTGTCGTCCCCATATTGGGAGCCACCTCAAGTAGCTTTGTATCAGGGGTGATTTGACAAGCCTCCAGAATTCTTTCCGTTGCAGCTTTACCTCCTGGACGCAATCTAGTTTTACCCAGGGAGGCTAGAAATAGATGGGCGGGCTTTTCATTGGCAGTTTTATTCATGTATGGGCACATTGTGATTGGAATCACTAGATTCGTAAAAAAAAAGAGTATATTTCTATTAAATCGGTTAAACACCTTTATGTTGGACACCATATCTCTAACAATACAGTAATTGACTACCTGAGGAGCGAACAATATGACGAAATTCTATCAAGTATTAACCCCATATTATGATGAAATATTTCCTGCAAATGACAAGCAAATCAGCTTTCTATCCTCCTGCTTCCCAGCCGCCTCCACTCTGCTTGATGTAGGTGCAGGAACGGGCAACACTGCGATTGCTTTGACAAAGGCTGGCTATATCCTTACTGCAGCTGAACCCGAACAAAGCATGACCGTTAAGATTAAGGAAAAAGCAAACCGAGACCAGCTTCATATAAAAGTGATGCCAAATAGCATACAGCAATTACCCCAGTTAAATGAAACGTTTGATGGTATTTATTGTATCGGCAACACTCTTGCCCATCTGGACAATTTCAATGAAATATGTACATTTCTTCAAGTTGCATATGACATACTGAATGAACAGGGAAAGCTGGTCATTCAAACTGTAAATTTCGAGAATGTATTACGTCACAAAAAATATTCCTTCCCGCTGATACAAAAAGAAACGTTTACATTTACTCGTAAGTATGAGCCTTTAGATCATAAAATTAGGTTTACTACAATTTTGGAAGATCATCCAGATACTCATTCAAATGCGATCCTTCTTTATCCTGTTACAAAAACTCAGCTTCAGAACGAGCTCCTGAATTGCGGATTTCATTCTATATCGGTATACGGTGACTATGGCAAGTCTCCCTATAGCATAGAATCACCAGCGCTCGTTATTATCGCATCCAAATAGGTGACTTAATACTCATAATAAAAGATAAAACGGGATGCTAACCCTAACGCGTTCTTCATAGCTATTATTGAACGGCACACAAAAATCAGAACAGCTACTTGAAATAAAAAATAGGTTTGTAAAAATTGTTAACACAATTTATCAAACCTATTTTTGGTATGCCAGCGAGAGAACTCGAACCTCTACGATTTCCCACTCGATTGTGAGTCGCACATCTATTGAGAAGATAGCAGAAACTAAGTCAAAGAAGAGGAATCTAAAACCCGCGAAAAGCCTTGTAAAATCAAGGATTTTCGCGGGCTACCCGACGACAGCCTAAAATGAAGCCGTTTGGGGACGTTGGAGAGAACTTGGAAAGAACTACAGCAGCACCAGTCCACTCCCTGCCATTGACCAAATTAATGAAGCATCAGCTTCAGGGAGGGCACATGCCATGTCCAAAACTACAGTTATCACCATTGCCAATCAGAAAGGCGGCACAGGAAAAACGACCACCGCCTACAATCTCGCTTACGCCTTATCTAATGAAGGAAAAAAAGTGCTGCTCGTCGATTTCGTCCCACAAGGCAATCTGTTCATGTGCTTTGGCATTGAGCAGCCGGATTAACTTCCATTCTCCATGTTTAATGTCATGAACGCCATTATGAGCGACGAACCGTTGCCGCCTGCTGGGGAGTACATCCACTCACATGGCAATATCGACCTCATTCCAAGCAACATCGAATTGTCGGTTGCCGAAATCAATTTGCGGGATGAAATGGGCGGCGAAAAAACACTGGCCTCCCTGCTGGAACCGATTAAGCCCAACTATGACTACATCATCATCGACATAACCCTCCGTTCGGCTTGCTGACGATCAATGCTCTTGCAGCCAGCGATAGCGTACTGATTCCTGTCAATCCGCAGCTATGGTCTGCGACAGGATTAACCCAGCTACTCAAAATCATTGTAAAAGTCAAAAAGCGTATCAATCCGTGCATCAGCATTGAAGGCATCCTGATGACCATGTGCAACACCCGCACCAACTTATACAAGGAGGCTTTCCGTCTGGTCAAAGTCTATTACCGCGAGACCTTCCGTATTTTTAATGTGCAAATCCCATTGTCCGTCAAAGTGGACGAAGCGAATTTCTACAGCCAAAGCATTATACAATTTAAACCCAAGTCGAAGGTAGCCGCGCATTAACTCCTTCTCTCCAGTTTCCAAGCCTCGATCTATATACCAAAGCTTTTGTTTATTGCAGTCCTACGTTCCTCAAAAATGGTATCAAACACTTTATGATAAAGCATACTTACTCTTAATTTCTTGGAGTACCATTTCTTTCTGCGTCTCAAGTTTTGTAATTTCCATTTTCTATTTCCTAAGCTAACAGGCAGTCCTCAAACATAATCTACACTTTCGCCAAATCGAATCTAGCACCATCCAGCTAATATAACTGTACGACGACTTGTTAGAATCTAATGCGTAGAACCTAAAAGACCTTAGCTCCGTTGTTTATGCGGGTGCCAAGGTCTTTTACATTTTGTTATTCCATAGGTATTTCGTTAAAGAAAGCTACATCATCGACAGCCAGTCTCACTGTCGGATGACCGGGCTTCGTCGCCTTGCCGATGGCGATAAGCATAACAGGAGCGTATCTCTCCGGAACATCGAACGCTTCTACAAATTTAGTCTGGTCATAGCCGGCCATCGGGACCGTATCATAGCCTTTAGCGCGGGCGACAAGCATGAGTTGCATCGATACTAGCCCGCCGTCGGTATAAACTATTTGGCGGATGGCCTCGGGCGACATGCTTGAATACATGCCGATATAGCGTTCCACGAACGATTGAGCCGTCTCTGCAGGCATGTAACCCGCATTGACCGCCATTCCGTAAATTTTCTCGGCCAATTTATAACACTCCAAATCTCCGAGTACCGCAATGACAGCCGAAGCCTCGACCACTTGCTGTTGATTAAATGCGATCGGAAGCAGCTTCTGCTTCAGCTCCGGCGAGTCGATAACGAGAAACCGCCACGGCTGCAGGTTAGCGGCTGAAGGAGCCAGTGTGGCTTGCCGCAATATTTCGGTCAATTCCTCCCGCGAAATTTTGATCTCGGGATCATAGCTACGAACCGACCGGCGTTCTCGAATAACATCAAAAAAAAGTTGGTGCTCCATCGTTTGCGACGGTTGTGAAACCGACATGGTTCTCTCCTCCTTTTGGTTTAAAAAAGCTGCATTCAGCATTTAGTTTCAATACAACATTGTTGTTTGAACAACACTTGTTGTATTTCTATGTTATAATAGCAACCGAATGGTACGCAATCATCAATAACCATAAACCGTTGTATAGACAACACCATTTCTATAATGTCGTTTTATTTGGGGAGATCTTAACCATGACAATTAAAAAGAATGAAGCTGATCCTCGTGTGATACGTACACGGCGACTCCTTCAAGACGCTTTTGCTTCATTAATTCAAGAAAAAGACTTTGAATCGATAACCGTTAGGGATATTGCAGAGCGGGCTACTGTTAACAGAGCGACTTTTTATGCGCACTTTGTAGATAAATTCGAAATGCTTGAGGCCAAGCTAATGGAATCATTTATGACAATCATAAATCGTAGAATAAGCGGTCACGAAGTATTAAATGAAGAAACCATTCAGAGTATTTTTCTGGGTGTATGCGATTTTCACAAGGGTCTAAGCACTATGTGCAAAAGAAGGTATATATCGCTTGGACCTGTATTCGAAATTCAAATAAAGGAAAAAATTCAAACGATACTTCTTTCCTTTATAGACAAAGACAAGATGCTATCGAGTCCAAACGCGCAATTCTTAATAAATACAGCTTCTATCATGTTAAGTTGGGGGATGTATGGAGCGGCTTACGTTTGGAACAATGAGGGGCGTCTAATAAGTGCGGAATCATTCGTTAAACAGACTATGCCCTTAGTGATGAATGGAGCCCAAGAACTGCTGGGATAGGTCCTGTCGCTATTGCTCTATCCTGCCCGTTCAGATGAAACCATTATCTTGAATCACCGGTTGTTGTGTAACACAATGAATCATCCCGCTATCCTTGTATGCTGTACGACCGCCTAGCCCCAATCTCGTGATCATCCTTCCCGATCGTCGACTTGCACAGCATCTTTGTCTTGCCAATTCTGGATATAACCATCCGGGTGGATTAGTACATTCACCCTTCAGATGTACTATAAAAAGCCTGCTGAGCATTTTCATAGAGTCCAGAATGTCCTCTCCTGCAAGTATTGCGCTTAGCTGAAAAAGTTTATCAGGGGGCTTGGCAATGGCAATCACCAGGAAAAAGAACGGATAGACGAATTCGCTCTGATCAAGTTAGAATTCCTATTCGTTGGCTATCTGGTATAAATACGTTAACGAGCAGAAGTAATGAGTAAAGAGGGAATGTTTGGTTGGGGGCTTAGTCTAAAAATAGGTCCGTAGGACTCAAGCAATGAGTGGGGTACTAAAACTCAAATAATTTCCTCATCGCGGGGAGCCGGGCGAATTTGCAGCGGATTAATCTTGCCGCTTGAGCCCCCGCCAGCATTGATCCAGTCGCTGGCTCCAGAAATTAAAATGTACGGACAAGCCTTACTCGACATTCCCTGCATTAAGATACTTATGGGAACTGACGGGAAGAACCTGCAAGAGACACGAGAGCTTTACAACTTGACTGATGCTGAAGAAGAACTGCTGGCAAGCAAAAAACGGGAACACGCTTTACTCATGATTGGCCCCAAACGAATCCATGCTCATTTTGAAATACCTGACTATAAATTTGCCTATATGGGTTCGGCTGGAGGGCGATAACAATGGATAAGCGAAAGCAGATCATTGAGTTGTTCTTGTATATTCTCTTGGTTATCATCGGAGTTATTCTCCTATTTATGAAAGAGGGATAAACCATGATTCTTTATTTGACCCGTGATGCCCGTATCAATTTGCTGGACTTTTTGGAAATGGAACAAGAGCTACCTGTCAAAAAGTTAATCGGAAGTTTCTCCCTCTTATTCTTTGTTATTAAAGACATGCGGCATTTTACTCATGTTCGTTATGTCGTTTTGGATCGAGAGGCGATAACGGAATCTGACGAGGAATTAATTCAAGCTTTGATGCATACCAAACCATCTATGACATACGTGTTGTGGTTGTTGCGGAAGGGCTGCCAGCAGGCAGTCCTTTACTTCTAAAGCTCATTCAAATTGGGATACTGAATGTCGTGACAGCAACAGAAATTGAGGAGATCCGCAATGAACTGAGGGAGTGCTTTTCAGAAGAAGGAATGCATCGATTTATGCCAGATTCTCCCCCAAAGATAGAAGAAAAATCAATCCATATACATCATGAGGAAAACACGCAATATCAATTTAACTGCTCTAATCTAAAGATAGCAATTGCGGGATGTGACCGCCGCGTAGGGGTAACGACGACAGCTATGAATCTTGTCTGCTGGATTAATGCACATGGTGGAACTGCCTGCTATGTAGAAGCTAATCCGAACAATCACCGGCACATATCATTCATTTGTTTGATCCTGAGAAAGTTAGAAATGCCTATGTTCTGGACGGAAATGATTTCTATATGACAAAGGAATTAAATCAAGACTATTTCCGGATACTCTGTGGCTCTGCCATGCCTTATGAGCTAGCAAGGTTTTATAAAGCAATCGAAAGATGCGACAGTATGTTTATACAACTACTCGGACTCTTTGTACCAGATGACATAAAACCCTATCTCATCGAAAACATAAGCAGTGATATTCTATTTTGTGAGAACTCACATGAATTTTTAAATTCGGAGAATAATTCCCTGGTGTATCAGGAATTGCTTAAAACATATATTTATTGAATCTTTTCTGTCACAATCAATACAGATCCGCGATCGCCCTTTATGATTGACCATGCGGGCCTGACAACGTGTGTGGAAGAGGTCCCAAACCATTTCGCCGTGGGTGTTAGCCTTCATCATCACTTGTTTATCTTTATGGGCTTCAGATTCGGAGTGACACTTTTCGAAGGCAAGCTCCTACTTGGCTGTACGGAAAAACACCTCGATCCGCCAACGCATTACGTAAGTACGTAACCGTTTCTTCGGGAGCATCGAATCGGTTGCTGATGAGAAGATATGCTCCTCTATAGGTCACCGGCGCTTCATCCTCCGCTTGAGTAGGCTCGGTAGCGTCCTCCTTCAGTCGCACGGCAGCCACAGCGGCAATCTGTACGTAACGCTGCTTTGTGACCTGCTTTCCTTTATGATTCGTTGTCATATACGGTTGCTTCATGTAGATGCCGGGTATCGAGATCGAAACCAGTTCTGATACCCCTTTACGAATTAAGTCACCGTTTCTTTTCGGATGAGCATACTCAGCGTCAGCGGGACGTACCGTTCCCTGCCCTGCCTGCGCAGGGCTCGATGACCTTATGAAATAAAGCTGTATTTCGCTTAGCCTTAGTAACCCAATCGAAATTGGTGCGCTTCAAGAAATGTGAAGAAATCCTTTCTCAGATACCAACGATCCATGGCAACCCAAAGACGGCACGTGGCAGATTCACGCATCATCAGAAGCATTTGTTTGGCCAGATCAATCTTAGACAAGCCTTCGTTTTTAGTCAGACTTATGCCAAACGCGATAAAACACGGATACTCAAGACCACTTTGGAGTACCACTTGGGGAACAACCACATTCATCGCCCAAACATACGTCTTCAAAAGTCCGGATTGATCAAATAAATGTGGCCCGTCGTAATAATAGCTCCATATATTAACATCGCTCGTATTGGATGACACGTGTCCATAGGTCGCCACTAGCTTGAGGCTAAATAGCTATTGGAAAACGATGAAATCGAATTCCGCCCTTTGGAGCTGATATTTTTAGGATGTGGCCGGTACTGGCGCGGTTTCACGCTTCTTGCGTCTTACGGCAACACCGGCAGCGCCGATAGCGAGACATACGACCAATATCCATACAAGCGCCATGGCGCTCGTCCCCAAGCTCGGGCCGCCGAAAAGCATGTTCATGATCCCCTCCACCGCGTAAGTGGCCGGCAAATAGTCGCTCACCCGATTATAGAACGAGCTCAGCAGCTCACGTGGTACAATCGCTCCGGAAGAAACCAACTGTGTCGAAAGCATGGTGATGTTAAGCAACATGCCCGCGTTGCCGAACAGGATCAAGAACATTTGAGCGAAAAACATGAATGCGAGTAACACCAGCGACACGAACCCCCACATCGTTGCAAAGCTGACGACGGATTGCCCGCCGAGCAAATGAACCATCGTCGTACTTACAAGTCCGATCACCACCGCTGCAATGACGTTAAGCATCGCTCTGGCGCCGAATGCGTTCCATTTGCCGTACTTCCGTGAGACGATATTGACGGAAATCTGCAGGTTCTGCGCTTTCATCATCGAACCGACGAAGCAAGCGAAGACGAGCATCATCGGCACCATCTGGTTCTGCATACCGTTCACTTTGTTGGATGTTTGTATGTCGGATGTGACACGTTCGGACAGTTCTTGCGCCGACTGACGGGCCTCAGCAGCCGAGAGATTCGGGTTTACCTGTGTCAGTATCGCCTGCGCCCCCGCGGCAATCGCCTGCTTATTAGCAAGCACAGTAACGTTGCCAGCAACCGATTGCATAATGGTCTTGATGAGTTGCGGGTTCGATTCGTTCATGTAATAATGGATTTGCGCTGTTTGACCTGGAGTTTGCAGCTGTTTGGAGAAATCGGATGCCAGATATAGCACCATCTGTACTCCTCTAGTGTTCAACTTCGTTTGGGCGGCGGACAACGAATCCATCTTCTCTGTTTGGAAAGGCAGGTTCGCGGCAAGTCCATCAGCGATGTTAGCCCCGAGTCCATCATCTTCATTAACGATGGCGATACTCAAATTCTTGGTGTTATCGGTAATTCCGTTGTAGCCTGTCATCCATACGATGCTAAAAATGAGCTGAAACATCAATGCTACAACAACTCCGATAATCGTCGTGGGCTGGCGGAGCAATAAGCCCATTGCATTTTTCATGGCACATCTCTCCTGTCATAATTAAAACATATACATGAACGTAAAACTTAAGCATAATTTCCTGCAATGGTAAAAAACACCTCAAGGAAGCCGCGACAAATAAGTGGTTTAACTCACGATAAATCCGGAAGTTGTCGCAACTACCGGTTCAATCATTCACTATCGTACCAACACGATAAGCGGATTAATGTCCATTTGACATCCCAGACATCATATCGTTAAACTGGGTCACAAAAGCGCCTTCGTTCGGGCCCGAGTTATCTCGAAGAATTTTGGCATCTCCCACCAGAACCTCGTCGGTATCAGTCCCAAGCACCTTTATCGTTGCTTCAATGAATTGTGCAAGTGGCATGACGCGCGGATTGTCTTTGAGATTCATTAGATCCGTTTGAACACTCGGTGGCGCTAATTCCAGCACTTTCACCGAAGTGTCTTTAAGCAAATACCGTTGAGACAGCGAATAGGAATGGAGCGCTGCTTTCGTCGCCGAATATACAGCGGTCATCGCTAGCGGCACGAATCCAAGTGCGGAAGTCGTGTTGATGATAACCGCTTCTTCTTTAGACTTCAAATGCTCAATCAGCGCAGACGTCATACGGATTGGCCCAAGCACGTTCGTCGTGACAGTCGAAACCAAAACATCTTCGTCGATCACGCCAGCCGCGTCATCGGGCTGCATGATGCCGGCGTTGTTAAACAAGATATTTAAATCCGGGTATTCTTCGATTAACTGCTTGGCGATCGCCTTTATGCTGGCAGGATCCTGTACATTCAGTTCCACTGCGGACATACCGGGATTCGCTCTAATCGTCTCCTCCAGACGCTCTTTACGCCGTCCAGAGATGATGACTTTATTTCCAAGTTTATGTAAAGCTTCTGCTAGCCCACGACCAATTCCCGTTCCGCCGCCTGTAATAAAAATCGTATTTCCTGTAAGCTTCATATTGTAAAACCTCCAAATTTATTAATAATTTATTAATGCGCAAGCCACAGCATACTAAAGCAGAAATCCATGTCCTGAATCGTGATAATGGTTATACCTTACCTTCAAACGACTTATCAGCTATTTTAATTGATTCAGTTGGACATCCATCACAAGCATCTTGTAAGTCATCTTCGTATTCATCAGGTGCGATGGCTGTTCCTTTATTATTATCTTTTCATCATTACTTCCCTTTCTTTATGTGTCACTTTTATTATGCAAAGCATTTCTCAAAACTCATTAACAATTTGGGGTTCCCTTTGATCCGCAGTTTTCCTGTCAGCAATGCCGCAACCACATTTTTTTCCTTCGCAACGATCTTAAGCCACGTTTTGCTATCCACCGTAATCCGAATATCCGGCTTGCCGTGGAAGCCATCCCTGATCTGGATCTTCTTGTCACGAATGTCGATTGTCGTTTGTCTCGTTTCATTGCCGGTAAATGTAAAATGATAGGTGCAGTTTAAACCTGACGACTGATTCGGCTGGAATGCATGAGGCATGCCGCCGACCAAAAGGCGAATCGTGCCGGGCCTGAGTCCATTCCCGACGCGTTTTGCCGTTTTATGGGGAAAACGTTTCATGACATACGCTTCCGCATCGGAGCCAGGAGTTACATACACCGTCTCCTCTTTGCCCTGCAACGGCTTTAATACATTATTCATGAACCCTTTACGGTCTTTAAGAAACGGCCCGATCACATCTTCGCCCGCGGGACAAACCGCCAAGCAATAAGAACATTTGTAGTTAGCCTCGAAGCTCAAACTTTGCCACCAGGAAGTCGTTTCGGATATCGGTACTTTATTCCGGTACTCTTTGACGTTCTTGCTATCCACGATCGTTTCCACCCAGTCGCTGAAACCGCCCAAAAACTCACGGTAATTGTGCGTAGCGCATGAAGAAAAATTAAATTGTCCGTCCATACCGATCGCGCCCGTAGGGCAGGCAGATACACAAAGCTTGCATTCCAGACACGGGTTGTAGTCAATCGGTCGGTCTTCCTTGTTGACCCGGGCATCGATCATAATGGTGCCAAGCAGAACGTAGTCTCCGAATTTCGGATGAATCACGATGCGATGAATGCCCATATGGCCTAGCCCTGCCGCAACGGCAACAGGCTTGTGCGAAACGACCCAGGTCTTGCCCGGAAACTTATCCATCTCCATCGGGAAACTGCCTGCCGTATTTAAAGCCCGTATCCCTCGCGCTTCCAATGCGGACACGATGTGATGGGCTGTCTCATCCATCTTATCGCCGGTATGATGAAATTCAATATTGGTAATGGACCTCGCGGGCGTGCGGATCGGTTCTCGATTCATTCTGACAACGAAACTGATCAGAGTCTTGGCATGCGGGAATACGGACAAAATGTCATCCCGTTGATCATCCAATTCCGAGCGTTCAATGGATACAACCCCTACATCGTCAGCCCCGGCCTCAAGACACAATTCACGTACCCAGTCATAATCAACCGTTTCGTTGTCAAGAGTGGCGGATTGCGCAGAGGATTCGTAGTAACGCACAACTGTAGGATGTTTTTTGATATCGGACACTTTCACCCATCCTTCCATATTAAGTGTATATACACCTTTTTGGTGAAAAAAATTAATCTCTCCTGTTCAGCTTAACGATATCAGACAATTGACCAAGCAAACCTTTATAACGGTCATCACCCATATAGTCTCGAATACGGATTTGCGCCTGTTCCCATAGCGGGAGCGCACGCTTAAGAAGGTCCCGGCCTTCGGGTGTCAGAGCAATTAATCGTTTCCTGCGATCCTCACCTTCCGTGATCGACACCCAGCCCTGTCTCTCAAGCGGCTTGAGATCCCGTTGTAATGTGGTTCGATCCATCAATAGAATTTGGGAGAGACGAGTAATGGTGACAGTTCCGGCTTGTTCAAGTGCCATCAACAACGACAACTGTGTAGACCGAAGCCCGATAGGTCTTAAATATTCATCATATAAACTGGTAATAAACCGAGATGCTTTCTTCAAATTCAAGCAAGCACACTCTGCCATGAAAGTCGACCCTGAAAAATCTGAAATTGAATTATGTTTTCTCATGAATAGGAGTATATACACATATCGTGTCAATGTCAATCCTTACAATTATCTTAAGAATTGGTGGCTCTTTTTTCCAGAGGCCTAGCTCACTTATAACCGGAATGTTTGCTCTATTTCATCGAATTATTCAGATTAAAGCAGAAATACTTGAAAGAGATCAACATCGAACGAAAATCCTCCAAAAGTATGGGTTTAAAATTCCCCGGTTTCATCCTCCTGATGGCTCAGGGCGGACATCCTAATGCCCACATCCGCGAACTCATAGCCATATATCGAATAACCGACTCCTTGTTAATGTTGCATGCTTCGCTAGTCCAAGGATTTCAGTCCACGTCAATAGGATAGGTTCATTATTCAGAACGTCCCAAGGCGTAGCAGAAAACATGTATCAGCGACTGGGCCCGAATATAGTACGGACCGGACAAACAACTTAGAAATCATATTGGCTGAATTCGCAAAACTCCAATCATGCCCGGGCAATATAGACACCATATCCTCACTGACCTTTCAAGAGGAATGAATATACAACTCTTCAGTTCTGGACCAACCGCTGTTTTTGCTAGCCTAATTGTGGCAGAACGCAATTTACTTTCTTCATACATTCATTAGTCAACTTCTTCGATGCATGCATCACTCTCCTCCAACTGGGTAAATAGAAATATCCCTTGTCTTTTACAATTCTTTGTAGGTTAAATCAAATCAGACTTGACTTTGCAGAAAATGTAGTTGAACTTTTACAAGGACCGTTGGTTTTCTAAAAAAGCGACAGAACTAGACCTTACTATCATTTCCTAGTCTGCCGCCGTTATACAATAAGAATTCCTGAATTAGGAATTATAGATTTCTCTATTCAGATCAACTATATCTTTATGTGAATATCCGCCTGAAGCCGACGATAGCTTTTCTATCACTTTATCCCGTAGAATTGGTGCTTTTTCTTTATTTGCTTTTTTTAATGCTTCGGTCAGTTCCTCTTTGGTTAATTCTGTACAGTATGCTGGAGTTCCTGGCTGATGCTTCCATGAATCATTTAAAGAACCACTATCTACTGTATCGAAGCCTAGTTCGTTGGCTATACTCATGATTTTTTGCTTCTGCTGTAGATCATTACCGGCGATTGCTGTGGCAATACGTCCACTATTACCTTCTGGAGTTCCTTCATTTTCTAAAGTATAGGCTAATAAATTGTTGAAAGCTTTAATAATTGATCGGCCTAATTGATTTGAGACCCAAACACTTTCAACCATCCCGTTCTCCACTTCTTCAATTTCACCGCTCATTTGAGGATAATAATTTGAAGTGTCAACAATAATCACTTCCTTCCCAACTTTATCTATGACGTTGCGAATGCTTGGAAGTGCTTGGAAAGGGATAGATATGATAAGGACATCAATATCTTTAATTACCTCTTCTACACTCACAGGTGTTCCTGTAAGTTTTTTTCCTTCCAAACGTTCAATCCCACGAGCATCTGCAATTTTTACATTATGATCATTATTTATCAACTTATTTGAAATAGATAATCCTATGGGGCCTGCACCAATTATTCCGAATTTCATTTTATCGCTCCTAATTATTATTGTAGTTGTCTGGTTGAAAATTACATTTTATTATTCTTCACCGATGGGGTAGTTAGTTAAACCTTGGAAATTTCTGCTTGAAATCTCTCCGAGATATAGGCTCAGGAGCTGTCTTCGTCGCTCTAAAGCTCCATTTTCAGTTGCGTCTAGAAAGAAACATAAGACCTGTAAATATATCTCCCCGCCAATTCCGTTCCCTCTCCCCCTCTGCTACCTATAACAAGTTATTCTCCAACTGTTTTAAAAGCTGCCTTAATAGTACGCGTTCTTCTGGTAAAATGGATTGCAGTAATTTATTTTGCTGCTGCCTCCATTTGATATCAACCGGCTCCTCTAATTCTTTACCCTTGTCTGTTAGAAAAATTCGCATAACCCTTGCATCTTGTTCATCACGTTTACGGTATATAAACCCGTTTTGCTCCAGTGACTTAACCATGTTAGTTACCGTAGGTGGTTCACAATTCAAATGTTCGCATATTTGCATTTGTGTTATACCATCACCTAACCACAGTCGGTAAAGCAAATTATCCTGGCCAACATACAGGTTAAGTTCCCTTAAAGATTCACTATAATCCCGACGCATTTGGGAAGAAATTCGATCTAACGACTGACGAATATCGCAATCAACCTTATCGTTCATAATTTACCCTCAACTTGAGTATTTTATTTAGCGGACTAACTATAACATGGTGAAATTAAGGTGTCCACATCTCTAAAGGGCCTTTTATTTCTTGGCATATCCTTGTATGTTTAAATACTCCAGCATATCGGGCAGAATACTTCTTTGGAGATGATCCTGAATATGCTCACTCCACCCTTTTACTTTTTTCACGGTGAACGGGGCTTTAACAGGTCGGCCTTCATAATACTTCAGCATGATATCATCATAAACGGCTAATTGCTCTTTATCGAGTGTCTGATACTGGTTTTCAAATAATACCATGGATTGAGGCAACCGCGGCTTCAGCGCAGGCTTATCTCCAGACGGAATACCGATACATAGTCCCACTAATGGAATTACATACTTAGGTAAATTCAATAGTTCAGATAACTCGTTAATATTAGCTTTAACCCCACCTATAAATACGCCACCAAGTCCCATGGATTCCGCTGCGGTTAACGCATTTTGCGCCATCAGCCCGACATCAAGTGAACCGATCAGAAGAAATTCAATATATTCAATATCAACCTCCGGGGCAATTTGATGGTTCCTGTTGAAATCAGAGCAGAAAATCCAAAACTCCGCTGCTTCTTCAATATATGGCTGATTAACACTGAGCTGCATCACCTTTTTACGCAGATCCTGATCGGTGATTCTAATGATAGAAACGGCCTGCAGTAGGCTAAAAGATGAAGTTTGATTGGCCGCTTTGAAGATTGCATCCCGTTGTTCCGCTGTCAGGGCTTGATTCGTATAAGAACGAACGGAGGTATGATTGTGAAGCAATTCAAGCGTATTATTCATCTAATTAATCTCCTCTACGGGTTATATTAGCTTACTAACTATATAACAATGTTTGTATTAGTTAGCAGCCTTGACACCATCATAAGTCCATACGTTTCATTTGCAAAGAAGGCAATTTAAATGAACATAGTACATATTTGTGTACTTTTAGACTGGGAGCGATATCATGAGGGGTATGTAATGAAGGAGGAAGTAATTCAATATCTGGTACTTGGAGGGTTGTTTCGTGCCCCTTAGAATTCATCGGATAAACCAAGAGTTTATTCCAATGTCTATTCCAAGGGGTGCACTTCAAATCGAACGAGGGCTTGGAGTTCACCGATTACTTAATACCAGTTGCCAACTCATCAACCACTTCTTGTACAGTTTGGATTCTCTTAATTGGCGTAATTCCAGTACCGACAGTAACAATACCACCTTCGCCGTTACCTTCAAGCATACCTATACGGATTGCACCAGAACCACCCTCAAGTTTAGCAATTTCTTCACGAGATGCGCCTTGTTTGTCCAGAGCTACCAATTTTTCAGCAAATGGTGTAGGCAAAGAACGGTAATACGCTGGTAAAGTACGGTACAACAATAAATCTGCTGCAGATGAATCCACAATCATTTGCTTTACTGATTGTGCTGCCGGGCTTTCAACAGTAGGAATAAAACGACTTCCTAAAAAGACACCTTCTGCCCCCAATTCAAAGGCGCTTGCAACACCGCGAGCATCACCAATTCCACCAGCTGCAATAACTGGAATATCAAGCACGTCTACGATCATAGGTGTTATTGTAAACGTACCAATGATACTTGATGGCAATGTTCCACCCTCATCAAACCCGGTAACAACATAAACATCAACACCCATAGCTTGAGCAGCCTTTGCATCTTCGATTGTTGGATTCAAAGGGCGGTAAACAATCTTAATGTCTGCTTCCTTCAATGGGGTAATAATCTTTTCTGTTAGCGTTCCTTCAACACCATTAAGAAGAACAACTTGTACACCCTCTGCAATGACAATTTCCAAAATTGGCCAAGTGTATTTCAAATCTCCACCAACAATCAAAGTTGAACCAAATGGTTTATCCGTCAGTTCCTTTGTCTTACGGATCTCACGGCGCATACGTTCTGCGGTTTCCTCTGGAGAGGCTGTAACTGTCGTTTGACCGGCATTAGGGCCGAGAATCCCCAAACCACCCGCATTACTCACGGCAGCAACAAATTCAGCATTCGTAATCCAATTCATAGGTCCTTGTAAAATGGGTTTCTCAATTCCAAGAATATCTGTTACACGATTTTTCATTTTTATTATCCTCTCTTAGCAGCATATAATCGCAATACTGTACAGCTTAATTGGTCTCTTCCACCGGTTAATTTACAATAATCATCAGCTTGCCAAATATAATATGGGAATGTTTGTACTAGTTAGCAGCCTTGGCACCATCATAAGTCCGTACGTTTCATTTGCAAAGTAGGCAATCTAAATGAACATAGTACATGTTTTTGTACTTTTAAACTGGGAGCGATATCATAAGGGTATGTAATAAAGGATTTGAAAAAGTATTGATGAAAAAGGAATCATTTGGATTTTCTGCACCCATAGGGTTAAAGGGCGCCAGTGCGCCCCGTATAATCAAAAATTTATTTTAAGATCTTCATCCGATAGATTTAACAATTTCATCAATCACTTCTTGACACGTTAGAATTTGCTGAATACCACCGGCTGATTCAGAGACACTAACGGTCCCATTAACCAAATCACCATCTAATAATCCGATTTTAAACCCTTCTCCATAATATTTGTAAGCTTCTGCAGGCTTTCCTTGATTAATGAGCTCTAACGCTTTTTTGCCCGCTTCTGTAGGAATGGTTCTCAAATGTCCTGCGCCTGATTTAAATTCAATAAACTCTTCACTTTTCACCTTAATGATGGCGTTTTTTGCTTCTATACTCGCCGGATTTTCCTTAGTTACTATGAATCTTGTCCCCAGATATACACCTTCTGCACCCATAGATAGTGCTGCTTTCGCTCCCCGGCCATCAATTATCCCTCCGGCAGCAATCACAGGTATTTTTACGAGTGAAGTAATCTGCGGAACAAGCGAAAGAGTACTAATTTTATAATCACTCATATGACCGCCAGCTTCATAACCTGTAACGATCAGTGCATCCACTCCTGATTTCTCAGCTTCTACAAGCTTTTCTACAGTTGGGCTTAAGTCTCTGTAAACCACTTTAATGTCATGTTCTTTAAGCCGCTTCAGTTCACGATCAACCACATTTTGTCCAATGGCAATAACGTATTTCACCTTTTCTTTTACCAATACATCAAAAACTGCATTCGTAAACAGATCCTCTGCAGCTCCTCCCATCGGGAAAATGTAATTTACAGCAAATGGTTTATTCGTTAATGCTTTTACCTTGCGAATCTCTTGGGTAAGCCGATCTGCCATATCATCTGCACTCGTTGCTTTCTCGGTTTGGCCGGCATTTGGCCCCAATACGCCCATTCCCCCTGCATTGGATACTGCTGCAACAAATTCTGCAGAGGTTACCCATGTCATTGCTGCTGAAATAATAGGTTGCTCAATTCCTAGTAATTGTGTAATTCGGTTTTTCATAATAAATTCTCCTCTTGTTGGTTCTATTGGTTACTGCTTCGTATACCTGTTTACAGGGTAAGGTAGCCCCAAATTCCCCCGAAGTGTATTCATCTCATATTCCTTTCGAAATATGCCTTTATCTTGCAATATGGGTACAACCCATTTAATAAAGTCCTCAAATCCTGCTGGATAATCTTGCCTAATTAGCAAGATATCCATGACACCTTCTTGATACCAATTTTCTATTTTTTCTGCAACATGCTCCGCAGATCCCATCAATAAAGGCCTCGGCAATCTATAACCATAAGGCATCCTTGATTCAATCTCCTTTAGCTTTTCCAAGGCTTCTTTTTCCGTTTCACCAACGATAGGGCTATGAGAAGGCATCATCAACAGGTCGTTAGGTGAACGCCCGTTATGTGCTACTTTCCTTCTAAGTTCAGTCGCGAATCCTTTAAGGAAGTTAAAATCATTTCCAGGAGCCATAATGACTTCGGCATGTTGTGCCGCTACGTCCATGAATTCCAAAGAGGTTCCAGCTTGAAAAATGACCGGTCTTCCTTGGCGTGATCTACTAATATTTAGAGGTCCCTCCACCGAAAAGTAATTTCCATTATAATTTAGTGAATGCATTTTACTCGGGTCATAAAATACCCCACTTTTCTTATTACGTATGAATGCATCATCTTCATACGAATCCCAAAGACCTTCAACAATCTCTAAAAACTCTTTTTTCATGGGATAAAGATCTGCTTTACTTAAATGCGACCGGCTATAATTGGCTAACCCTCCTGGATTAGAAGTGATCGCATTCCACCCCGCTCGACCCTTGCTAATCTTGTCGAGTGAGGCTATCTGTCTAGCAGCCGTAAATGGATCAGCATATGAAGTGGCTATTGTCGCGGTCAAGCCAATGGAGTGAGTTACCATACTCAATGCAGACAGAACAGATACGCCTTCAAACATGCTTAGATAGTGTGGTATCATGCCAGGTCCAATATGACTTACGTCGGCTAAAAAGATGAGATCGAACTTTCCCTGTTCAAGTTGAATAGCTTTTTCAACGTAATAATCAATGTTCTCACTGGCATCTGCGGGAATAGCAGGGTGCCTCCACCCCGTGTAATTCCAACCTACACCATCAATAATTCCTCCTATTTTCAGCTTTCTTTGTTCCATGGTTTAATGATCTCCTTTATACCAGTTCAGTTATTTCCCTGAACTAAACCTAATTCCTTTGCCAATAATTCATGCCCGTTCTTTCGGCTTTCTTGATTAGGATAAAAATCTGCAATCATGATTTCATCAACTAAACTTGCTTTCGCAATTTGATTAAGTTGCTCAGCAACCTGTCCAACACTTCCAATAACAAAGCGTTCTTTATTTCGTTCTCTAGCTAGCTCTTCTTGAGGAGTGTATTTGTGATCTTTAGCTTCTTCAGGTGTAGGAAAGGTAAGGTTTCTCTTCCCTGTGCTCATCTGTGCCCACATTAACTCCGCTGGTCCTGCAATATATTTAGCCTCTTCTTCCGTCTCCGCTGTAATTACGATCGTCGCTAACATGCTTTGGGGTTCATTTAAATAGGACGAAGGTTTAAAATTCGAACGATAAGCTCTTAACACAGGAATAGCTAGTTTCGGTGCCAAATGAGCTGCAAATACAAATCCTAATCCTTTTTCTAAGGCAAACTGTAATCCACCTTCGCTAGATCCCAACATAAACATATTGGGAACCATCGATTTATCTCCAGGAGGATGGATAGGACTAAACGGGTGAGTTTCTTTAAAGTTACGGTTGAAAAAGGAAAGCAGGTTATCTAGTTGCTCTGGAAAATCATTTACCTCCGATAATTCTCTTGACCTTAGCAGTGCCCACATGGTCCGGCCATCAGCTCCAGAAGCCCTACCGATCCCCAGGTCAACCCGCCCTGGATATAATCCCTCGAGAAGAGTAAAGTTCTCCATCACTTTCAAGGGGCTGTGATTAGGCAACATGATCCCGCCGGAACCCACTCGAATGCTTTGGGTGTGAGCTGCTGCATGTAGGCTCAGCAAGTCTGGTGAAGTACTCATCAAGGTTGTTGTGTTGTGGTGTTCAGTGAACCAGTACCTCGTGAACCCCCACTGTTCTGCTAATTGAACCATTTCCGTTATGTTTTGGAGACTTTTCTTAGCATCATTTCCTTTATAGATATGAACGAAGTCTAAAATCGAAAGTTTTAGTTTATTTTCTGAATTCACTTATCAGCACCTCCTTCCTGTGTTATATTTAATTAGCTTACTAAATATAAGGCCGAAATTTTATTTAGCTTACTAACCTTTTGTTGATGCTTGATGACATAATCATAAAGCCATTATGTTCACTTGCAAAGAGGGCAATATAAATGGAAATAGTACAACTATTTGTACCATTAGATTAGGAGTGATATCAGTGAGAGTCTGTAATGAAGGATTTGACAAAGAATTTATAAATGAAAAAAGCGATATGTACGCAATAGCCTTTACCCAAAATGTTCTTTCAGGACGTTGGAAATATTTCATATTATGGTTCCTAAAAGGAGAAACTCGCCGTTATACGGATATAAAAAAATTTCTTGGAGGTTTATCACAAGGTTCGCTCACCAATCAGCTTAAGGAGCTTGAAAATGATGGGATTATTAAACGTGAAGTGTACCCGGAAGTTCCTCCGCGGGTGGAGTATTCGCTAACGGACAAGGGTATCAAATTACTGCCGATCCTTGAGAAAATGACGGACTTCGGCAAAGAATACGGCGAAAAGCCCGAATTTGATGAAGGCTAAAAGAATTGATAAAGGCAGAGCAAAACCTACCTGCGGCAAGATCAGTGCCGGATATGAATTCAGCAGCCCATAATGCAACTTCATTATTAACATAGAGGCATAAAATATCTTCTTCCAGAATCAGTTGGAAATGAATCCGGCTGTTTCTCGCAAAATCAAACGGACGCTCAAGTTCAATCATTTGCGGCCTGTCCCCGGCAATTTGCCATTGAAAAAATCCCGGTTCTGTTCTTGGCCACATATCAAAGGCAATCCGGTTATGAAAAGGATCAAATTTGATGAAATAACCATTGTCCAGTGCCTTGTCCGCGTGGACCGCAATGCCAAAATCCTTCACATGCTGTTGTCTCAACACCCGAAATCCTGGAGAGTATGGATACTTACATTGTTCCGCCTGGCCTCGGTGATCATGCAGGCTTGTGCGGTGCTCTGGCGCTGGGGATCAAAGCTATACAAGGTTGAGCATAAGAGAGGAAACCTGCATAATGTAACTGCAAAAAATGGAGGCTGCCCGTTATCAGATGCGGGCAGCCTCTGGCCTAATCAGGAAGCCTGGTGCTCTGTGAGCTGCCCCTTCGGGTGAAAGGAACTTTACAGCTTTTATCCAAGGTCGTTATCCACGCTCCAAATAACTTAAAAGCTAGGCTTTAAATATGATATCGAAAGGATATAATTTCTTTTCAAACTACTCTTCTTAATCTGGAAGACCTATAAAGTTTCTATTTTGGCTCGTTTAAACTCCGCTGCACCTTGACTAACGAATAGTGCAAGCTTTCTTTCCGTGCTGAATATCATATATTCTGGCACTCAGCGCCACTTCCCCTCCGACATAAACTTCACAAATCGTGCCGTCTACAAATACCTTCAGCTCATACTCCTGATCCGGCAACAGCTTGAGCGGACGTTCCAGTTCCACATCGTAAGGAAAGGTTTTGCCCCCCCTCTTCCGTTTGCATAATCGGTCCACGGAAGGTAATTCGGCTTCGTTCGGGTTCCAGCGTGATATAGTAGGCAATATCCAGACCCTCATCTGCCCTGAGCATGATCCCCAAACCTTGGGTAGAACCGGAGAAAGAAACATCGGCTGAAATCCTTCAATCCTTCCCCCCATTTATTTTACAGGAAGCAATCAGGCAGATAGTAATAGCTACCTTGATTGTACCTCGATCCTTGAAATCTTTATACTGTTTGTTTCAAGTACGTTCCTTTCTCTGCTGTGAAAACAGAAGCGACGAAGCGGAAGCGCCATGATAGCTCTCTATTAGGGCTTGAGCGACCACCTCTCCGGCTGTAATCATCCTGTGGTGGGATGAATCGCGATAACCAGAGAAAGAGATTATGATACTTCTGCCCGGTGAGTGTCAAATAGCCCACTTCTGTCCCAAGTACTCGGCCAGATTAAACCAGTAGGTCCGGTAGGCTCAGAAATTTTTTATTCGAGTAGAAAAGTCGAATTATTCGCCTTTTACCAGCTTTTCTTTGCAAAGTGATGAAACTGCTCCAAAGCTTCTGATATAGGCGGCTTTAATATTTGAGACGTGCAGTAAGCGACAAAGCCAGGAAGATCCCTCATGGCAACCACAATGGTGAGAAAAAAATCTGGGAATGCATAAAAAATTATTCATTATGAATTCGGACTATCCCTACAGCATCCAATTATCCAGGGGTTCGTTGCTCACCCAGAGAATGCCCAGCTTATAAAAAATTATTAATCTGACCCGACTCCAGCAGCCCAAGCCCAATTCAATGAGGCCTCTACAATTACGACTTTCTACTCAGAGCAGCCACTTTAATTCAGACCATCCATGCGACCTTGCAGCGTTTTGGCCTAACCTCTGGTGTTGGACGCCGCTTGCTAGAGCCTTCGATGGGCAGGGGAAACTTCTTTTCTGTTTTGCCGCCTGAATGGGATCATGCTGAACTTCAAGGCGTGGAGTTGGACTCACTAACGAGAAGAATTTCACTTCATCTCTAACCCAAAGCGAACATTCACATACAAGGCTTTGAAACTATAGACTGGCGCGAACAGCGCTTAAATGCCATGTTCTCCAACGGTCCCTTTCATAACATTCGTATCCATGACCACCGTTATTGCCTGTCCCATCCGAAATGCTACTAGGAAAAATGAAATGGGATCGTGGTATGTATGGGGCAGAAAAAAACAGTGCTTTTTATTCTACATGAAGGACATCCTCTACTACCTGCACATGAGCGAGTGCTAAGCACGTTACATGCTCGTTTTCCTGAATTACAGATTGCTACGGCTTCGCTGCTGTCTGCCACATCGACAAAAGGGGGCAAGTCCAGAGAACGACTAACCGGCGATTGCCTGCGTTCGTCCTCCAAAGCACTATTGTCGAGCAGATGGTTCCTCATAGCTTTGCAAGCCCGCGTCGCGCAAGGTTCTTCCGACATAGCCCAACTCTCGACGTGCAGCGGCATCGTTGACTGTGAACTCACGCCCGATCATGCGTATCATCGAGCGTGAGATCGGCGGATCCCCGTCTTTCCGCGTGACGGCCCAGATAGTGTCGAGCAGCCGGCCAATGGCAGAGGCAAGCCAGTAGGGCATCGAACGCAGTTTATCGATAGACAGGCCCTGCAAGTTCGCGAGCGAGGTGACGAACTCACGGAAAGTCTGCCCTTCCTGGTCTTTGATGAAGAAGGCATGACCGCCTTCTCCGCGTTTGAGAGCGCATTGTATGGCTTCTACCACATTGTCCACGTGGCAGGTTGCAAAAGCGTAGTCGCCGCGGTTGATGAAGGCGAACTGTCCAGATCTGACTGCTTCGGGAAGCCCTTGACTAAACGGATCACCAGACCCCCAGATAGCCGGCGGGCGAAGCGCGATGGTGCGAAAGCCGGGTTTGTTAGCTGCCAGAACCATTGATTCGGCCCGTGCCTTGCTCGCCAGGTAGGCGGAGAAGTGGTTCGGGAAAATCGGCGTGCTTTCATCAACGTTGCGTATGGGAGTACCGCCATTATCCATGAGGATTCCCGCCGCGCTGATGTAGACAAATGTCTTCGCACCGGCGGACTCGGCTGCCTTCAACAAGGCTACGGTTCCATCAACGTTGGTACGAAAGAAGGGTTCGCGAGGCCCTGAAAAGCGGAACAGGGCTGCTGCGTGCACAACCGCATCAATCACCGGCAATATGAGTGGCGTGCTGCTTTCGAGATCGGCATCGACTGGCGTAGCACCCATGGACTCGAGTTTGGCGTGAGATGATATGGAGCGTGTGAGTGCGAAAATCTCGTGACCGTCCTCTATGAGCTTCGGGATTAGGCGACCGCCTAGCAGACCAGTACCTCCCGTGACAAGAATTTTCATTGTGTTCGTCCTTTCTGTTCAGGATGTAGGATGGACCGTATGGCCCCCTCACGGATTTGCTCCAGGATTTCTGAAGTGGGTGGCACCGCTTTGCGTAGCCGAGCTGTGACGTATAGTAGGGATGCAGCATTCGCAGATGCCCACATGAGATCAGCAGCCACCTCCACCGTCGGCCTGAGCCGACCCTCAGCAGCGATGGCCGCGATGCGTTGGATGAGGAGCGCAAATGCCTGCTCGGCGGCGGGAATCTCAGCATCGTTGAGAACGCGGCCCATCATCACCGCGTAGAGCCGTGGACGAGCCGCCGCGAAGCGCACGTAATCGTCCCAGCCTTCGCGTAGTGCCATAACCGGATCGAAGGATTGCGTAGCAGTCCTTTTACTCTCGAGAAACTGAGCAAATGCTTCCTTAATGGCGGCGCTCAGTAGCCCGTCGGCGCTGCCGAAGTGATGGTACAGCGTCGGTGCGGTCACCTTCGCGATTGCGCAGACGGAGCGTGTTGTGAACTGTGCCTCGCCCTCTTCCTCGAGAACTTGTAAAGCCGCATTGAGTAGAGCGTCGTGTGTATTCATGCGACCAATATAGCACAGCTATATTGGTTTGTCTATAGCGATGCTATATTGGTGCCAATCCCCTCCTGACATTCGATAAAACCCCAGTTCCCGACGCGACTATATCCGTTTCCCTTACGGACGCTAAAAATCCATCTTGATTCAGTGATTGTGGCAAACACGAGCGATCCCCCATCAAAGTCTGTCACTATAAGACCCACGATTTCTCGTGGACGATAAGCAAAGCTTACCTAAAATTACGGCCTAGTACTCTTCTTTTGTTGTTGAATACCCCAGAGAGTAAATAAAATTCCCACGCCGGTTACGATGGAAGCAACCCAAGGAACGGCTGTTAGGCCTCCCCCAAATTGTAAATCTATAACCAAGCCTCCGATATACGCACCAAACGCATTACCCAGGTTAAAAGCCGCAACATTTAAAGTCGACGCCAGCGTTGGAGCTTCTTTGGCCGTATTCAGCATATGAAGCTGCAATCCTGGTATAATTCCAAAAGCAGCCATTCCTAATATAAAAATAGTAATCAAAGCAGGCACTTTATGCTGATCCGTAATTGCGAATACTGCCAAAACTATGGCCAACACAACGAGTATCCCGAGGAGAGACGGCATTAATTTGCGGTCAGCCAGCTTGCCTCCGATAATATTCCCAAGCGTGATGCCGATCCCGAATAAAACAAGGATGTAAGAAACCGAATTCACCGGGAACTTAGTAATATCAGTTAAAATCGGTGAAATATAAGTGAATACCGTAAAGAGCCCTCCATTACCAAACGTCGTCATCAAAAGAGCAATATAAACGGTTGGCTTACGCAGTACACTAAGCTCCTGCTTAAGGTTTGATGAAGCTGATTCTACTTTTGGAACGAGCACGGCAATCCCAATCAAAGCAATCAGACCTAGGATAGTGATCGCCCAAAAAGTGGATCTCCATCCAAAGGCTTGACCAACAAATGTACCGATCGGAACGCCAAGAATATTTGCAAGTGTCAGACCGGTAAACATGATGGCAATAGCTCCAGCCCGTTTTTCCTTAGGAACCAGTCCAGCTGCAATAACAGATCCAACGCCAAAAAAGGACCCATGAGTTAATGCAGCCACGATACGAGCTACCATTAATACTCCATAGTTCGGTGCAAGAGCAGCCAATGCATTACCTGATATGAACAGAATCATAAGAAAAAGAAGCAACTGCTTTCGCTTCATTCGATGAGTGGCGACTGTGATGATAGGAGCTCCTATAGCCACACCCAGTGCATATCCGGTAATGAGTAGCCCTGCTGAGGGGATGGACACCTGCAAGCTTTCGGCCACTTCAGGAAGTAACCCCATAATAATAAATTCAGTCATCCCAATCGCAAATGCCCCGATTGTCAGCGCTAATAGCGCCAAAGTCGGGCTTTTACTTTCTGGTTTATTTTCTATATTCACTGCATCCAAATAAATAACCACCTATCCGTTTTTCTCAATAAGAAAGCACTCGAAAACCAGCAGCTTTAGCACCAGACTCGGGTGATTCCTGCATTATTCACAAGCCCCATTCGACAAGCTCTTTCTGCTACTCCTTCGATATAGGTCACCAATTTTGTCATACATATACGCACAATGGTTGTTCCATCTACTCGTGTTTCCTTGCGAAACAGCATTCCTGCAAATAAGACGAGAAGAATGTTATATTCATTAGCACGCGCTTGTTATCCCTATCCAATTTGCTGAGCAAAACTCCTTAAATCCAGATCCCCCCTAAACTCTCCAGCTTTAATCCCGTCACGAAAAAATCGAATATACGATTCCGGTCTTGCCTTTCAATAGAATCATGATACAATAAAAAGGTACCGTTCGGTATCTTTTATTGTACAACAAGCTGTTCTAGAATGAAATAGCGCCGAGCCATTTTGTTTTCATGAGAGTTATTACCTTTTTGGAATAACTAAATCTTATAGGAGGACTTGAGAATGACTGAAAAGTAGATTTTAAAGGCGTTGAACTGATCTGACCTTTTTTTCGCCGAATTAAAGAGTTGTCACATAATGAATATGTAGTGCACGCAAGGACAAGGAAGTGATTATATATTTGTTAAAATACGGAACTAAAATTCTCATTGTTGCTCGGGATAGACGCATTCAAATGCTTCTCAAATCAAATCTTGAGAAGAAAGACTGCATGGTCGATCAAGCGTATGATGATAAATCATCATTTCTTAAAACACGACAGTTCGACTATAGTTCCGTTACATTGGATGCAGCAACTCCTTATCAGGATGAAATGACTGTTTGTTCTAAGATCAAGAAATGAAATTCAAAAAAGAAAGCTATTGGATAAGCCAAAACAACCAGGGGAGCTGAAGTAAGATGAGTGAAGCAGCAGAAACGATAGAGGGTTGGTACGCGCTGCATGATTTCCGCACCATCGACTGGGTTGCCTGGGAAAGTGCAACCACAGAGGAACGCGAGTATGCAAAACATGATTTGATGACGCTAATCTACGAATGGTCGGCGGTCGAATCCCGGATGGAAGGCAGCTTGGCAATGTACGCCATCGTCGGCCAGAAGGCAGACATTATGTTTATAAACCTACGCGAGACACTCGAGGAGCTGAACTCAGCGGAGAACGCATTTAATCGTTCTCGGTTCGCCAAATTCGTAAAACCAGTTTACTCGTACGTCAGTGTCGTCGAGCTGAGCAATTATTTAGCACCTCCCGGCTCCGATCCGATGCAAGTTCCCGAAGTAGCCGCTCGCCTTAAGCCAATCTTACCCAAGGCGAAACATATCTGCTTTTACCCTATGAACAAGCGACGCATGCTCAACGATAACTGGTACATGCTCTCTCTGGAAGAGCGCAAAAACTTCATGCGCAGTCACGGTATGATCGGCCGCACTTATGCAGGAAAGGTCAAGCAGATTATCACCGGCTCGGTCGGCTTCGACGATTGGGAGTGGGGTGTTACACTGTTTGCCGACGATCCGCTGCAGTTTAAGAAGCTCGTCTATGAGATGCGGTTCGACGAGACTAGCGCACGCTTCGGCGAATTCGGCCAGTTTTACGTTGGCAACATACTCACACCCGGTGGCTTGACAGAGTTGCTGAACGTGTGAGGCCAAAAGACGCCGACGGCTAAATTATGCTTCACGGATTTGTGATTTTTTTATCTTTTGTGACAGTTCTAGGTCCGTTTCGAAAATACAAGTTTCTCGTATTGTAAGCGTGCAAGAAAGAAAAATTTGGCTGCAACTAATAAACCTGCATTGTACCGAGGGAACTTAACAAAAACGGATGTCCAGATTGTCGACGTGTTGCGACTCAATACGGAATTATCACGTTGTATGAATACGCGTCAACCTTAAGTTTTTGAATCATATGAGTATGCTTGTCCGTTGACAGCATTAATTTCATTACCGGTATCATCGTAATTTGTTGTTGTATTCATACCTGCCGATTATTACCTTATTCTTATAGCGAGCTGCTGAGACCCTTCCAGGCTACTGCAAATCGTGTAAAAATGCTTTATAAACCCTCCTTTGAAATTAGTGGTGTTAGAGAAGTAAATGACGAAGCTCTTGAAAAACTGGCTAAGAAGTATGCTGAATTCGTCACTCAGCCATTTCTGATTGCAGGTGAATCCTAAAGGGGGATCTCACTCGGGGAGTCATCCAAAAACTTAACCCCTCATAAGCGGCGCTGCGTTCATATGTCCAGTAATCGTTGCTGGTGCATAAAAAAAGAACGGTTCCTGAGCATAATGTTATCCATCACCAACGACAATGCAATTGGCTCTCAAGAAAAAGCGGCTCGGATATCCGAGCCAGCGTATACGAAAAGGAGATAAGAAAATGACGAATACGAACGCAACGAATGGTAAAGAGGCCGCCTATCATGGTGTGCCGGCGGAAGACGCTTACGGTTATGCACAGGCAATCAAGATAGGAAACACGATCCATGTTTCCGGCCAACTCAGCCACGACGAAAATGGGGCGATGGTCTTCCCCGCGGTGCTCGATGAATCTGGGAAGCCGGTCGACTTCTCGATGATGGAGGAGCAGATGCGGGTAACCTATGCCAATGCCGCGAAGATCCTAGCACAATTCGGGGCCACCTTCGACCACGTGGTTGAAGATACGCTCTACGTCCTCGATGTCGATGCGGCGTTTGCGGTCGCAGGCAAGGTTCGGAAAGAAGTCTACGGGACGCCGCAGCCTCAGGTCGCCAGCAATTTGATCGGCGTACCGAGACTAGGCTTCCCAGAACAACTAATCGAAATCGTCTTCAAGGCAGTGCTGCCTCAAGCCTAAGCGTACGCGGGTTTGACGAGGAGGCATGCCCATCGCGAACCCATCAAGACAGCTGCCCCCAACGGTTTCGTTCAACTGGTCTTCTCGGGCGGCGACGTTGTCGTCCGCGAGGGGACCCAACCGTGAAGGGTCAAGACGCCATTTAGTGGACATTGAAAAAAGCCCTAGGCAACAAGCTGGCGCCGGTACTCTACCGGAGTCAGCTTGTTTAACAGAGTTGCTGAACGTGTGAGGCCAAAAGAGTCGCGGACTTCCGGATTGTCGACGTGTTGCGACTCCATACGAAATTGTCAAGTTGAATGAAAATGCGTTCCCCTCCCTCTTCTCAAATTGGTTCTAGCACGGGATTGTTTTCAACTGAGGCAGTTTATCAGCGGCACATTCAGTATTGCTATTTTGTCTAGTGCAATAGCATCCTCCGCCTAGCCATACAAACCTATTTTGAGGACTAGCCGTGGCAGCGGTTTTGGTCAATTTATGTGCTTCTCTGTACGTGAGACGACTAGCCAAAGTGCCGTGTAGCTTTCTTCACCTCAAACAAGGTGAGCTGAAACGTTATTGGTTTCATCAAGTTGTCAGAGAGATTTGATCCTTTCTTGAACGATTATGGGAGAAGGTGTGACCGCGATTAGATTGCTGAAGGACAGAGATATAATCATCTCAAATTACAAATCACTTTGGAAGGGAGGCCCTAAGGAATGGGAATTGATACGGTACTATGGAGCAGGCTGGTGACAGGAATGACACTAGGGTTCCATATGATATTCGCGACGATTGGTGTCGGTATCCCTCTTATGATCGCGATTGCTGAGTTCATCGGCATCCGCAAGAGAGATTCTCATTACATACTGATGGCTAAGAGGTGGGCGCGGGGGTTTGTTATATCCGTCGCAGTTGGTGTCGTAACAGGCACGGCAATTTCACTGCAACTGGCATTGGTATGGCCGAATTTTATGAAGTTGGCAGGGAACGTTATTGCACTTCCGTTATTCATGGAGGTATTTGCATTCTTTTTTGAAGCTATCTTTCTAGGCATTTATCTGTATACGTGGGATCGGTTCAAGAATCCCTATATTCATTGGCTGCTCACACTCCCCATTGTCTTAGGGGCAGGAATGTCTGCTGTTTTTATTACGACTGTGAATGGTTTTATGAACCAACCTGGGGGATTCACAATGCAAGGTGGACAATTTACAGCCGTTAACCCGGTGCAAGCGATGCTGAATACGGCGACGTTCTCCAAAGTGTTCCATGTATTAAGCTCAGCCTACTTAACAGGAGCGGCTCTGCTAGCAGGAATTGCGGCTTTTACGATGCTTAGAAAAGGGGTTACTGGATACCACAAAAAAGCGTTAAAGCTTATGATGGCCGTTGTCATGTTATTCGGACTGCTAAACACAGTAGCTGGAGATGCGTCTGCCAAGTTCTTGGCCGAGCATCAGCCGGAAAAGTTAGCTGCTGCGGAATGGCATTTTGAGACCGAGAGCGGCGCGGATTTGATTCTATTGGGGTGGCTTAATGCCTAGCATAAAATTATTGGCGCAATTCACCTGCCGAAGATTCTCAGCTTTCTGGCTTTTGGAAATTTTAATGCGAAAGTAACAGGTTTAAAGTGGTGAATATAGATAGTAGATAAGGCAATTTTTTATTTTTCAAGAAATTGAGGTGCCAAAAGTACGTGTGGAAGATCGGTTATGTATTTGATTCCAAAACATGATTCAGCTGCACTACGCATAATGCACTCAGACATCGGAACGGGAAGAAGGAAATTGATTATGAATAATGGGTTAATCAACGCTATTATCGCTTATATCATGTGGGGAGTTCTCCCACTTTATTGGAAGTTGTTTAATGATGTGCCCGCAGGCGAGATTTTATCGCATCGGGTTGTCTGGTCGTTTGTCTTCATGGGTATTCTCGTCACCGTCCAGCGCCGCTGGGGTGATATGAAGCGGATTGTGGCTAGCCGTTCGCTCCTGCTATCGCTCACCGCCAGCGGACTGTTGATCGCTGCTAATTGGCTCATCTTCATCTGGGCTGTCAACAACAACCATGTCGTTGAGACAAGCCTCGGCTATTATTTAAACCCGCTGCTGAACGTGTTACTAGCGATCGTCTTCCTTCGTGAGAAGCCGAATCGTGGCCAGTGGCTCGCGATTGCCGTCGCTGGCGCGGCGGTGCTCATCATTGCAATCGACTATGGGCGATTTCCGTGGGTCGCAATCTCGCTAGCTGCGTCGTTTGGCTTATACGGCCTTGCGAAAAAGAAGATTGTGCTAAACGCTTCTGTAGGCTTGTTGTCGGAGACAGTTGTAGTTCTACCCATTGCGCTCGGCTACTGGGTCTATTTGGCCTCCGTGGGCAAGGCGATAGCATGGACGCTGCCTCCGTCCATGTTCATCGAACTACTCCTTTCGGGTGTAGTAACGGCACTGCCGCTGTTCTTCTTTGCACGAGCAGCCGCCCGCATGGCGTTTTCCACGCTCGGATTCGTACAATACATCGGGCCGACAATCATGCTGTTACTGAGCGTATTTGTGTTCAAGGAATCGGTTTCGTCTACCCTTCTCGTCGGTTTTGCACTCATATGGACAGCGCTTGTTATATACGCTGTGGCATCAGTTCGTGGCACAAAAGTCACGAAGGTGAATGTGCACCATGATAAAACCTATGTATGACGAGGCCTTCAGGTGTCAGACAGTACAACATATTAATGAAGCGTCCAAACGGTGACAGACGTCGCCCGAGAACTGAAGATTAACCACGACACAGTGTATGGTTCTCCAATAATACGCTGCCCGTTCAACACAATGTGTTAAACCGCGAGTTCCAAGCGACGAAGCCCGAAGAGAAATGGGTCAGCGATATCATCTATGTCTGGACCGCGGAAAGATGGCTGTTTTGGGCCAAGCCTGTTGGTTAGCCAAAAAGGTAAAAAAGCCGCCTCATTCGGTAAAGTGTTTGTACCCCTGCAATCTCCCGAAACGAGGCGGCCCCATGAAAAAGCCTACTTCAATATCCAGCATTCTTCAATATACTGATTCCGGAAGAAATCATCCTTCCCTTACTAAGCGAGATGCACTACGTCGATGTTGCGCGGAAATTCACCGTATATAAGTTATATTTGTTTTTGGCGGAAGCCGCCTTCCAGCAGTGGAAGGAATTTCGAGGATGGGGAGCAGCGGATGACGCGTAGCGGGCATGCAAGGTTACCACTCCACCATTTCTTCAAGCGTTTGCTTACTCTCATGATCAGACTCTACAATCAAAAAAAACCGGCCGCCTGCCTTGGGCTCCCCATAAGGGGCAAAAAGCAGGGGTACAGCTACATATCGGACTTCTTGGCGACCGTGGAGAACTCTACAACGTACAACTGATTAACTATTTTTCAAACAACAATTCTGTAAATAGAATGCAAAGCATGCTGTATTCA
The DNA here is from genome assembly GCF_000235585.1 of Paenibacillus terrae HPL-003. Taxonomy (GTDB): domain Bacteria; phylum Bacillota; class Bacilli; order Paenibacillales; family Paenibacillaceae; genus Paenibacillus; species Paenibacillus terrae_B. The sequence continues at coordinate 463,344 of NC_016641.1, forward strand.
TTTGCATATGCTTATTATCCCCATCTAACTTGCTGAGTAAAATGCCTCCTTCGAGCAAGGAAAAGGCAAATGAAGCAAGTGCATCCGCATTCAAATCCTCCTTAAACTCCCCACTATTTATCCCGTTAAGAATTATACTCTTTATCATATCCAAATGGTTATGCAGCCCTTGTCTTGCCCGATCTCGAAGCTCCGTATGAGTATCGTCACTTTCTACTGCTGTATTCTGCATAGGACATCCGCCAACAAATGGTGGATTACCAACAACATCTTCATAAACACGAAAAAAAGCAAGTAACCTCCCTGACGCAGACTGCTCCCGATCGACCGCCTCAGCAAATTTGCTGATAACTATACTGGCAGCGTAGTTGTAGGCTTCAAGCGCAATCTCATCTTTATTTGTAAAATGTCGATAGATGCCCCCCTTCTTAATCCCGGTGTCAGCAATAATATCGTTTAACGATGTACCAGCATAACCTCTTTGATTAAAGATTGCTGCCGATTTCATAATAATGTGCTCTCTTGTTCGATCTCCTTTTTTCATAGTTTCCTCCAAATGATCTTATTCTAAACTAACATTATATCAAATTTACGGCCGAAACCTTGCCAAAGTTTTAAATTCTGATATAATAAAAGGTACCGATCGGTATCTTTTATTATAAAACAAACCCATTCCAAAGGCAAACTTATGTGGAATGGATTTAGAACGAAATAGGAGGACTATTCAATGAGAATAAAAGTAGGCATTAATGGTTTTGGGCGAATTGGAAGACTCGCTTTCCGTCGTATTCAGGAAATGGAAAATATCGAAGTTGTAGCGATAAACGATTTAACTGACGCAAAAATGCTGGCGCATCTGCTCAAATATGATACTACACAAGGCACTTTCCATGGTGACATTGAAGTTCATGATGGAGCTCTTACTGTTAACGGCCAAGAAATTAAAGTGCTGGCTAACCGCAACCCTGAAGAAATCCCTTGGGGCGAGCTTGGCGTAGCTGTCGTACTCGAATGCACTGGTTTCTTCACCACCAAAGAAAAGGCAGAGCTTCACCTGAAAGGCGGAGCAAAGAAGGTCGTTATTTCCGCTCCGGCAACAGGCGACATGAAGACCATCGTATATAACGTAAACCATGAAACACTGGACGGGACGGAAACCGTCATTTCCGGTGCTTCTTGCACAACGAACTGTCTCGCTCCCATGGCTAAAGCTTTGAACGATACATTTGGAATTCAGTCCGGGTTGATGACCACCGTTCACGCCTATACAGGCAACCAGAATACTCTTGATGCGCCAGATTCAAAAGGAAACTTCCGCGCAGCACGGGCTGCAGCAGAGAACATTGTTCCTTACTCCACCGGTGCTGCTAAAGCCATTGGCCTCGTTCTTCCTGAATTGAAGGGTAAACTTGATGGTGCATCTCAGCGTGTACCTGTAGCAACAGGCTCCGTAACAGAACTTGTAGCTGTTTTGAACACGAAGGTTACGGTTGAAGAAGTTAATGCCGTTATGAGAAAAGCATCAGATCCAGAAACATACGGGTATACGGAGGACGAGATCGTATCTTCCGATGTTAGAGGAATGACATTGGGGTCTCTTTTTGATGCAACTCAAACAAAAGTTCTAACAGTTGGCGACCAGCAACTGGTGAAAACTGTAGCCTGGTACGATAATGAAATGTCTTACACCGCGCAACTGGTTAGAACATTAGAATACTTCGCAAAAATCGCCAAGTAACATCATTGCAATTCTTCTTCACCCTAGCTGCAAGCATCAAAAGAGCAGGGTTTATATGTATTGTACGGAAAGCTGCATAAGCAGGAGCAAGATCGGTACTTCCGATTTCTAGAAAGTTACGCCAGGTGAAGAGTTAAGTTTTATCAAGACATGATTGATGAATTAGAGAAAATGCGAACGGTGAAGCTGATAGCACAGCCTCTATGAAAGGAGTCATGAATGAGAGATTCTCAGGAATTGTTCGAAGATGTAGATGATGTATTGAGAAGACTGCGTCCTTTTTTAAACCGCGATGGCGGAGATGCCGAATTGGTTCAAGTTAAGGACGGAGTGGCTAAACTAAAATTCTTGGGAGCGTGCAACGGCTGTCCCAGTACAACGATCACATTGAAGGCTGGCATTGAACGTGCCATTTTTGAAGAAGTGGATGGCATTCATGAAGTCGTTCAAGTCTTCTAGAGAAAGGGTGACCACACAAACTACTTCCTTGCTGACATATGTTTGGATGCCTTTTCGCTACAATAAGAGCGTAAACTAACTTGAAAAACATACTGCTTCATGACGAAGATTGCTCTAGATCCAACGAAAGTATGTGCTTCTGAAAAGATTGGCTTTTCCAAGTGCATGAAGTGATCGCGCTTCAAATTGGCCGCAGCACTCTGCCTCTGTCAGCCATCTCGCTAGGTCTGCAGCATAACTTTGAAAGGATCGATACATTCGAGAACGACAGCGCCATGGTCTCGCGGGCAGAAGATGTCGTAATTGGCCCTCTCCGGGGTGCTTCGTGGCGGTAGAGTGACCTCAGCATTGATCGGCGCTAGCAAAGTTAGTCAAATTGAGGATGCGGTATCGTTAAATGCACCGGAGCTTAGCCGGAAGAACTGGAACGGATCGAAGCGATTTTGCTCGGATAATTTACTTTCAATATAGGGGGCGGGGACAATAGTCCCCGCTTATTCTATTTTATCTACACTATTGTTTTCGAAAGCTATATTTGCACGTAAATATTATGGCGATAACAATCAAATATGCTGAACTATATGGTACACATCAGGGGTGTAAATGCCATTGCCGTATGTTCAATCAAAAACCCGTCTTTTCTCGATATCGATTCCTTCACATCCCCTTAGCGCAGCGCACCTTTGGATAATATAGTGAATCCCGGAACAGAAATTTGCCCCTCTACAATGACGTAGATACTTAATGGTATTGAGAACTAGTTGTCAACAAAAGTGCAGTTTGAAAACACACACAACAAGCTGATGGCTGCTTGCGGCGTTATACTAGGTCCAACTCTATGGCACACTGCAAAGCATTATCGGCGGGTTGACGCTGGTGCTGCTGATTGCTGTTGCCAGCAGTTTCCGCTTCGGCTTTCAAATTGCTAAACAAACAGCATTGCCACTGGCTCCTTTCTGGCTCTTGCGGCATCGCTGCTTTTTTTCTTTCGCATTAAAGCTATTTTTCATTTCGTATTAAGGAGGATAAATATGAATAGCGTATCTAATCTGCTTCATTTAGCACAACAAGGTGACAAAGAAGCTGAAGCCAAATTGATTATCCGTTATGAGCCAGTTATAAATAAATACGCTAAACGAAATGGAACCATTGATGCAGATTGCAAACAACAGTTGACAATTGCCTTTATTCTGGCAGTTCGTCGCTTTGATCTTAGTCGTTACAAATAATACAAGGACAAGCCATGTGGAGTTTGCTTCACATGGCTTGTCCTTGTTTTCACATACTGTATTCTAAATTATTTATAGAGAAATATTCGAGGAAGCAGTTGCTCTTTTCTCTCTTCCTCCCCATTTATATAACAGATGATGCAGAATTATCCCTACGTTCTGCCGTACATCTCTCCTATCTTACAACGGATGAACAGAAATTAATTGATGCTTCTATATCAGAACATGGCTACAAAGTGGATATGAAAAAATCTGAGCGTCTACAAGATTACGCTGGAAAGCTCACTTCAGAGCAGATAAACAAAATCTTGTCTGGCGAAGCCACACGCAAGCCGCGCAATAAAACGCCAGCACCCTTCAAGCTCAAGCATAAGTTATTAGCGAAATATTTTTCCTCAGCCCATAAAGCAGCCGAAGTCGAGGAGATCATCGACAAGGCATTGGAAATGTATTTCGCCCAACAACACCAACAAAATCCTGAATCCCATGAAAAAAAGGAGGACAACACCCATGAATCCGTTCTTTAAAGACATTGAGCATGAGCAATTCTATGAGGGCAATCTTCGTATGACTCACAGCCAACATGATCCGTATCGTCAGGCTTTCTTCTATATACTTGGTATTACGCCGCAAACCTGCCAGCATATCCACGACCTCTACGATTACGAAGAACAGGCAATTCGCTTGGAAGGTTTGGAACAAGGCTGGCAGACCAGCACTTCCGTAAAAATGACTCGTCTCGCCTTTAGCCTGTACAACGGTTATACCGGGGATGCCGAAGCAGGCCCGGATCATCCACGCTATTACAGTCCATATCATCTATTTGACACCGTACTGATGCCCTACTTCTTTGAAGTGATCAAAATTCGCTATGCGGAATATGCCCGTTCCCTGGAGCTGCCATACTTTGTATTTCCAACAACAGAGACAGAACACTATGCTTCATATGAACACGAAGCCTGAGACATATAGCGCCAGCCTGATTATTCTATTCGGAAAGGAGAGCCTGACATGAGCCGCATTCAGCCTTTGCGTCACCTGTACGCATCTGCTATTAGCGACATCACATCCAGCGGGAACGACTGGCAACACTATCTGCACTTTGCTGCATCCATCTACAAATACTCATTTGAGGGAAGCATAACGGAGATTGAGAAATTCGCGGAAGCGGTGCGCGGACACTGAGGTGTCGAAAGCATGCACTGGAGCCTGGATGTAACGTTTGGAGAAGATGGTTATCGGACGATGGAGCGAAATCAGGCAGGAAATGTAGCCGTGTTGAAGCGAATGGCGCTAAACCTGGTCATGCAAGATCAGAGTAAGCATGTGAAGCGAAGCTTGAACAAGCGTCGTTTTATTGCGAACACGAACACGGACTACGTGGATGAGTTGTTGCGCAGCTACGTGGCGACGTCCAAAGACGAGGAGTAGGCTTGCAGTCAGGCGACGAATGAAGCAAAAGCGAATCGGGACTGACGAGCCGTTATCGCAATGGGATGGTTGGTTTGACGATGAGCAAAAAACGGAAAGGAGAAGTGGCATCATTCGTTGGAGGAGCCTAAGCGCCGGGAATTCAAGCATCCATCTATTTTTTTTGAAAAGCAGAAGAACGATTCGAGGAAATATATGGGTTCGTGATTTCGCCGTGTTTGTCGTAAAAAGCCTTGATGACAAAAGGATAAAAAATAGGTATACTAGTAATTAGTCCGATTTCGTACTAATTTTCGAAGAGGGGTCATTCTGCATGGACAGTAACATAAAAGAAAGCATTCGGAACTACTATGAAGTGTACTTCGGGATTGGTTCCATTTATGACAAGTTGGCAAAGAAACACGGTATTACATCAGGGGTCTTATTTGTACTTTACGTTATTTATGAAAATCAAAACAATTGTACCCAGCGTTTAATCTGTGCCAAGCTGTTGTATCCTAAACAAACGGTAAATACGATTCTCGATTCGTTTCATAAACAAGGATACATTACCAAACGGGTCGCGAATTCGGATAAACGCAATAAGTATATCCTTCTGACAGAATCGGGGAAGAATTATGCTGAAAGCGTGCTGTCGGCTATGCTTCATCTGGAAGAAACAGCTTTTGAAAGGATGAGTGAAGAAGACAGGCAAGCTATGATGAAGGGTGAGCGTGCCTTTCTTGAGCAACTGACGCAGTTCGTGGATGAATTGGAGTAAAGGAATCCATTAACAGACAAGAGTTCGTCATGCATCACACAATTTAATGAAGAATCACCCCGATCAAGGAGGAGTATTTTGTATGAAGTATCTGATACAGTTTTTAAACTAGGCCTGCCCGTTTTACTAACCTGATGGAAAAATCCTCCTGAGGGGTAATAAAAGGTAAGGAAGGAGGAGGTACTCATGCCTTCAACCAAAAACCGGATTACCCCTGAAAAGAGAATGTATTTCCATAGTGAATTGCGACAATGCCCACACTGTGAGCAAAACTGAAACGGCACCATACGGCTTGGCATAAGTACGTGAACACACTTAGCGGAATCTTTGACGTCTGGAATATGGCCTATGCCTGCACGAACCCGGAGTGTACATATCCTGGATCCTATTATCGGTCTGCCGAAGCAGACGCGCTCGTGATGAAGCACACCTCCTACGGATTCGATGTTCTTGCTCTCGTCGGTCAACTTCGGTTCAAACACCACTACTCGCTTTCCGAACTGCATGAAGAATTGAACCGACGTGGAGTCGTAACCTCTGAGCGGAATTGTGAACGGCTCTACGAACGATACTTGACGCTGCTTCGTGCGTCGGTCACCGACCATCTTCGCGAGACCTTAGCGGAAGTAGTGCAAGAACACGGAGGTTTGCTGCTTTCGATGGATGGCGTCCAACCCGAAAAAGGAAATGAAACCCTATACGTGGTGCGCGAAGGATTTAGCGGCAGCATCCTTGCTGCGCAGAACCTCAAAAGCGGAAGCGCAGAGGAACTGAAGCGTCTGCTAGAGCCTGTGGAGCAACTTGGTTTTCCGATTATTGGACTACTTAGTGATGGCCAGCACTCTATTCGTCTGGCCATGTCCGGCCTGTGGCCGGATGTGCCCTACCAATATTGCCAGTACCATTATCTCAAAGATATTGCCAAACCCGTCATGGACCTGGACCGCAAGCTGAAGACGGGGATTAAGAAAAACTTACGTGGGATTCGCCAATTGGAAAAGCAGATTCAGACGGTGGACTCCGAAGATGCTGCTATTGCCAGAGACTATTTGGCTGCGGTACGTGCTGTATTGCTCGAGGATGGCAACCCGCCTCTAGATCTCCCGGGTATTCGAGTGTACGAAGAAGCCTTGGCGATTCGGAACTCGCTTCAACGAAGCGCTAAAAAAGGGGGTTCACCTACAGCGAAAAACTCCTGAAGTTGTTTGAAAAACTGGACGGTTTCCGCTCGCCATATGAACAAGTGAAGCTCTGGCTAAAGCCTCTTCAAGATGCTGCACATATTTTAAGTGCGCCAGGGCCGCAAACCGCTGATTGTGTTCGCGTGCAAATGCAGTGGTTACGCACCGAAATAAAGCAGAGCTATACCCGAAAAGAAGACACCGAAATGGTCGAGAACTTCGAGCGATATACCACCGGGTTCTGGAACGGTTTGTTTGCGTGTTACGATACGCCATACCTGCCAAGGACCAATAATGACCATGAACGATTTTTCCGCCGGACCAAAATACGTCACCGCCGAATGACCGGACTACGCAGTTGGAATCGCTACATCTGGCGCAGTGGTGAATTTGTCATTTGGGTAGATGACGCTTTAAAACAAGAGAATCTGTTGAAACGGCTGAGCCGTGTAGACTATGAAAGCTATCTCCACGAACGTAAGGGTTGGGAATCTCGACTGCTCGAAGGAACAAAGCGTCTTCGCTTCCGCAAAGACCCTAACCTTTATTTAAATCGCCTCGAAAACCGTGTCTGTTTGTTAATTGGGCAGGCCTAGAAAAAAAACTTGCCGGCCCACGAGACATTACTCCCGAGTTTGGATATGAGTCCCCTAGTCCGAGACTCAGCGGGACTTTAACCCACCTGATGATCGTGCTGCCACGCACGCAGTATGGCCCTCTCCGACTCCCTTCCCGCGGCTCGCCATTTCGCATTTTAGGCTGCTTATAGGGTTGCCGTTTACGGCGACTGGCCGCCGTGCGGGGGAGGGTCTCCCTAGTTCCAGACACAACTTTCACCACATGCCGATCCCTCTACACCGGAGAGTTCTTTCACGCTGCATTCCAAGTTCTTCGCGTGTTCCATGGTCTTCGCCTGCACCCCACGAGGCTCGACACTCCCTTGTCCCTTTCGGGTTTCAATTGACAATGCGGCAGGATTCACGGTTGTTACGGCCTGCGGTTTTGCGACTACGCTTTGCGCAGTTTTCACAAGGCTTCAGCCGCCAGATTTCTCTGACGTCTGCCTGCTAGCTACGAGGCGGCTTGGTCCCTACCTCGGCTGAACTTTCATCACCTAGTTGTGCCTAGCTTGGCTAGGCGCGCTGGGGGCTATTTGACGCTTACTTTTCTGCGAAATGTAGGAGATCAGCTCAATCGCTTCAACGATTTTTTTGGATTGACTTTCGAGCGTTTTCGCGGCATCTGCCGAATCATTGACAGTCTCGTCCAGCCTTTTGATGGTTTCAATTGTTTCCGTGACAACCGTTTCACTGGCCTGCGCGAGTTCGGAGGCTTGCTTAGAGGATTCAGCGGCCTGCTCGTTGCGACTCGATGTGTGAATTAGCGTTTCTTTGATCTCCCAGATGGCATTGGAGGCCAACTGAATCTGGCTGAGCTGAGCGGCGGCTCGAATTATTGATTAGTCAATAACAAAAATCTAGGACAAAGATACTGATTGATCAATTACTTTTTAATAAAATAAATAAACCTTGGAAGATTATTTATTTTCGTTAAACGCAAAAAGCTCCGGCAGATCCAAAAAGCAAGAAATGTTGCACATCATGCCCATCGCGATAAAAACAGTTGCATTTCTCTCTGCATCGGATATGCCTGCTGCTTTAAACCATTCCAGGGCATACGTTCTGATGCGGGATAACCCCGCTTTGGCGGCAGCCCGGATCGCTTCTTCGATGATGCCAATGCCGATCACCTGTAAAGCAATCTCATTGGGATATAGGACCGATAATTCTTCATAGGCTTTGACCAAGTCGCTGCCCAGTTGCTCCGGACTCGATTCGACATTTATAAACGTTTGGAGGATTCGATCAAACGCCCGATTCAAAACGGCAATGAAAAGCTCCTCCTTCGTCGGAAAGAAACGAAATACATAAGGTTGAGAGATTCCGGCCTTTTCTGCGATAAGGGCAGTCGTCGTGTTATAATATCCGCGCTGGGCGAATACCTCCAAACCTGCCTCAAGGATGTCCTCCTTCCGATCCTGTCCTTTCGACCTGACCATAGCAAGACCCATTTCATTAGTAATTGATCAATCGCATTAGCTCCATCTTTCATTCCCAACGCAAGGGGTCCTCGTCCCCGGTGCCCCGTCACCGGGGACTGCGGCACCGACAAGACCTTTTACCTCGGCGATGCTAACTGGCAACTGCATCAGAATTTTATCGTTCTTTATCTTGTTCTTGGCATGCTGGCAAACCCATTTTGCACGTTATAGGCCAGATTCGAAATGTCTGCCCCCAAAGGCAGCCTGATCGTAAAAATTGAACCTCGATAAAGCTCGCTTTCTACCTCAATCGATCCTTCGCACAATTCGACGATGCGCTTCACCAGCGTTAATCCGAGTCCGTTGCCCGCCGTTGCGCGCGAAGCATCGCCTTGATAAAACTTGTCAAACATCCGCCGCATCGTCTCTTTGCTCATCCCGCTTCCTTGGTCCTCAAGCCGAAACACCGCCTCCCCTCCGAACTGCCGTAAGCCAATCTTTAGCGTCCCTCCGCTGCGCGAATGCTTGATCGCATTATCCAACAAATTAATCCACACCTGCTGAATCAAATCTTTATTGCTGCGCATCTCGATCTCTTCGTCCAAATCAAGCTCCAAATTGAGGTTTCGGGCACTCCACTTCGGCTCCAGCATCAGAATTGCCAGCCTGACTTGCTCGTCCAAGCGGTAGGCGGACTTTTCGCTTACGATTTCAATATTTTCTACCTTCGACAAGTTGAGAATGCTGGTCGATAAGCCGACCAAACGATCGGATTCCTGGATAATGCTGTCCAGGTATTCCTGTTTGTCTTCCTCGCTGAGGCCACCCTTTTTCAGCAATTTGGCGAAGCCGCTGATAGAGGCAATGGGGGTCTTGAATTCATGGGAGAAGTTCCGCACGAAATCGCCGCGCAATGTCTCAATCCCTTTCAGTTCCTGCACCATTGTGTTAAAGCTAGCCGCCAGTGCATCCAGCTCAAACACAATGCTTCCCCTCGCCCTCACCTCGGCGGAAAAATCCCCTTTTGCCACCTTCCCGGTGGCTTCCATCATTTCCCGGATCGGCCTGACCGAGCGCCTGCTCAACAGCGCGGCAATCCCCACCCCCAGAAAGAGGCTGATATATAACAACACATACACCCCGCGAATGGGTTCCGGCTGATTCATGTCAAGCAGACCTGCCCGATAAAGCAAAAAAGCAAGCAAACCTGCAGAACCCATAGATAACACCATGACTACAAACACCAACGCAACCAAGGAAAACGCCAGACTGATTTTTTGTGGAAGAAACCTTTTCCTGCTCGGCATCCTGCTCATCCCTTTCACGCGCGCTTCACCATCTTGTATCCCAACCCGCGCACCGTCACGATTTCAAAATCAGAGTTGTCCCTGAATTTGTCGCGCAAACGATTGATATGGACATTCAGGGTGTGGCTATCGATCTCGGTTTCCAGTCCCCAAATTTCCTCCAATAAATGCAGACGGGTAAAAATTTTGTCGGTAGAGCTCATCAGCTTAAACAGCAGATGAAACTCCTTTTGGGGCAGACATGTTTGCTCCGATCCTCTTGTAACCGTTAAAGCGTTGTAATCCAAAATAGTATCTCCCAACACGAGTTTGTGCTCGCTGGCAATCTGCGCCCTTCGCAGCAGCGCCTTGATGCGGAACAGCAACTCCTGTCCGTCGAATGGCTTGGTCATGTAATCGTCCGTACCGGCAAGGAAGCCCTGGTGCTTGTCCGTCATTTCATGCATAGCCGTGACCATCAGGATCGGAATATTGTCCCTGACGCTGCGCAATTCCTCGCATAATTGATAACCGTCCATCTCCGGCATCATCAGGTCCAGCACAATCAGGTCAAATCGCCGCTCCTCCATCCTGCTCAGCGCTTCAAGCCCGTTTTTAACCGGATGGGCATTAAAGCCTCCATGCTTGAGCACAGCACATAGCAGCTTTTGCGTATTGGCATCATCTTCGACCACAAGAATATCGAACACTGCGTATTCCTCCCTCCACCGCAACATGATTATACTGTTCCAAAGCAAACCGAACATCAACCCCGATTTGCCACATCGCTTGAGGTTCAGTTGATATTCAGCGATTAAAGTTCTGCTTATCCCATTATAAAGAGAGGTTATGAAATGACAACAAGCAAAACTGAAAAAATGGTCAGTGCCAACGCTATCCATCTTGAAAATGTCAGCAAAAACTTCGGCAATTACCCGGCCGTGCGCAATCTTTCATTGGAGGTGAACCGGGGAGAAGTTGTCGGATTCCTTGGCCTGAACGGCGCCGGCAAGACCACGACCATCAAAATGCTCCTGTCCCTGCTGAGACCATCTTCCGGCAGCATTTACATGTTGGGGAGCAAGGTTGACGCCGGCAATTATAAGCTATGGGAAAAGGTAGGCTATTTAGAGGAGGCAACTTTTTATCCGGAACTTACGGTTACGGAAAATCTGGACATTGCCCGCAGGATGCACCTGATCTCCGACCGCAATTCCATTGCTCGCGTCATCGAGCAGCTTGATCTGGGCGCTCATCAGGACAAGAAGGCCAGAACGCTTTCCCTCGGAAACAAACAACGGTTAGGATTGGCAAAGGCTATGATCCACAACCCGGAGGTATTGATACTGGACGAGCCGATCAACGGACTTGACCCGGCCAGTGTTGTCGAAATCCGGGAGCTGCTGCTCGACTTGTCGCGCAATCGCGGCGTCACCATCCTCATCTCCAGCCACCTGTTAGAGGAATTATCCAAGCTGGTGGACCGTATAAGCATCATGCACAAAGGGCAGCTCATCCAGGATATGAAGGTAAGCCAAATGGAGCAAGCCCTGAAAAAAAGCGTCATCTTGGACGGACGCAATCGCGTTGCCCTGATGCGTATTCTTACAGAGCATGGGTACAGCTATGAAGAAGCCGCGGACGGGCGCTTGGCCTTGGCAGAAGGCCGCGCGATCACACAGCCGGAGAAAATCGCAGAAATTTTAGTGCGAATGGGCCAGCCGCCGACTCATCTGAGCGTCGTGACGGAAGATCTGGAAGGTTATTTCTTGCGCATGATCCGTACAGAGGGGAGGAAGCAGGCATGAAGCTCCTTTCTCTCCTTCACAACGAAGCTCGTAAAATAGGGCGTTCTGTCGTCTTTTGGGTTATGCTCGGGGCCTTTACGGCATTGCCCCTGATAATTGCTATGTTCAACAGCTCCGCAGCGCACTGGGAAGACTACTTCGCAGAGCTGCTCGGCTCCATAGGTGCCTTGCTCGTCGTAGGATTTTCATTCACCTCCGCCTGGGTATTTGGAGTGGAGTACACTAACAATACCATCAAGGACATCCTTGTGAAGCCGGTCCCCAAGACCTATACGGTATTGGCCAAATTTATCGCCATCGCGATCTGGAATACAGGAATGGCTATTTTCACCTTTACGGTCATCGCAGGCGCGGGTTCCCTGATTGGCGTCGGCGGAGGATCCGTATCAGCCATCTTGCATGTTTTCTGGCCATTCATGGCCGCCTGCCTGCTGATCATGCTCGTCAGCACGACGAGCGCTTTCATCGCCAATCTCACCCGAGGCTACCTCGCACCGATCGGAGTCACCTTTGTCATCGTCATCGTCTCCAATGTAGTCGTGCAGTTGGGCTTCGGACCTTATTTCCCATGGACGATTCCAGTCCTGCTGCTAACCGGAGCCGAGCTCCACTGGAGCAGCATGGCGATACTGGCTGCCACAGGACTAGCAGGATTCGCCGGAACAGTGGCTTGGTGGCGATTTGCCGAGCATAAGTAACAGCCCTGCTTTGGAAAAGTATAGCCTCTCGGTATCCGCCGAGGCAGATGGGACAAGGGGGGTTCCTTGAACCATCGTGCACCCTCCTACATTGTAGGAGGATTTTTACATTCCTTACCTATTGCACGCTGGGAAACTGTAGATACTTTTCTTCAAAAAAAAGCTTGACGTTTTTCACTTCCGCCTAAATCACGAGAAAGGTTGTCGTTTTTCCCATTCTCTCGATTGGAGCGTGTTGTCGTGAATACTAACATTATTAGAGTTTCTTATTCAATCTCCCGTAATCGACGTATTCATATACAATTTTATAATGGCATCGTATCCTTCTACCTCATATTGCCTAGGGATGAGGATCACATCATAATTAATTTCTCACATCCTAGTATAGCCATGTGACTCTTTTGTCCGAATATATGATCATCTATATGGAAAATTTGCGTTGATAACAGTCACTACCTAAACAGTTAAAAACAACTACCCAGCACACTACTATGTAGTATGATAAAAATAAATCCGGTCGAAATAAGCCCTGGAAGAACATCGGCAGACTGCGGTAGGCATTGCTGTGGGCATTGCTGTGGGCATTGCCCATGAATTTATAACCTATCACTCCAATGCGTAGCTGGTTCATTCGTAATCCTCCTTTACTTAATCCACTGCTGCGTGTACACGCATACATTTTCTCATCCCAGTTGTGCCCCGTTAATCACTTCTTGCCGGACGACCAACTCTGCCTTGGTCAGACTACCGGCTCGACCATGCTGAGACCGCAGCAGACCGCCTTACATAGCCTCCCCAAAAAGAACGTCCCTTGCTGCCGGTTGGCAGAAGGGACGTTCTTCGTCTCATTACACAAGAATGGAATTAATGCCCCATCATCGCATCATTTAGCTGTCCATTTTATAGAGCTTAGCGAGCCCGCCCTCTGAAGTTTCGCGGTAACTACTGTTCATATCCAGGCCTGTCTCATACATGGTCTGTACAACCAAATCAAAGGATATCTTACGGGTACCAGACAAGAATTTGGCCAGACTCAGCGCATTGATCGCCCGCATCGCACCGACAGCATTCCGCTCAATGCAAGGAATCTGAACCAGTCCGTTAATCGGATCACAGGTTAATCCCAAGTGGTGCTCCATGGCAACCTCCGCCGCATACTCAATCTGATCGATCTCCATACCAGACAGTTCAGCCAGTGCAGCTGATGCCATCGAGCAAGCCGTGCCAACCTCTGCCTGGCAGCCGCACTGAGCGCCGCTGATGGAGGCGTTCTGCTTGACCAGATTGCCCATGAGCCCTCCGACGGCCAGAGCCCTAAGAATCTGTTCGTCCGGGACCCGCATCTTCTCCTGCATATAACGGAGCGAGGCAGGGACAACACCGCTGGCTCCGCAGGTCGGAGCCGTTACGACTGTGCCGGCGGCGGCATTCTGTTCGTTGACGGCGAAAGCGTATGCGCTGACGATCCGGTTCTCCCGTGTCTCCGGGCTCTCATCCACATGCCCCTGATGATAGAGATATTTCGCCTTGCGTTCGACATTAAGACCGCCTTCCAGAATACCTGTGACGGACAGCCCTTCGTCGATCGAATACTTCATCGCTTCCCAGATTCCTTGGAGGAATTCCCAGATCTGTTTGCCTTCACGCTGCTCGACGTAATCGCTTAGCCGGATATGATTCGCTTTACAAAAGGTACTGATCTCTGCAAAGCTGTTCTCCGGGTAAACATCAGGCCCATGCGTCTCCTCCCGCCCCTCAATCACGATATCCCCGCCGCCGATACTGACAGCACGCATGGATGCGGTTTGCCGCCCGCCTTTGTAAGCGAACAAGTCCATGGTATTGGGATGGGGCAGAACAAAATCTGCCTGCGGAACAAATTGAACCTCCGCCCTAACGGGTGACAGTGCTCTAATAATAGCTTTGTCCGTCATATGGCCTTTACCTGTTTTGGCAAGAGAACCATAAATCAACGCCTTAAATTGGTCTGCATCTTCATTTTCTGATTTGAAGATTCTGGCCGCTTTCTCCGGCCCCATGGTATGGGAGCTGGACGGTCCACTGCCAATCTTATAGAGTTCAGTCAACGATCTCATAGCACCCATACATCCTTTCCGACTATTGCCCACTCCTCTGAAAACGTTCCTTGATCTTCATCAGCCGCTCATGAATTCCCTCTTCATCAATGGCCATGTCATACAATTGGTGAGTAAGCTGGAGACCTTGATCCTCTGCAAGAGCTTGTTTCCACAGGTGCGACACAATCGAATGAGTAAGATGTCTCACCGAGCGGGGGGCCTGAATAATGCTTTCTGCCAGCTCCCATGCCCGTGGAAGAAGCTGTTCACGAGGCAGCACCTCACTGACCAGACCGAGCTCTAATGCATCTTGGGCAGTAATGTTCATTCCCGTGTATGCGTAGTATGCCGCTTTCTTGCTTCCCAGTATCTTTTGAAGTGCCAGAACGATTCCATCTCCAGGAGGAATACCGCCCAGGTAATGGGCATCGAAGAACGCTGTGTCTTCCGCGCAAATGGTAATATCACAAAGCGTCCCCAGCTGCCAATGTGAGCCTGTGCCATTGATGGCCCCAATCGTAGGGATGTCAAGGCAATGAATCATATTTTCAATCATTCTTAGTGACTCATGGTACATTTCCAGCTTCCGGCGATTCGGCCAATCCATGAATTTGGTGGCCCAGACTTCAGGATTGCCTATCTGCCACAACTCTCCTGTCCCTGTTAGGATCATGACCTCATTCTCAGGATCACGGCCAATATCTGACCATACATGACCATATGCTGTTTGGACCGGCCAATCGAATTGTAACGGTCCCCCGTTAGTATGCATACGCACTTCGAGAATACCGCCGCGGCGGGTCATGAGGAATAAGTCCTTGTACTTCTCCGAGTATTCTTCGAACCGTGTAGGTCCCGTCATCTTTCTATTGAACATCTTTGCCCATTAGGCGTCCCTGCATTTTCTTCAGCCGCTCCAGCGCCCCTTCTTCATCAATAGCCATGTCGTACATTTGGTGGGCAAGCTGGAAACCTTGATCACTGACCAGGGCCTGCTTCCATGGACGGGAGATAATGGAGTGAGACAGATGTCTCGTTGAACGCGGTGCCTGCATGATCATCTCCGCGAGCTCCCAAGCGCGTGGAAGAAGCTGCTCACGGGGCAAGACTTCACTGACGATACCCAGATCCAAGGCGGTTTGACCATTGATATTCTTGCCGGTGTATGCGTAGTAGGCTGCTTTTTTGAAACCGATCATGCTCTGCAGTGTAAGCAGCATTCCATCTCCTGGAGGCGTGCCTCCCAGATAATGCGGATCGAAAAAGTCAGCGTCTTCCGTACAAATGGTAATATCGCAGAGTGTTGCAAGTTCACAGTGCGTTCCCGGACCGTTGACCGCCCCGATGGTCGGGATGTCAATGCAGAAGATCAAATTCTCAAGCAGTCTCAATGATTCATGGTACTGTTCGAGCTTCTTTTGCTTCGGCCAATCCATAAATTTCGTATTCCAGACCTCCGGGTCCCCGATCACCCATTTATCCCCTGTACCTGATATAATCATAACTTCGTTCTCCGGGTCGCGGCCAATATCTGACCAGGCATGGGACCATGCGGTATGGGCTTCCCAGGAATGCTTGTACGGCCCTCCATCCGTGTGAAGCCGCACTTCGATGATTCCGTCACGGCGGGTCATTAACAGGAATTCCTTGTATTTCTCCGAGTACTCTTCAAATTTGGTAGGTCCAATCATACGTCTCTCTGTCATTTTAATTCCTCCTAAGTTTGGTTTAGAACTTATCTATTACTTTCAAGCCAATCTCTGGCAAAAGCAGCGTAAGCCGCAGCCCCTCTATGAAGCACCTCATCCGAGAACATCGTCTTTGGATGGTGTACAGGGTATCTGTAACCTTCTTCGGCATTGCCTGCGTTAAGGAACACTGTGGTACTTGGCACCGCCTGTGATACAAATGCGAAGTCTTCTGATCCCATTAATTTACCACCGGATACCAGTTGGGTTATACCGATGAAGGAATTCGCGCCAAAAGTGTTGGCAATCGTCGTTCTCATTTGCCGGTTCAGCCCGCTGTCCGTTTTCACCTCAGGACATCCCCTCGTATAGATCACTTCCACCTTGGCCTGGAAAGTTTCTCCGATCCCTGCGGAAATTTCACGGATACGGGTCTCCATTTTATCCCGCAATGCGGCGTTAAAGGTACGTACACTGCCTTTCATTCTGGCCATATCGGGAATCACGTTGTTTGTACTTCCGCCTTCCATCACGCCAATGGTAAGCACTGCATTATCAATCGGCGATATTTCCCGGCTAAGGATACCCTGCAGCGCCAGATGAAGATGAGCCGCTACATTTAAGGGGTCCACTGCGGCCTCGGGCATTGCGCCATGTGAGCCCCTTCCGCGGATGATGATTTCGAACCAATCTGAAGAAGCAGATATCGCTCCACCTTCCTCAGGCACTACAAATTGTCCGATAGGAAGCGGCATTCCGGTCAATACGTGAAGCATCATGGCTGCATCCACCTTAGGATTGTCGAGAATCCCGCTCTCAAGCATCATTTTCGCCCCGTGCAGCGTCTCTTCACCCGGCTGAAACATAAGCTTAACCGTCCCGTGAAGCTGCCCTTCGTTAGCCTTCAGGATCTCCGCAGCTCCCAGCAGCATGGAAGTATGCATGTCATGACCGCAAGCATGCATGTTTCCATTCAACGACGCATAAGAAAGATCCGTTTCTTCTTGAATGGGCAGCCCGTCCATATCCGCACGGATCAGAACCACCTTCCCGTCATGCTGTCCGCCAATGGTAACCATTAAGCCTGATTCTCCTACGGGAGCGGGCTTAAGACCTATCGACTCCAGCGCCTCTTGAACGTATGCAGTTGTCTTGGGCAAACTTAGATCAAGCTCCGGAACCGCATGAAGATGATGCCTGTACATGACCAATTTGTCCTGCAGCTGATGAGCCATACTCCAAAAGTCTTCAGCTTCTTCACTCACAATGAACATCTCCCAAAGCACAAATTAAATGAACGTTAGAACAGAGTTAACATTCCCCCCTTTGTATTTTAAGACTTTTTAAGAACACATTTATCGTACTGGCATTTTTATTCGCTGTCAAGAGATATTAAGACATTTTAAGAACATTATTTCAGAGGCTGCCGGAACATTGTAATATCACATTTATTGTGATATAACTCTTTTGATTGAACTGTTTATGAAAGGAATCTATCATGAAAATCAAGCTGGGTATTATCACGCCTGAGACCCATATGGACTATTTCCGCGCCATTGAAGAAGAAATGCGGCCACTATGTCAGTTCCGGTTTCTTACCATCAGCAATTTCCGGGAAACAACAGACATCTATCTCAAAAACCTGGATTCGGTGGATGGATTTGTGATCAGCGGCAGGATGCTTTACGAGTCCATCGATAAGGAAAGCCTGGATGACAAGGTGCCTGTTCACATTTTGCAGGATGATGAGAACCTGCTGTACAGGGAGCTTTTCCGGCTGCTGGTTACAGAACATGGGCTGGATATCTCTCGGATCTATGTGGATTATGCGTATATCATCGAGTCTTTCAGCGAATTCCAGCAATACCTGACTCATGAGGGCAAACCCATTGACAGCGGAGATTTGCTCAAACGGGTGGAGACCATGCTGGAGAACCATATCACGCTGTGGGAAGATGAGAAAATAGACCTGTCCATCACGGCGTTCGGCCATTTTGTCCCGGAACTGCAAAAGCACGGAGTCAGATATATCTTAATCCGCCCCACCTTGGAGAACGTCAAAGAGACCATAAGCGAGATCATCAACGAAATTACCATCCTCAAGCTTAAGAACCAGAGGGCAGTTGTTGCATGCTTATCGGCCATAACAGAGCAGCCACCCTCTGAAGAGCAGCTTCATGAGCTAAAAGTCCTTGTCGGCAGGTTTCTGCACAGCATGAATCTGGCAGACACGGCCCAAATTTCAGAAGGCTTTGTCAGACTGTACACTACCTACGGAAATTTCATGAGGATCACCTCTAACGCGCATAACTGCACCCTGCTGGAGTATCTGGAAGGGCGCATAAGCGACAAGGTGAAGATTGGGTGGGGCTCGGGGCATGAATATTTTCAAGCGAACGTCAACGCTACCAAAGCTCACAGACAGGCGGAGGCCTTTACGGGCAGTTGCAGCTTTTTTATAGACGAGAATCAGAAGGTTGTCGGCCCCATGCGGAGCATGAATGTCATCCAGTTCTCCGAACAGGGGGACCCGGAAATCATTGCGTTAGCCAAAAGGATCGGAATCAACAACATCAATTTGCAAAAAATCATGTCCTATGCAGAAATCATGAGAACCAATAAATTATCCTCTGAGGATGTTGCCGAGTGCCTGTCCATGACCGTCAGAGGTGCAAACCGTATCCTTAACAAAATTGAAGAAAGTAAGTACGTACAAACGGTATTTGAAAAACGGGACAACAGTAAAGGGCGGCCAAAAAAATACTACGAGCTGTTGTTTCTTGACAACGAAGGACGAAAATTAAGCAAATGATGACCATTGGCAAAAAGGCATGTTTACTGGGTCAAATCACTCCCTGGCCGGACGACCAGCTCTGCACATGCTGCAGAAACCGCCGCGTTGCTGGTGAAGCATATTTCATCGAGTTAACCCGCGAGGCCAAGGGAACGGAAGCTGCACTCTTCCAGCTCAAGCATGGCTACATGCTCATGCTGGAACCGGGTGACCAGCTCCGGGAGGATGCTGCTGCCCAGGCCTTTTTCCACCATGGCAATAATGTCGAAATTGTCCCCGGCCGAGAACTGATGCCAGCCTTCTCCAGCACCTGCCGTACATCCTAGTCCGAATCAGCCTTGGGAATGATGAAGTCCTCGTAAGTCGAATTTAATCTATGGACTTAATTCCAAAAATATTGCATCTTCCTATACCCGACATCCCATACTTTTTCGTTCCCCTCAATAGTTATCGTGAGTTCGCCACCTGCTTGAATAGGAATACTAAACATTGCCGGGAACAGCTCGGGATGAAGGCGTTGACCTTCTCCAGAACTATTTAATACTTCTTGTCCATCAACGGAAACCCTAACGCTTCCCGAATAATCCGATGGTTCAGGCGTTCCATAATACAAAGAGAATATCATCTGCTCTTTATACTTATACGTAAACGTTTCTATATTCCTACCTTCAACGCCATACATATTAAAGCGGGGTTTTATGTCTTGACCGCTTATTCTAAAGCTATTTATATTGTTACCAGTTGATATATTTCCGGAACTGTCTATCAATTCGTTTATCGCCACAAAGGGACCTTCTTCTTTGGTTAACGCTTTATCCACAATCCCAGATAATCCCCATACCCCTAGAAACAGAACCATACAGGAAATGGAGGTTATTACAATATTGCGCCGAATATTACTTGAACGAAAACCAAGCTTGTACGCCCCAAAACCGACTGCTGCGCCTAATGAATTCAGAAGGGCGTCGTTAATGTCGAAGCTGCCGAGAAACGATAGTGCCTGTATGGTTTCCATCACAATAATCGCCAGAAAGAACAATGTAATGAAGCGAATAAAGGAGATCCGATATAACAATGGGATGAATATACCGAAAGGGATAAAGGCTATAAGGTTTCCGAATCCCACCAAATCCATGAGGGTAGGATGCAGAAGGTCAGATATTGTTGGCAAATTAAAGGGATTGTCCGGCAAAAAAATAAAGGTGTAGCCCGTTGTGTGCTCTGAGGCATCCATTCTATTAAAGGCAAAAAACATAAAATAAAGAATTAAAAGTGTATAGAGTATGGTTATGGTAAAAATAATCTTACGTTCTTTTGTCATTGTTAACTCCTCTATTGAGACCATACGTTCGGAAAAACTGGTCTTGTTTATTTTTCGATTTACACAATCACCATTAACATAAAAGTGAGTTTAATGAACTTCCCGCCACCAGCAGCTATACCGCATCGAAACCGGCTTCACAGGCCCTTCGCCAAAAGGAGGTGTGGATATCCCGCCGCCGAAGTATTCATACCCCAGAGTCCGCTACCTACGCTATATCTAAACATATGTAACAGCGTAGTACTCTCAAACCAATTCTCACCCGTCACATTCTCCAGCACCTTCGCATAACCGGCAAACCGCTCTAAAGCTGCATGATGATATCGTATAGATTCAGGCCATGATCCATCTGGATTCACACCAGTTGGGCCTTCAATATTGCATTCGCGTTGTTCAGCCAAGTATGCCGATTAGGAGAGTCCTCCAAAGCCATCATCAGCATGCCTGTACCAGCGCACATGTCGGTCTGCCAATTACTGCATCCCAACTTATATAAAGAACACAAACCTCGAAATTCTAAAAACCAGTTTGCTTCGCAAGCTTCAGACTAACACTCTATTTTCTTCATACACCAGTTTGCAAGCTCATAATCAATTGCAAGTATATCCCGGATCATTGTATTCCAAATATATCTTGCAGATAGTTATCAAGAATACGAAGGGGCTCGTGTAAAGCCTGGTTTGGAAACTTATGCGTTACCTTATAGCATATTCTTGGAGGCACAGAAACCGATAGTTTCTGGAGAACAAAATCTCCCATCCGCATCATATATTCGCCAATCGAAGCGGGCACGATCGTCCATTGTTTGGTGTCATTCAAAAAAGTAGTGATGAGTCCCGCTGTATCCAGATGAACACGGGATGGGCAAAGAGGATCCCACCACTGATCATGTCTGAATTGAAACTCTCTGTTCCAATTGATGAAGACTTCGTGCTGTGCCTCCAATTCTTTCATTTCAACCGCACCTCCAGCCTGACGCCCCGGCACAGCGAGACGCAGCAGCACCATTTCTTCCGTAAAAACCGGTTTAACCGTGACACTAGGCGACACGATTTCCCGCACCACAAATGCCACATCCATCTCGCGTCGCTCAATACTATCGAAAGCTTCCTGAGTATGCTGCGTACGAATTTGCAGACGGATTGACGGAGTATGCTGATTTAGCATTTTATACACAGGAGGCAAAACAAAATGACTTATACTTTCGGCAGCGCTTATGGCCAAACTTAACTGCGAACCGCTAGCCTGTAAGATTTGTGTTTCCCTCCAAAGAGCCTCCCAACGTTCCGCAATGCTAAAAAAGTTCTCCCCTTTTGGGGTCAGACTGATTTTGGATGCCCCTTTTCTCCGCTCAACCAAAAGGCCGCCCATTTCCTCCTCCAATGTCTTTAACCGGTAGCTTACCGTCGCTTGTGACAAGTGCAGCCATTCGGCCGCCTTGCTTATATTCTGGGTCCGTACAATAGCTAAAAATGCTTCAATCCCAGGAAAATACATAGAATATCCCCTCAATATATAGAAATACTTAATATAGTTCTCGAAATATTTGAGTTTTACACCATTATTCTTCATATTTAAAATTATCATTAATCAAGACAAACAGCAACGAAGGGTGGTTTAACATGAAAATTCTTATAGTTGGTTATTTTAACGAAACCTCAAAATCAAATATCGCAAGATATTTTCCGCAAGATTGGAACGTAGTTATTGTCCCGCCCGGAAAAGAAATGCTGCATCATATTGAAGATTGCCAGGTCATAATCCCTGAACATATTAAAGTAGATCACAGCCTGCTTTCTACTGCAAAAAATTTAAAGTTGGTACAGACAGGTGCAGGATTTGATAATGTGGATATCCCTGCCTGCACACAACGTGGCATTTGGGTGGCCAATGCTGCAGGCGTGAATGCACAGACAGTGGCTGAGCACGTCATGGCACTGATCTTGTCTTATTATAAAAACATACCGTTTCTGGATGCGTTCATGAAAAACAGGATGGATGAACATCATTTGGACTATACCGGATGTGAATTAGAAGGTAAAACCATTGGGATTATCGGTTTGGGCGCTATCGGAAAAAAAGTAGCTGCGTTTTGCCGAGTGTTTGATATGAAGGTGCTGGCTTATAAGAGAAATCCCGTTGCACAATCGGACGGTTTTGTGAAAATGACGGATTTCAATACTCTTGTAAGCACATCGGACATCGTCAGTGTACACTTGCCCTTGAATCCGCAAACCAAGCAGTTGATCAACAAAACGGTATTCCAGAAAATGAAGAGTACCGCTTTGTTTATCAATACGGCCCGCGGCGGGATTGTCAACGAACGAGACTTGATTGATGCTCTAAAAAACGGGGATATTGCCGGCTCATGCCTGGATGTGTTTGAAACTGAACCGCTTCCTTTGGACAGTGAGCTCCGGAATCTGGGTAATGTGATCCTTACGCCCCATACAGCAGGAATGCCTGATGGCCGGAAATTTCATAAAAAAAGATATGATTTTTTTGTCAATAATATAAAACGTGTAGAAAATGGTGAAGAGCCTGAAAGCAAGCTCAATCAGTTGTTATAGTTTTGATGCAATAAAAATGAGCCGTCGGACGCAGATCCTTGCAACTGCGTGCTTCCCGATAATTCGGGCAGGGACGGATGATGCTGCCGTCAGGCTAATAGCAACACACCCGTTATGAGCCAGTTATCAATAAATACGCAAAACGAAATGGAAGCATTGAAGAAGATTGCAAACAACAGTTGACAATTGCTTTTATACTGGCAGTTCGTCGCTTTGATCTTAATCGCTACAAATAATTACGTGCAAAGCCATATGGAGTACACTTCATATGGCTTTGCACTTTTTTTCACTTATTTAATTTTAGCTAAATATTATCATTTGTTGACGCTAGTTGCCTTTCTCGTTCCAAATCCCCATTTATATTATAAGAATTGATAACTTTGATTGATTCTTGATCTTTTATACCTTCGTATTATTTACTTCAAGTGTGCTCCTTTCTCTATGGTGAGAACGAGCGAATGAGTGATGACAGCTCTCTTAAGATACCTCAGACACACAGCATGCGTACATTTGAGGATACATTTAGTGTCTTTTACCTAAATAAATTCAGAATACTTGTACAACTTCTTTAATATCTTCAATCTCTTCAAGAATTGCACGTTCAATAGCAGCCTTTAACGTAATCGTCGCACTTGGGCAACCGTTGCAAGCTCCCAAAAATCTTAATTTCGCTATACCGTTCTCAACCTCGACCAGTTCAGCATCTCCACCGTCACGCAGTAAGAAAGGACGTAGTTTGAGAAGCACTTCCGATACTTCATCGAATAAAATTCCATTCTCCTCCATTATGCCAGCTCCTCTCATTGTTTTACCAACAGTCAATTCATGCCTTTTTTCACCCTAGATGTCTGAGTGATCCTTTGCTTTTTGCCTAAGAATGGCCTCTTGATCCGAAAGTTCCCTTATAAGCGTATAAATAGAGTCTAAAGGTATCATCACACCACAACTTGCGCTCAATCCTGACAGCATATTGAAGTAGAACTGAAGTTTCCGTATCTCTCGGGTAATTTGAGCTAGTTCTGAATTGTCCGAATTATGTTTCTTCATTACTAACACCTCGTACTTCTTTAAAGAGTGACAAAGGTTTGATCTATTAAATTATTGAATCAACCGATGCTTCCTTCCATTTCAAATTGAATCAGCCGATTCATTTCAACGGCATATTCCATCGGCAATTCTTTGGTAAACGGCTCAATAAAGCCCATTACAATCATTTGTGTGGCATCTTGTTCTGTAAGCCCGCGGCTCATTAAGTAAAACAATTGTTCCTCGGACACTTTGGATACTGTTGCCTCATGCTCCAAAGTAATCTGATCGTTTTTAATTTCATTGTACGGAATCGTATCTGATGTTGACAGGTTATCCAAAATCAACGTATCACACTTAATATTGGACTTGGATCCTGCGGAATCGCGGCTGAAGCTTGACAATCCCCGGTAGTTTACTTTGCCGCCATGCTTGCTGATGGATTTGGATATAATCGTAGATGTTGTCTCGGGAGCAAGGTGAATGACCTTCGCGCCGGCATCTTGATGCTGATCTTTACCGGCTACGGCAATAGACAGGATGGACCCCTTGGCTCCCCTTCCTTTCAGTATTACAGCCGGATACTTCATGGTTACCTTGGAGCCGATGTTGCCGTCCACCCATTCCATTGTGGCATTTTCCTCTGCCACAGCCCTTTGGGTTACCAAGTTGTAGATATTAGGCGCCCAATTCTGGATTGTCGTGTAACGGACACGGGAATCTTTCCGGCAAATAATTTCAATAACTCCGCTATGCAGAGAACTGGTACTATAAATAGGCGCTGTGCATCCTTCAACATAATGGATAAAACTACCCTCTTCGGCAATAATTAATGTCCGCTCGAATTGTCCCATATTTTCAGAATTAATACGAAAATACCCTTGTATAGGAACCTCACACTGAACACCCCTCGGGATGTATACAAAGCTGCCACCTGACCAAACCGCACTGTTAAGCGCCGCAAATTTATTGTCGGCGGGAGGGATGATCGTTCCAAAATGTTGCTTGAACACTTCAGGATATTGCTTTAAAGCAGTATCCGTATCAAGGAAAACAACGCCCTGATCCTCCAGTTCCTTCCGCATACTGTGATAGACTACTTCCGACTCGTATTGAGCGGATACGCCTGCCAGAAACTTTTGCTCCGCTTCAGGAATCCCTAGCTTGTCAAAGGTTGCTTTAATCTCGGAGGGAACCTCCTCCCAGGTCTTTCCCTGTTTTTCGGAAGGGCGAACGTAATATTGGATGTTATCAAGATTTAGTCCAGACAAATCCGCTCCCCATTGAGGCATCGGCATTTTGTAGAATTGCTTCAAAGCTTTCAGCCGAAAATCGAGCATCCACTCCGGCTCTTCCTTAATTCGGGAAATTTCTCGGACAATCTCTTCAGTTAGACCTTTTCCAGATTGAAAAATAGACTGGTGCTCATCGCGAAACCCATATTTATATTCACCCATATCCGGCGCTTTTTTAGCCATTGTTATCGCTCCTTTTAACTCTCATAAGACTCACTTTGATTGCCTCTGATTCCCTATGATCTGCCAAGCTTTTTCTCCACTACATCCTGCAGGCGGCTACGCACTCCCTCCAGCGGGATCTCCGAAATGACAGGAGCGAGGAATCCGAAAATAACAAGATATTCGGCTTCACTCCGTGAGATCCCGCGCGACATCAGATAATAGATTTGTTCCGTATTTACTTGCCCCACGGATGCAGCATGACCGGCGGTTACATCATCCTCATCTATCAGCAGGATCGGATTGGCATCACCGCGCGCATTTGGACTTAACATCAGTACACGTTCTGTTTGCTGACCATCACAATGGGTTGCACCTTTTTCAATTTTTGTAATCCCGTTGATAATGGCCGTAGCTTCTTCACGCATTACTGCTCGTGTGATCATTTGACTCGCCGAGCTTCTGCCAAAATGCTGGGCTTGCGTAGTATAACTCAATTTCTGGTCCCCAGAGCCTATCGCAATTACCTTGGCGTCAGAGATGGACCCGTTACCCTGGAGCAATGTTTTGGTATCACTGGCGGTATAGCCATTATTCATCTCGCCGATAATCCATTCTACACCGCCATCCGCAAGCGCAACCGCATGCCGCTGGGTGAAATCCGTTGTTGCTGCAGCAAGCTGATGAACAGAAGCAACTTGCACCTTGGAGCCTGCCCCTGCAAACACCTCTACCACACCATTATGCAAAACCTTGATATCATCTCTTCTCGATATACAATGATCCACATAGCTGATCTTGCTGTTGTTACCAGTCACAATCAAGATGTGAGGAGCAAAAAGCGCCCCGCTCGTATCGCTATAAAAGATCGCTTGAATGGGAACTTCAACCTCTATACCGTCTGGGACATATAGAAAAACGCCACCACTCCATAAGGCACTGTGCACAGCAGACAATCTGTGCTCTTCCGGCTTCACTGCCCGGTCGAGGTAACATTGAACCAATTCCTCATGTTCTCTCGCCGCAGTATGCAGATCAGTTAAAATCACTCCCTGTGCGGCTAAACCAGCCGACAATTCTGTGTACACTACATCCGAATTGATCTGAACGATGAGTCCGCCTTCCACCGGAGAGGCAACCAAACCTCGAACAACCTCCGGTGCATCTTCCAACCCTGACCACGCATTCTCAGCTTTGTAATCACCACTTTCGTAGATATCCCATTTTTCAAGTTTGATTTTCTCCACTTTAGGCAGCTCCAGCGTCCCTGCCAGCTCGAGTGCCCGAATCCGGCGTTCAAGCAACCAACGAGGTTCATCCTTAGCACTTGACCAAGCGCATAAAGCGTTCGCATTCATTGAAATTTTTGCTTGTATACCCACTTGCTTTTCCTCCTCTTCAGCTTTCAAACTTCCTCGCCTACCGTCTCATCCGTAATCCCAAGCTCCTCTTTTACCCAATCGTACCCTTCTGCCTCTAAACGGTGGGCAAGCTCCGGGCCGCCAGATTTGACAATCCGACCTTGCATCATGACATGCACAAAATCCGGGGTAATATAGTTCAGCAGGCGCTGATAATGGGTAATGATGATAAATCCTCTGTCTGGACTGCGCAACTCATTTACACCATTGGCTACAATACGTAGTGCATCAATATCAAGCCCGGAATCTACTTCATCCAAAATTACAAATTTGGGTTCAAGCAGCATCATTTGCAAAATCTCATTACGCTTTTTTTCACCGCCGGAAAATCCCTCATTCAAATAACGATGCGCGAATTCCAGGTTCATCTCCAGCCCCTTCATTTTGCTCTCCAATTCACGGATGAAACGGATTATTGATATCTCCTCGCCTTCTTCACGCCGTGCATTGATGGCACTTCTGAGAAAGTCCGAGTTCGTTACGCCGGCAATTTCACTTGGGTATTGCATAGCGAGGAACAAGCCTGCCCGGGCACGCTCATCCACCTCCATCTCCAGAAGGTCTTCATTGTCCAATGTCACCTTGCCGCCAGTAACCTCATATTTGGGATGGCCCATTAACGCAGAAGCCAACGTACTTTTCCCCGTCCCGTTAGGCCCCATAATCGCATGAATCTCTCCGCCCTGAATCTCCAATGTGAGCCCTTTTAAAATTTCTTTCCCTTCAATATTGGATCTTAATTCCTCAATCTTTAATGTCGTCATTTATCGTAAACTTCCCTTCGGAGTATTCTTCGGCACGCGCCACCAAATCACTCATAAATTTTCCAATAGTCTGCAGCTCAGCCTCTGAATAGGATTCAATGAATTGGTAAAACCTTTCTTCTTTTTCTTTGTGCAGCTCTTTATGCAAATGATAAACATGTCTTCCCTTATCCGTTAAACTAAAGTAAATCTCCTTACGATTGTTGTTCAGTTGACTTCTCATGATGAAGCCCATTTCCAGCAACTTTGAACTAATATTTGTAATGCTTGCTTTGGATAAATCCATTTTTCTTACAATTCCAGTATGATTTATTGGTTCATGATCACCAATGCAATCAATAACGTGTACACTAGTAATATTATTGGAGAGCATGTCGATTTGATGCTTTCTGGCTTGCTCCCGAAACAAGTTAATTTCATGTTCAGTATACAATTCATTCAAATGCAGCATTCTAATATATTGCTCGTAAAGACGACCTTTAAAATGATTTTGAAACTCCAATTTCACAATCTCTCCTCTCTTTTAGTAGTTACAGATCAACTTCATTTGCCAAACTAGTACCTTGACCGTGTCAAATCTTTGGATTTATTTCATGCATGCCATGCAACAGGTCCGCTTGAAGTTTATCCCAATCCCTAGATTTACTTTGGTCAAGGTACTAGATTATTATATTTTTATTCAGTACTGAACAAAAATATAATAACACGAATGATATTGATAATCAATATCATTATCAAATTGGAGTGAGGATTAGGCTCGATAAGATTTCCAATAAACGCCTACTGTATATGATTAGGTCACTTCAAAGGTGGGGTGCGTAACTAATACTGAAAACTGCCTATAGACCTCCACCTTTGATTTTTTGTTTAGAGGTTGCCTTTTTCGACGCTGCTCCCCATTTAATTACAGAGAGGAGATGGAAACTTATGACATTAAGGATTGGGGCTAATGACTTCTTAGAAAGAGCATTCAGCAGTTATGTTAAAGCCTGTCTACAGCATGCTCAAAAAGATTATTTTGAAAAGCTGCGACGCGATTCAACTTATATTGTTCCTTTCGATGCTGTCACTTTTGAGATTAATATCAATTTTCTAGTTGATCAGAGCAACTTGTTACAACATCAACATGTTCTTGTTTTTTCTCAAATTCCTGAACTATCACCTCTCACTTTAAAAGAACAAAAAATTCTGTACCATAAGTATTACGAAGATAAAACTGACAAGGAAATTGCTCGAATTTTAGGAATCAGCAGGCAAGCAGTGTCTAAAATGAAATCAAACTTATTGGTGAAGCTTAAAAGAATTATGGAAAAGTAAAGGCTCGTTTGCTTGTCGCAGTCCTCCCGCTTTATCATACAGCGCTGATATTTTGCAATTGAATGATAAAAGGAGGACAAACATGAATAGTACTTCTACTCTGCTCCATTTAGCGCAGAATGGTGACAAAGAGGCAGAAGCCACGTTGATCACTCGTTATGAGCCAGTTATTAATAAATATGCCAAACGAAATGGAAGTATGGACGAGGACTGCAAACAACAGTTGACGATTGCCTTTATCCTGGCAGTTCGGCGCTTTGATCTTAGTCGTTATGAATAAAAATGGACAGGTCATGTGGAGTAGGCTTCGCATGGCCTGTCCATTTTTATTTACATATTATCTACTTTTCCAATTGGATTTTCTGAAAAAGTAATGATAATAATTATCAATTTCATCTTTCCAAGTCAAAGTTAATCTGATATAATACTTCCGAAATACCAAACATCCTACGTTTAATAAAGGAATGATGCTATTGTTAGCTCAGACTCAACGTTTAACCTTGGTGGAACAGGTGGCCTACCAGATCCAGGGGAAGATCGAAAATAGCGAATGGCAAGTAGGGATGCGTATTCCTCCAGAGCCCGAACTAATGGAACAGCTTCAAGTCAGCCGTAATACCTTGAGGGAAGCTATTCGGGCTTTAACGTATGCGGGTCTGCTGAAGACCAGACAAGGGGATGGGACCTATGTCTGCTCCTCAAGTGTTTTGGGGTCAGTGATTAAAAAAGTGATTCAGCATACCGATAAGCTTGAGAGCCTGGAGGTCCGATATGCATTGGAAAGAGAGGCTGCTGTCCTGGCTGCGCTCAGGAGAGGCGAAGAAGATTTGGAGGCGATTCGGACATGCTTGGACCAGTGCAGACAAGCAGCCAGCCAGCATGATCTCAAAGCTTATGCTCACTGGGATGTCGAGTTTCACAAAATGGTGATTGCTGCTTCACATAATCAATTGATGGCGAATTTGTACAATCATATTTCCGAGGCGCTGCAAAACATGGTTTTGGAAACGAAGGACTTCAAAAATGCGACTTTTTATCTCGACTCTCATGATTTGCTTTATCAAGCCATTGCCAATCAGGATTGTCACCAAGCTGAGATGGCTGTTCGTTTATACATTGAAAAGGCCCATGCTAAACTGTGCTAAATGAAGCATTCAAATGTACGGACACGACTAATCCCGTGAATAACAGGTTTGGAGCTTATCAACATACTGTGACGTTATTTCCTCCTATTACCGGCCATACAAAAAGCTGTTTTATTGGACTTCACCTGTGCAGCGATTGCAGACCTGCTCAAATTAGGTTTTCCCATTGCAGTAAACCAATTCGTAGACAAGCTTCTGTCCGAAAAAAATGGTCCCTCTTTTTGGGGCTTCTATAGTGTTTCTGGACATTTATGTATTGAATACCCCTGCTTAAGTACATTGTGAATAATGGCCTTTCGCTTCTATGATATCCATAAAAACGGACACCTTATGATTCGAATTTCCAATGGCTTGAATGAAATAGGCGAGGTGGTACACTATGGTCCCGAGGATTGCAAGGCAAAAGAGGAAATCTCATTTGGGTATGAGGGCTTCGCTCTGGTTCACAACAATATTAACCTGATGATCCGTGTTGCCACGCTTTTAAGAATTTACACAAGGCAACATACGAATTGATGAAATGAACATCACCGATATTACCCTCTCCTGCCTTTAGAGCAATATCGGGATTGTCCAACAGGATGTCTATTTATTTTCGAAAAGCATCCGTGAGAATAGCGCTTATGACAAGATCTAGGAATTCGCTCACTGGGCTTAACTAGAGGTTTTTATCCATGCACAATCTGAAGGGAAGGATTAAGTGATCGGAGAACGTGGGGTAGATTGTCCGGGGGACAAAAACAGCGACTGGCTATTTACCGATGTTCCTTAAGAATTCGCCAGCCCTGATCCTGGACGAGACCACCTCTGAACTGGATACCGAAACGGAAACTTCAATTCAGCATTCTCTTGCAGAGCTTTCAGCGAGAAGAACAACTTTGATGATTGCTCACCGTCTGGCAACCATAAAGAGAGCAGATCAAATTGTAGTCGTACCGTATATAGCATTGAAGAACAAGGAAAACAGGAACATTGCTTGCCGCAGTTGGACATTACAGTCATTTTATCACCCACAGTTTGGTGATGTACAATACATTCCCCTCTTAAGGGTACTTCCTCCACATGGATGAAATTGACGATTATTAACTTAAAACGTAGGAGAATCCCTTATGAATTCACCAGAACAATTGTTAAAAAACCAGGATGGCATATCCAGTACCGGCATTCGCAAGCAAGCGACACTCTGGTTCATGATCGTAGGAATTATTTTTATCGCAGCGAATTTGCGTGCTCCCCTCACATCGGTGGGACCATTAGTCAGTCTTATTCGAGAGAACGTGCATATTTCGAATACCTTAGCAGGCTTGATTACCACAGTTCCACTAATTGCATTTGCATTGTTATCACCTTTTGTACCAAAATTAGGACGTAAATATGGTGTAGAACGTATTATCCTGATTTCCCTTATTTTTTTGTTCATCGGTATTGCTGTTCGCTCGTTATCCGGAGCAGTGACCTTGTATGTTGGAACTGCAGTTCTGGGGTTTGCTATTACCATATGTAATGTATTACTACCTAGCCTGATTAAACGGGAATTTCCACAGCAAATGGGTACTATGACAGGGGTTTATTCTGTTTCCATGAATTTATGCGGGGCGATTGCTTCCGGTATTAGTGTTCCCTTAGCTGTGGGGGCAGGCTTGAACTGGCAAGGTGCCTTGGGAGTATGGGGGATACTTAGCGTCATCTCCATTCTCTTTTGGGTACCGCAACTCAAGGCTCCAGCGAAACCAGCCGCTGTTGCTAACAGCGTAGGTAACAACCATCAGGTCAATATATGGCGCTCTCCATTGGCTTGGCAGGTGACTCTTTTTATGGGAATACAATCGGCCATTTTTTATGTGCTGGTGGCATGGCTGCCTGAAATACTAAAAGATCAAGGCATCAGTTCAAGTCAATCCGGCTGGTTTCTCTCGGTTCTGATTATGGCTTCGCTCCCCTTTGCATTTATCGTTCCAGTTATGGCGGGTCGCATGTCTAGCCAACGGTTGTTAGTGGTTATTACAACAATTCTACTTTTGATCGGAACACTTGGACTTCTTTATAGCAGTATCCATCTGGTTCTGTTTTGGGTTATTATTCTTGGAATTGGAGCGGGCTTTGCCTTTGGCTTGTCCATGATGTTTTTCGGCTTGCGTACCCAAAGTGCTCATCAGGCGGCTGAATTATCGGGCATGGCCCAATCCATCGGATATCTACTAGCAGCAATTGGCCCAGCGCTGATTGGATACTTGCATGATGCCAGTCATAGTTGGAGCGTTCCACTCCTGATATTGGTTGGCGCTTCTGCTCTACTTGGTATCGTTGGTCTAGGTGCGGCTAGAAATCAATTTGTTGGTTCTGGGAAGTAATTCCATGATATAAAGAACTTAAACACAAGATTCACATTCATTCTAACATGAAAGACAAGTATACAGGCACGTACCTTGGTGTGCTTGTGCTGCGCCAGCTTCAAGCCAAATAAGAAGGCTTCGCATCACTTGCAGAAAGCGAGCTCAGACAAATTAGAGAGCGTTGCTAGCCAATATACGAATTTCCCAGCCCAATTTAAAACCTATTATGATGGAGGTTATCAGCATTTAATTACTCGTTATGAGCCAGTTATTATTAAGTACGCAAAACGAAATGGAACCGACGTGCAAACAGCAGATGACGATTGCCTAGATCATGGTAGTTCGTCGCTTAGATCTTAGAACCTACGAATAAAAAAGGGACTGGCTCTGTGTATCTTACTACACAGGGCCAGTTCTTGTTTTCACACAGTCTATTTTAATCTATTTCGAGAAAATTTTCAGTAAACAGTTGCCCTTTTCTCTCCTAATCCCCATTTATATAACAGGAAGCAATCATCATATATTTACTTCCTTGATTACAATTTGATCATTGAAAACTTCATACTGCTTGTTTCAAGTACGTTCCTTTCTCTTCTGTGAAAACCAGAAGCGACGAAGCGGAAGTGCTGTGACAGTCCCAAAATGGGGCTAGAGCAATCACTTCTCCGGCTAAAATCATCCTGTGGTGGGATGAATCGCCATAACTAGAGAAAGGGATTATGATACTTCTGCCCGGCCAACGTCACTGTATTGGGGGCAGCCCGCTCGGATGAGGGGGAGTTTCATCATAACGTTGAAGCTATGATGCTGACTTACCAGCAGCAGCTTGAAATAATTTATCCTTTACCCTATGGAGATGAGTGCATTGTGATGTCTTCTTATTATGTGCGTAGCCCACGACTGCACAATTACATATCCTTTTGAAAAGGAGACTTTGTTATATGCCAGAACAATCTGTGCCATTACCTTCGGACACAAAGTATTTTCTTGCATCCATGTTTGAACAATATCCTGATGTTGTGAATGTTCCCCAACTATAAATTCAAGTTATTGCCTACCTCCAATCATTGATGCAGTCACAGCAATTACATCCAACAGATAACTTCAACACTTTAACGCATTGAACCAATATCTTTGCTATGATATAATTATAGTGTCAATGGTAGAGATGTGGGCTGCTAACTATGAGGAGGATCGGGTATGATAGCAGGTCACCTACAAGAAAAAAAGGGCCGAAATCTTACTTCAAGAAGCCAGAAAAGATCATCACCTGGAGGAAGTAGCGCAAGCAGAAAAAGTCGAAATAGCAAAGACGACCATTCCACCCGATGGCAACAAAGGACTCTTTGCAGACTTCATGCTGCAATGGCTAGAGATGATGAAGAACAGTATTGAGCTTATCACCTACATTTCCTATTCAAACGCCGTAAAAGGCCGTGTAGAGCCTTATTTTAGGGAAAAAGGGATTATGCTTTTGGATTTAACTACCAAAGATATTCAAACCTTTTACACCCATGAAATGAACGTGCGTGGTGTCAGCGCCAATACCGTTATTCATTATCACGCGAACATTCGCAAAGCCCTTCAGTATGCTGTGAAAACAAAGACACCAAGGTATCTTCAGCTCAAACAATGAGTGGGGTACTAAATCTAAAATAAAAAAAGCTCATTAGAGAATATCTCCAATGAACTCTTTTAGCTATACCGGCGAGAGGACTCGAACCTCCACGGTTTCCCACTCGATTTTGAGTCGAGCGCGTCTGCCATTCCGCCACGCCGGCATATTCAATTTTGGAGGCGCCACCCAGATTTGAACTGGGGAATAAAGCTTTTGCAGAGCTTTGCCTTACCACTTGGCTATGGCGCCAGAGTATTACAAAGCGGACGACGGGAATCGAACCCGCGACCCTCGCCTTGGCAAGGCGATGCTCTACCGCTGAGCCACGTCCGCATTAAGATGGCTGGGGATATA
Organism: Paenibacillus terrae HPL-003; assembly: GCF_000235585.1. Classification (GTDB taxonomy): domain Bacteria; phylum Bacillota; class Bacilli; order Paenibacillales; family Paenibacillaceae; genus Paenibacillus; species Paenibacillus terrae_B. Next base: position 497,861 of record NC_016641.1, read on the forward strand.
GGATTTGAACCTATGCATGACGGAGTCAAAGTCCGTTGCCTTACCGCTTGGCTAATCCCCATTAAAAAGTAAAGGGCGGCCGATGGGGCTTGAACCCACGAATGCCGGAGTCACAGTCCGGTGCGTTAACCACTTCGCCACGACCGCCACAAGGGCAAAAAAAATTTGGCAGGGGCAGCAGGAATTGAACCCACACCAACGGTTTTGGAGACCGTTGTTCTACCTTTAAACTATGCCCCTATAAAACTGGTGGAGGATGATGGATTCGAACCACCGAACCCGTAAGGGAGCAGATTTACAGTCTGATGCGTTTGGCCACTTCGCTAATCCTCCAAAATGGTGCCGGCGAGAGGACTTGAACCCCCAACCTACTGATTACAAGTCAGTTGCTCTACCAGTTGAGCTACACCGGCACATAAATTATTCAATTAAAAGTGGCTCGGGACGGAATCGAACCGCCGACACGAGGATTTTCAGTCCTCTGCTCTACCGACTGAGCTACCGAGCCTTATTTTAAGGCTCTTCGACAAACATATTATTACTAAAATGGCGGAACTGACGGGATTCGAACCCGCGATCTCCTGCGTGACAGGCAGGCATGTTAGGCCTCTACACCACAGTTCCAAAGGTATTTCCTAAAGGAAATTAATTGCGGGGACAGGATTTGAACCTGTGACCTTCGGGTTATGAGCCCGACGAGCTACCGAACTGCTCCACCCCGCGACAATAATAAGTATTCACTTTTCAAATGGTGGAGGCTGAGGGGCTCGAACCCCCGACCCTCTGCTTGTAAGGCAGATGCTCTCCCAGCTGAGCTAAGCCTCCACAACCCGACACTTCACATATTATACCATTATAAGCTTTTTATTTCAAGCTCTTTTATACAATATTAATGACCCGTAGGGGAATCGAACCCCTGTTACCTCCGTGAAAGGGAGGTGTCTTAACCGCTTGACCAACGGGCCATACAAAAAATAATTCTGGCGGAGAGAGAGGGATTCGAACCCTCGAGACGCTTTTGGCGCCTACACGATTTCCAATCGTGCTCCTTCGGCCAACTCGGACACCTCTCCATATGGCTCCCCGAACAGGACTCGAACCTGTGACAACTCGATTAACAGTCGAGTGCTCTACCAACTGAGCTATCAGGGAATAGTAATCATAAAGATTTGCTTGGCGACGTCCTACTCTCCCAGGACCCTGCGGTCCAAGTACCATCGGCGCTGGAGGGCTTAACGGTCGTGTTCGGGATGGGTACGTGTGGAACCCCTCCGCTATCGCCACCAAACATGAATTTGTTAAACAAATTCTATCGTATGGATATTCCGCTCCTCGCGAATCGTGTGAATGAATAGCCATGCGCTTTTCGAATGTATCTTCTACATACCTTCCAGGTATTACCCCCTGAAAACTGGATTCGAAACTCAATTTGCGTTTTATTCTTAGGATAAGCCCTCGACCGATTAGTATTGGTCAGCTCCATGCATTACTGCACTTCCACCCCCAACCTATCTACCTCGTCGTCTTCAAGGGGTCTTACATACTGGGAAATCTCATCTTGAGGGGGGCTTCACGCTTAGATGCTTTCAGCGCTTATCCCTTCCGTACATAGCTACCCAGCGGTGCTCCTGGCGGAACAACTGGTACACCAGCGGTACGTCCATCCCGGTCCTCTCGTACTAAGGACAGCTCCTCTCAAATTTCCTACGCCCACGACAGATAGGGACCGAACTGTCTCACGACGTTCTGAACCCAGCTCGCGTACCGCTTTAATGGGCGAACAGCCCAACCCTTGGGACCTACTTCAGCCCCAGGATGCGATGAGCCGACATCGAGGTGCCAAACCTCCCCGTCGATGTGGACTCTTGGGGGAGATAAGCCTGTTATCCCCAGGGTAGCTTTTATCCGTTGAGCGATGGCCCTTCCATGCGGTACCACCGGATCACTAAGCCCGACTTTCGTCCCTGCTCGACTTGTTGGTCTCGCAGTCAAGCTCCCTTCTGCCTTTGCACTCTTCGAATGATTTCCAACCATTCTGAGGGAACCTTGGGGCGCCTCCGTTACTCTTTAGGAGGCGACCGCCCCAGTCAAACTGCCCACCTGACACTGTCCTCGTACCGGATCACGGTACCAAGTTAGAACCTAGATACGATCAGGGTGGTATCCCAAGGATGCCTCCTCTCAAGCTGGCGCTCAAGTCTCTTAGGCTCCCACCTATCCTGTACAGATCGTACCCAAATTCAATATCAAGCTGCAGTAAAGCTCCATGGGGTCTTTCCGTCTTGTCGCGGGTAACCTGCATCTTCACAGGTATTAAAATTTCACCGGATCTCTCGTTGAGACAGCGCCCAAGTCGTTACGCCATTCGTGCGGGTCAGAATTTACCTGACAAGGAATTTCGCTACCTTAGGACCGTTATAGTTACGGCCGCCGTTTACTGGGGCTTCGGTTCATAGCTTCGCCCTAAAAGGACTTACCACTCCCCTTAACCTTCCAGCACCGGGCAGGCGTCAGCCCGTATACTTCGCCTTGCGGCTTCGCACAGACCTGTGTTTTTGCTAAACAGTCGCTTGGGCCTTTTCACTGCGGCCCCCTCGGGCTATTCACCCTACCGAGGCACCCCTTCTCCCGAAGTTACGGGGTCATTTTGCCGAGTTCCTTAACGAGAGTTCTTCCGCGCGCCTTAGAATTCTCTTCTCGCCTACCTGTGTCGGTTTGCGGTACGGGCACCTTCTCCTGGCTAGAGGCTTTTCTTGGCAGTCTGAGATCATGACCTTCGCTACTACAATTTTCGCTCCCCATCACAGCCCAGCCTTAACGATGTGCGGATTTGCCTACACATCAGCCTCACTGCTTAGACGGACATCCATCAGTCCGCGTCACTACCCTACTGCGTCACCCCATCGCTCATAGCGGATTACGGTGGTACAGGAATTTCGACCTGTTGTCCTTCGACTACGCCTTTCGGCCTCGCCTTAGGTCCCGACTTACCCTGAGCGGACGAACCTTCCTCAGGAACCCTTAGGCTTTCGGCGGATCTGATTCTCACAGATCTTTTCGTTACTCATACCGGCATTCTCACTTGAATGCAGTCCAGCGCTCCTTCCGGTACACCTTCAACCCGCATTCAACGCTCCCCTACCCCTGATACCTAAGTATCAAGCCATAGCTTCGGTGGCGTGTTTAGCCCCGTTACATTTTCGGCGCAGAGTCACTCGACCAGTGAGCTATTACGCACTCTTTCAATGGTGGCTGCTTCTAAGCCAACATCCTGGTTGTCTGTGCAACTCCACATCCTTTCCCACTTAACACACACTTGGGGACCTTAGCTGATGGTCTGGGCTGTTTCCCTTTCGACAATGGATCTTAGCACTCACTGTCTGACTCCCGGAACCAAGTCTATGGCATTCGGAGTTTGACTGAGCTTGGTAACCCTTGCGGGCCCCGCACCCAATCAGTGCTCTACCTCCACGACTCTTATTCCGAGGCTAGCCCTAAAGCTATTTCGGGGAGAACCAGCTATCTCCGGGTTCGATTGGAATTTCTCCGCTACCCCCACCTCATCCCCGCATTTTTCAACATGCGTGGGTTCGGGCCTCCAGTGCGTGTTACCGCACCTTCACCCTGGACAGGGGTAGATCACCCGGTTTCGGGTCTACGTCCACGTACTCAAGATCGCCCTATTCAGACTCGCTTTCGCTGCGGCTTCAGCTCTTCACCTTAACCTTGCACGGGAACGTAACTCGCCGGTTCATTCTACAAAAGGCACGCCATCACCCCTAAAATGGGCTCTGACTTCTTGTAAGCACACGGTTTCAGGATCTATTTCACTCCCCTTCCGGGGTGCTTTTCACCTTTCCCTCACGGTACTGCTTCACTATCGGTCGCCAGGGAGTATTTAGCCTTGGCAGATGGTCCTGCCGGATTCATACGGGGTTTCACGTGCCCCGCACTACTCGGGATCCGTCTCGGAGGGAACGGGTTTTGAACTACAGGGCTTTTACCTTCTCTGGCGGGCCTTTCCAGACCTCTTCATCTAACCGGTTCCTTTGTAACTCCATGTGAGACGTCCCACAACCCCAAGGAGCAAGCTCCTTGGTTTGGGCTAATCCGCGTTCGCTCGCCGCTACTGACGGAATCACTATTGTTTTCTCTTCCTCAGGGTACTTAGATGTTTCAGTTCCCCTGGTATGCCTCTGTTCTGCCTATGTATTCAGCAGAAAGTGACTGTCGATGAAGACAGCCGGGTTTCCCCATTCGGACATCCCCGGATCAAAGCTTGCTTACAGCTCCCCGAGGCTTTATCGTTGTTCGCCACGTCCTTCGTCGGCTCCTGGCGCCTAGGCATCCTCCGTGTGCTCTTTGTAGCTTAACCTAGCATTTACAAAGTAAATGCGATTTGTTTTGAATTTCGTTCATCACCGAAGTGTGAATGAAATTCAAAACAGCTACCTTTATTTCACTTGTTTACACAAGATCAGCGTAAAGGAATATTCTAAAACGCAATTTCGTTTCGGTATCCAGTTTTCAAGGTGCAATTCGCTTCAAGGAAGCGAAACCCGATGAATATTTCGGTTCCACACAGATGTGTGAATGAAACATTCGTCGAAGCTTGAGAGTTTGAGCTCTCAAAACTGAGCAACGAGTGAGTAACAGGCCTAAACCTGAGTTTTGAAGCTTACGCTTCATATTTGAATGTTTCCATTGCAGGAAACGATTCTCCATAGAAAGGAGGTGATCCAGCCGCACCTTCCGATACGGCTACCTTGTTACGACTTCACCCCAATCATCTACCCCACCTTCGGCGGCTGGCTCCCTTGCGGGTTACCCCACCGACTTCGGGTGTTGTAAACTCTCGTGGTGTGACGGGCGGTGTGTACAAGACCCGGGAACGTATTCACCGCGGCATGCTGATCCGCGATTACTAGCAATTCCGACTTCATGCAGGCGAGTTGCAGCCTGCAATCCGAACTGAGACCGGCTTTTCTAGGATTCGCTCCAGATCGCTCTTTCGCTTCCCGTTGTACCGGCCATTGTAGTACGTGTGTAGCCCAGGTCATAAGGGGCATGATGATTTGACGTCATCCCCACCTTCCTCCGGTTTGTCACCGGCAGTCTGCTTAGAGTGCCCAGCTTGACCTGCTGGCAACTAAGCATAAGGGTTGCGCTCGTTGCGGGACTTAACCCAACATCTCACGACACGAGCTGACGACAACCATGCACCACCTGTCTCCTCTGTCCCGAAGGAAAGATCTATCTCTAGACCGATCAGAGGGATGTCAAGACCTGGTAAGGTTCTTCGCGTTGCTTCGAATTAAACCACATACTCCACTGCTTGTGCGGGTCCCCGTCAATTCCTTTGAGTTTCAGTCTTGCGACCGTACTCCCCAGGCGGAATGCTTAATGTGTTAACTTCGGCACCAAGGGTATCGAAACCCCTAACACCTAGCATTCATCGTTTACGGCGTGGACTACCAGGGTATCTAATCCTGTTTGCTCCCCACGCTTTCGCGCCTCAGCGTCAGTTACAGCCCAGAGAGTCGCCTTCGCCACTGGTGTTCCTCCACATATCTACGCATTTCACCGCTACACGTGGAATTCCACTCTCCTCTTCTGCACTCAAGCTCCCCAGTTTCCAGTGCGACCCGAAGTTGAGCCTCGGGATTAAACACCAGACTTAAAGAGCCGCCTGCGCGCGCTTTACGCCCAATAATTCCGGACAACGCTTGCCCCCTACGTATTACCGCGGCTGCTGGCACGTAGTTAGCCGGGGCTTTCTTCTCAGGTACCGTCACTCTTGTAGCAGTTACTCTACAAGACGTTCTTCCCTGGCAACAGAGCTTTACGATCCGAAAACCTTCATCACTCACGCGGCGTTGCTCCGTCAGGCTTTCGCCCATTGCGGAAGATTCCCTACTGCTGCCTCCCGTAGGAGTCTGGGCCGTGTCTCAGTCCCAGTGTGGCCGATCACCCTCTCAGGTCGGCTACGCATCGTCGCCTTGGTAGGCCTTCACCCCACCAACTAGCTAATGCGCCGCAGGCCCATCCATCAGTGACAGATTGCTCCGTCTTTCCTCCTCTCCCCATGCAGGGAAAGGATGTATCCGGTATTAGCTACCGTTTCCGGTAGTTATCCCAGTCTGATGGGCAGGTTGCCTACGTGTTACTCACCCGTCCGCCGCTAGGTTATGTTAAAAGCAAGCTTTTAACCTAACCCCGCTCGACTTGCATGTATTAGGCACGCCGCCAGCGTTCGTCCTGAGCCAGGATCAAACTCTCCATTAAAGACCAACCGAAGTTGGCTTATAGAAAGAGCGATTCGCTCATTTTGAAACTGACGAGATAAATATCTCTTTTACACTCTGATTTCATACAACCTTGCGGTATGTACCGAAATCTTTGTGGTTGATTTTGCGAACAAAATCATTTACTCACTCGTTGTTCAGTTTTCAAAGATCAAACTTGCATCATGTCTTGCTTTTGCCTTACTTCGTTTCACCACCGCGTCTCAGCGGCGACTTAAATAATGTAACACATAACCTCATTTTACGTCAAGCTTTTTTTAAGAAAAATTATTTTCATGCTTGATTGCAACATATTTATCCTGCTGTAAACAGGTCTAAATTATTCATGCTGCTTAATGGGGCGAGTTATAACTTAGCATATCTTTTATAAACTCGTCAACCTTTAACGACAATTTTTATGTTTTGAGCGTCAATGTGACTCTATTTCGCATAAAAAAGGAAGAAAAACCCGTTTTAACGGACCTTCCTCCCGCTGATTCGATGTATCAATTAAATAAGGGAATAACGTAATTCACCATGGTGTCCGCGATTCCTGAGATTCCCGCCAGCCGATTCCCTGATCAATGAGCGGTATACGAGCTTACGTAGCACTACGGTAAGATCCAGTTGGAGGTTTTTTAGCTCAGGATGATTGATAAGCTCATCTATGGACCAAGGTTCCCGTCTGCTGCCTAAAATGCGGAATAGCGGTGCTGAGCACCCCTCCATTTTAGACATCACTGAAAATTCACAAGCAAGCAACACAAGCTCAACCCGCTGCTCAAGGGTTTCCGTACTTAACGTGAGTTCGTTGTACAGCTTGTAGATCGTTCGATCCAGCGGCTGTATCTGAATCCACAAGTGAGCCGTCGGATAAATCCCCCGCTCAATAAGCTCAATGGATGCCCAATGATCCAACGCCTTCAGAATACTCTGATGAGCGTCAATAATCCGACCTTCCCGCATCGCTCTTTTACCATGAACGTAATTAGCCAGAAAACGGGCGAACTCATGAAATTGCTTTTGCTCCCGTAACGGGCCGTTGAATTCGGTAATTTCCCGCCTCAAAAGAATGACCCTTTCATCCCGCTCCCACATGATACGGCCTTCCAGTAAATAATCTATTATGTTGGCATGTTCACCGGCGATAATCCACCCTTTCAGACAATCCAGTGTTACGTACAGCACCTGACACCTTAATCCATTAATCAGTAAATGCTGAATGGAACGGGCTGGCTTCCGGAATTCTCCAATAATTAGAATGAGTTCATCAAAATCGTACAGCATGGCTCCATGAAAATATTCGCTCGGCTTTCTATACAAAATAATGCCGATCGAATCTTCCTGCAACAATTCATCATACATCAAGCTTAACTTGGTTAGCTGCACTTCTCCCTCCATACCTGTAAGGCGGTCATTACCGCTAAATTTGGATATATGTGAACATTTCTACATAAAAAAGAAACTTCCTTCTTCAATTCTATAAATTTTATATTTTATTTACTTATCTCTTTTAGAGTATTCCAAGCAGTCTCATCCGCAAAGGTTCGGTTCCATACCCCGATTCCCCCAAGTTTCAATGACTTGGCAAGTTGCACCCTCGCTTTTAGCGATACACGATCCTCCAGCCAAATCTTTTTAACAATGCCGTCTTCATTATACTCGACATAATTCTGACCTTCCGACGCTCTGAATTTAGGCTTCAGCTTAAATTTCTCGATAATCGCTGCTGTTGACTCCATACCAAGTGATTTGGAGCTAACCTTGATGGTGTCCCCTTTGGGTGTTTCAGACCATACACGAGTGTATAACGGAATGCCCAAGACAACTTTTTGAGCTGATACTCCATCCTCCTGAATGATTCGCTTGATCGACGCTTCCACCCACGGCAGTGAGGCGACTGAACCAGCCTTCGGACTGGCTGCCCAATGCTCATCATAGGCCATAACCATGAGATAATCCGTTATCGAACCCAATGATTTTCGATCCAGAAAAGCAGACCACATCTCACTTTGAGACTTAGGTGTTACGTCGATTGACAATATCAGATCATGTTCACGTGCCATCGGCTTAAGCTCTCGCAAAAATTGGGTGACATTGGGTCCATCCTTCGTATGAACATTTTCAAAGTCAATATTGATACCGTCCAGACCATTTTCCTCGGCAAGTGTAATCATCTGATCTATAATCGATCTGCGCCGTTCAAAGGTAGACAAGGCCTCTGTCGTTAATTCAGGATTAAAGCTGTTGCTCAACAAGCCCCATACTTCCATCCCCTTGCGATGCGCCCAACTGACATAGGCAGGGTCCGCTTTGCTTTGTACGGTGCCCTCATTATCTATGACACTGAACCAGGTGGGGCTTACCACATTCACTCCAGGCATAGGGTCAAATTTGGAAGGATCAGGCTTACGGTTGTAAACAGCCTCCCAGGCGAGATTGACAGCCCTACCCTCCCAATGCTTCTCTGAGATGGATGGAGCATCTTTAACCGCGGCCACCGCAAGTTCCTCTCCTTCAGAGACATTGGCCGCCTGTACATATCCAGCGTAGCCGTTATCCAGTTGAACAAAATACCAATCAGCCTGTTTGGACCAAATACGCACCTTCGTTTGTTGAGGTATATCCGTCAAAATAAATGACAGGCTGGTGGCTTCTTTACGCAAAGCGATTTTGGCATCCTGCCGTCCATCCTTCTTCTCCACGTTCCCCAGTTTGACTTTCTCTCCGGCTTTCATCAGGATAACTGCGCCCGTCACTGTATCTTCATGAACAGATACACCATATACTTCACGGACCGCTTGCATAGGAATATAAACTGATCCACTAATAATCTGGGGAGCTGCGCTGAGCGTATATGATGTTCCATTCAATTCTCCTTGGGGCTTCGAAACGGTCATATGCAGCAAATTTTGCCTCGTAGCCAAAATAATAGTTTGGCTGTCGCCCTCATAACGAATCGCAGGATCAATTTTACTCTGCACAAATTTGAGCGGTACCAGCATGTTCTTGCCGGAGTTTTGAGCTTCATATCCAGTCAACTTTCCCTGGATAAAAATAGGCCGGACATTGCCTTGCCAATCGGGTTTTTCATGCAGTGGATTACCGAACCATACGACAGTAATTGCGCAGATGATCGCTGCGAACAATAGCAAGCTTGCTGCCCCTTTGAAACGCGAACGTTTACGGCGGCTTCTGGAATGATTTCTGGCCAATATTCAACCTCCATTGTCGAAACTTTGAATTACAGGATAACGTTAACTGAGCCGGTTACTTAAACAAAAGTTATTTAAACAAAAAAACGCGGTAAATCCCCGCTTGTGGGGAATTTCTCACGTTTCCAACCCATTAGAATATATACATAGCGCACCAAAAAACTTCTATTCCATGTTTTGCTGACTTTCCTTGTTCATACAAGCTTTGCACACTCCGTATAACTCCATACGATGTCCATGCACTTCGAAACCTGTCTCCAACGAGGCATGGTGTTCCACATCAGCCAAGTACGGATAACTGAAATCTTCAATCTTTCCGCATTTTTCGCAAATGATATGATAGTGCTCCGAAACATTGGCATCATAATGACTGGCGTTATCTCCATAGGTCAACTCATGTACCATACCCGCTTCTATAAACATCTTTAAGTTATTATAAACCGTAGCCACACTCATGCTTGGAAACTTGGATTCGAGCGCACGATATATTTCATCTGCGGTCGGATGTCCCATAGATTCCATCAAATAGTTTAATATGGCATGGCGCTGGGGTGTTATGCGTACACCTGTCTTCTTCAGAAGTTCCAAAGCATGCTGGACGCGAGCTGCCATATATGTCCACCGCCTTATCCCTTACTTACTATTTGCTTTGTTACAACCATTTACATTCTATTCATGTTGTAAGGTCTATCCACATTGTACGGTCAATTCAAGTTTCTTGTCAACGCGCCGCATTATCGCTGGATGTCCCGTTGGAGGCCCCGGTAGCTGGAGATTCAGATTCAGCCGAAGGCGTTTCTGATGCATCAGGCACAGTCGATCCTGCCGACTCGTTCAAGCCAGGCAGCGATGGAATCAGTACCCTTTTGATCGTTAAATTACTGTTGCCTTCCACGTTGACCGTATACTTACCTGTCCCATTTTGGCCTGAGATACTTTTACTGTCTATTTTAAAAGGGAAGTCTGATCGAAGATTACCGTAACTGCTGGACCCCTCCAACTGAAAGTCACCATTCGAAGGAAGGTCCAATGCAATATCACCGACGGCACTGTATATTTTCCAATCTCCGGCTACCTGCTCGCTATGCACTTTGATCCCGCCATTGAGCGAATTTGCATTCAGCTTGGCTGTGGGATTCAGAACGTTCATGTCACCATTTTGGGTATCAACCGTAATATCACCTTCCGAGCGGGCAAGCTGAATGTCGCCTACCATCGTGCGCAACGCAACTGTTCCTTCAATATCCCCTGCCTGCATATCGCCGCGATTGGTTCGAACATCTACATCTCCGGTGATACGATGCAATTTGATCTGACCGTTCAAGGTGACTCCTTTGACATTGCCGATAGCATCATTAACCGTCAGATTCCCATTTCCGCTCTCAAGTCGGATGCTGTCGATAGCATCTACTCCGTTCAGGGTAATATCCCCGTTGGAGGTTCTGATCTGCATATTAAATCGCCGATCCTCCGGCACTGTAATTAATATATTCGTACGGGGCTGACGTCTGCTCGATGCTCCGTATGACTGTACCTCCGGACGAATCTGAATGGTCTTGCCGTCTGTAGAAGTCAGCGAGGAGGCTTGAGCAATCTTGTCCGCTTCGGCAACAGGCGCTTGATCCACCCACAGAGTCGCACGTACCTCTATATTGGACACAGGCCGTCTGATCAGCGTTATATCGCCATTGACCGAATCAACTACCAAATCGGACGTCTGCATCGTTACAGGCACCAGTACGCCGCCCATATCATATCGGTTTCCTTCCGCCTGACTAAAATCCATGGACGCCGCAGTCAGATTCAAGCTAACCTGGTTCCACAGATACATATAATGATTTTGTTGGGTCATGGTAAAAACAGCAGCGGCCACAACCAATGCGGAGACAATTCCCTTCAGATCAGGTCTGAAACGCCGTCCGTTGTCGGGCTTGCCCTCCTTGCGGTAGTACACCCCAAAAAAAATCAGATACTCCAGTCCCCACAGCACAAAAATAATGGGCCACCATACGAGGAGCAAAAGCATATATTCGGTATGTTGGACAACATCCAAGATAAGCAGAAAGCCTACAGCCATCAACAGAAGCGAAGAGGTGTAGCGCCCGACTCTTATTTTGCGGTGCACGCCAGCTTCACCCTCTTTCCTTTACCTTTTTACGCTTGACCGACAAGCCGACTTCTCGCAAAAAAACTAATAGTCCGATCAGTATTAATAAAATAGCTAACGTCAAAAAGCCATAATCTTCGAAAAAGTTGCCCAGCCAACGTGGTTTCATACGAAACAGAATCATAAGTCCGCCACCCACCACGAGCAGCACGGCAAAAGACAAACCTCTCTCCCAAGCATAAAATGGACTGCTTTGCTGTCCTCGTGCATCCATCTGTGCATTACGATCAGGCTTACGGCGATAGCGAACCATATAATCCGCTGATTGTAACACGTCATATACATTATAAAAATATAAAACAGGAATGAACAAGCCGAGCAAAATAAGCAACGGAATGTTAATCCTCAAACCGTCAGAAACAACATACAGCATTGCAAAAATATCTAACAGAAGCAATACGATAAATGTAAGCCCTCTAATGAAGAGCCCTAAAAAAAAATGCCCTAGCCCAGGTAACAATGCTGCCATTATAATGGCAATACCTTTGCGAAATTTAGTGTATTTCAGACGCTTTCCCTGCTTTGGTAGTTCCGAGTCCATGCCGTCCTCCCCCTTGAATTCCATGCGTGATCCGCAGCAAATGCCCCAATGGTTAGATAGTACCCCAATCGGATTCAAGAGTAACTGGAAAAATGTGGTAAACCATCATTCCACAGAAACAGCCGCTACATCCTCCCACTGCCGGAGATCAGCTGCAATACGCACTGGATTAAACTCGTGGTGGGCCAGCACCTCCAAGGAAACCTCCATGCTCTGCCGATCCGGGTGGAACTCGTGAAAAGGTACATTTTCATGCTCTTTGATCACTATTTTGCGTATTTCCACCTTTTCTTGCTCTAAATAGGTCGAAATTTGCTCCAGTAATCCGTGAGAGGACAACCCGTACAGTGTAATCAGATGAGGCTGGCGTCCTCGCATATACCGCAATTCGATTTTGTTAAACACCCATAAGTTTAAAAATACCAGTACAGTCGCCGCAATAGATGGAAAATAAAAGCCTGCTCCGACTCCAAGGCCAATAGCTGCTACGACCCAGATAGAGGCGGCTGTTGTTAAACCAGTGATGGACTTGCCTGTAAATATAATAGTTCCAGCACCTAAAAAACCCACTCCTGTAATCACCGCCGTAGCCAAGCGAGCCGGATCAATACGTACATTGGCTTCCTTGATAAAATCGGCAAAACCGTAAATGGAGAGCAGCATAATAAGCGTCGAACCGAGACTGACCATAATATGTGTCCTCAAACCAGCCGCATGCTTTGAACGTTCGCGCTCAATACCAATGAACCCGCCCAGGAGCATGGATAGCAAAAGTCGTAAAATGATATGTGAATCGTCTATAATCCACGGGTTATCCATTAAAGTTCCCCTCTCGGTTATGTCGTGCTTACCTCTCCGGGTATGCGGTTTGTTTGCTATTTCAATTGCTAACGCTATTTCACGTTATGCAGGTGGTATGTGGTTAATTCCACGCCCGGAGCCACCTCTGCCGCCGATACGGGGCGAAAGCCATGTTTTCGATAAAGGGCCACCGCAGGAGCATTTAAAGTTCCTGTAGATACGATAAACAGAGGTATATGATGATATTCATTCAAAACATGCTTCATTAAGGAGTCGGCAATCCCTTTGCGAAAATGATCCGGATGAACCATCATACGTGTAAGAGTGAGCGAATCGGACGACTCAGACTGCACTGCCAGCGCCCCTAGCAGGTCACCGTCCTCAATCCAGCCATGGAATGTCTCTCCGCAGCTTCGCAGCGTATCAAACGTATCCATAAGGGGTGGTATTTCATCAAAACCGATCCGCTCAGCCTCCAGCCTGTAGGCGATGTGCTGAAGACGCCATATCTGACTGACCATTTCATCATCTTCCAATGAACATATGCTAATCATGCTGTATCCCTCCTTTTATTCAGAGCAGACTCACAGAGCCTATACAAAAAGGGGCCTGTCCCTATAAGACAAGCCCCTTGCAAATCTATGCCATTAGCGGTTTAACACTTCCGTCAGCAGCTTATTGGCGAGGCCGGGATTTGCTTTGCCCTTGCTCTCCTTCATCACTTGACCAACCAGGAATCCGATGGCCTTCTGCTTGCCAGCTTTGTAATCCTCAACCGATTGCGGGTTAGCCGCTACAACCTGCTCGACGATCGTCATGATCGCACCCTCGTCGCTGATTTGCACAAGCCCTTTTTCTTCAACAATTTGCTGCGGCAGTTTATCACTCTCCAGCATTTCCTTGAAGACCGTTTTAGCGATTTTACTATTGATCGTTCCCTTCTCCAGCAGCCCGATCATTTCACCCAAGCCCCGACCTGTCAGTTTAACCTGTGACAGTTCCACACCGACGCTGTTTAAATAGCCGAGCAAATCCCCCATAATCCAGTTGGACACTGCTTTGGCATCCTTCGTGTATTGAAGACTATCCTCGAACAAATCGGCGAGTGGCTTGGAAGACGTAATTACCTGTGCATCATACTCAGGCAATCCATATTCCGAGGTGTAGCGTACTTTACGCTGGTCAGGCAGTTCAGGAATCAAAGCACGGATGCGTTCTTTCCATTCTGCATCAATATGCAGCGTAACGAGATCCGGGTCTGGAAAATAACGATAGTCATGCGCCTGTTCCTTACCGCGCATGGACAGAGTTTTACCTTGGGCCTCATCCCAACGGCGAGTCTCCTGTACAATCGTTCCGCCTTCCTCCAGCGTCTGCTCCTGGCGGAACTGCTCATATTCCAATCCGCGCTGTACGCCACGGAAGGAGTTCATGTTTTTTAGCTCAGCTTTAGTACCTAGCTCTTGTTGTCCATGCGGACGAAGGCTGATGTTCGCATCGCAGCGAAGCGAGCCTTCCTCCATCTTCACATCGGATACGTCACAATACTGCATAATAGCACGTATCTTTTCCAAGTAAGCCTTGGCTTCTTCCGGTGAAGATATTTCCGGTTCCGAAACGATCTCGACCAACGGTGTACCGACACGGTTAAAATCAACCAAAGACGCATAGCCACCATCAACATGTGTTAATTTGCCTGCGTCCTCTTCCAGATGCAATCGGGTAATACCAATACGCTTTGTCTCACCGTTCACTTCAATATCAATCCAGCCATGCTCGCCGATCGGCTGATCGTATTGCGAGATTTGGTAAGCCTTGGGCGAATCGGGGTAAAAATAGTTTTTGCGGTCAAACTTGCTCACATCAGCAATCGTGCAATTAAGTGCCATCGCCGCTTTCATCGCATAATCAACGGCCTGACGGTTTAATACCGGCAGTACCCCCGGATGTCCAAGACAAATGGGACATGTGTGCGAGTTTGGCGGTGCTCCGAAGGATGTCGAGCATCCGCAAAATATTTTAGACTTCGTATGCAGTTCTACATGGACTTCCAGTCCGATGACCGTCTCATATTTGGATGTAGTAGTAGTCATGAATGGGTTCCCTCCTTTTCGGCAAATTACAGCTGCGGACGCTGCTTGTGAAATTCGGTATTTTGTTCAAATGCATGCGCTACACGCAGCACGGAAGACTCGTCAAAGGCTTTTCCGATAATTTGCAGTCCAACCGGCAATCCATCTGCTAGACCACAAGGGATACTGATGGCTGGCACTCCAGCCAAGCTCACCGGAATCGTCAAAATATCGTTCAAATACATCGTTAATGGATCATCCACTTGCGAACCGATTTTAAAAGCTGTGGTTGGCGCAGTAGGCCCGATAATAACATCATATTGTTCAAACACACGATCAAAATCCTGTTTGATCAGTGTACGCACTTTTTGAGCTTTCAAGTAGTAAGCATCATAGTACCCGGAACTCAGCGCATAAGTGCCCAGCATAATCCGGCGCTTCACCTCGGGGCCAAAGCCCTGCGTGCGGGACTGATGGTACAGATCCAGCAGGTTGTCCGGATTGTCTGCACGTACGCCATAGCGTACACCGTCAAAACGAGCCAGATTGGACGATGCTTCGGATGAAGCCAGCAAATAGTATGTGGCTACCGCATATTCGGTGTGCGGAAGAGAAACTTCTTCCCATACCGCGCCCAGTCCTTCCAGCGTTTTTAGCGCGTTCAGCACCTTTTCCTTGACCTGTGGATCGACACCCTCACCCAGATACTCCTTAGGTACAGCAATACGAAGCCCTTTTACATCTCCGGTCAAAGCGTTCAAGTAATCAGGAACGTCTACCTTGGCAGAAGTGGAATCCTTGTGATCATAGCCTGCAATGGCTTGCAGGACGTACGCCGAATCCTGAACATTTTTCGTAATCGGTCCAATTTGGTCCAAAGAGGAAGCAAAAGCCACCAGTCCAAAACGTGATACCAGACCATAGGTTGGCTTCAAGCCCACTACGCCACAATAGGACGCAGGCTGGCGAATGGATCCACCTGTATCGGAGCCGAGGGTGAAATAAGCCTCGCCCGCTGCTACAGCCGCAGCCGAGCCGCCACTGGAGCCGCCGGGAACGCGTTCCAGATCCCAAGGATTTCGTGCCGGGAAGAAGCTGGAGTTCTCGTTAGAGCCTCCCATGGCGAATTCGTCCATGTTCATTTTGCCCAGTGTCACGGTTTGCGCAGTACGCAATTTGCCAACAACCGTTGCATCGTACACGGGATTAAAATTCTTCAAAAATTGACTGCCGCATGTTGTACGCAGCCCTTCTGTCACGATGTTATCCTTAATGCCGACCGGCAGGCCAAACAGCAACCCTCGTTCCTCTCCCGAGATCAGATGATCGTCCAGCTTACGTGCGGATGCACGTGCCTGTTCCTCGTCAACCGTAATGTAGGCCTTGATCTTGTCTTCCCGCGCACCAATCGTCTCCAGAGCGTGACCCACCAGGTCACTCACGGAAATTTCCTTTTGATGCAGCTTGTTATGTATTTCCGGCAATGTATTATCAAACAAGCTCAATTTGCATCCTCCTTTCAAATGTGAAATCTATTCCAGAACAGCAGGAACTTTAAACTGTCCGTCTTCTTCTTCAGGTGCATTGCGCATCACTTGCTCGTGTGTCAAACTTTCGCGAACTTTGTCATCCCGCATGACATTGCTGACGTGCAGCACATGAGTGGTCGGTTTTACCTCTTCCGTATCCAACTCATTCAGCTTCTCCGCATAGTGAAGAATAGCGTTCAATTGCCCTGTCATCGTGTCTTCCTCGGCTGCGGTCAGATTCAACCGGGACAGCTTGGCTACGTGACGGACATCTTCCGTGGAAATGTTCATATAAAAACCTCCTCGTGTATATCAAAAATGCTGCACCGAACTTTGAAATAACGTTTTTAATTATAGGATAGAACACTTTACAATTCAATCTTTGGCGCGGTACAGAATCAAACTGCGCAACCAAAAGGTACATGTTATTAAATATATATAAAAAAAAGCACCTCTCGGTGCTCTTTCATAAAAGCGATAGGAGCTAAGAACGTGCTAATTATATATTCTTCAAAAGAGTCGGCATTAGCCGCCCCCCTTATATCCAAGCACGTAAATTGACTTGTCTAATAAAATCAGCCTGTGACAACAATTCTGTCGCGGTTTCTTCTTCCTCAACCTCTACCGAATCAAGACCACCGTTCATCACATGTCTGAACAGCTTCTCATTATGCGTAGCAAGGGCGTAATCTATCAGCGCTTCACGCTCAATCCGCTCGGCTTCCAGCTTCAAAATACTTTCTTCCAGCTCGATGTCCCCGGATGGTACAAAAAAGTTGCGATTCACCTTCGGGACGCGAATGACATAGTCAAAAGCATTGTCCGCATTACGGTCGTAAGCAATGATATAACCATGTTCGCCCACAGGAAGATTCTGCTCAAAAGCATCCGCGACGATCATAATTCTAGTTCCTAAATGATGCATCGTTAGCCCCCCCGTTTGTCTGAACTTATCTGCTAAGTCTACTAAAAAAAAAGTAGCTTGTCTATATCATCTATGTATCTTCAAAACTGTCCGTCTCCACGTCCCAGCCTGTACTCATTCAGCCTTGTGTGCCAATTCTGTGCAATGGTTCCGTCCTGTTTTGTTACCTTTTTCCAAGTTATTACCTTCGGTTTAGAATCTTGCACAGAAGCTCCGTCTTCTTTCTTTATGGAAAAATGGCGGATATCTCCATTCTCACGATGTAACCCAGATATATACTTCCTTTTCATTGATGCTCCCCCTTGTGATCTGACGGCCAAATGCCTCTTTATCCTCTTAATGGGCAAAAAAAAGAACGCAAACCGGGATTCATCCACAGCTTGCGTGCTTCGCGAGTTTAGTATGTAACTTCAATATATGTATGTTAACAAAAATAAAAACCTTTGTCTATACATTATTTATAATTTGTTGTCGAAATGGGGCAAAACCTGTCACAACCTTGATTATGCCCCAGTTGAAAACATCCATCACTTTTTATCGTATATACGGATTGTTGGCTTTCTCATACCCGATGGACGTTTTGGGACCGTGACCGGAATACACCGTAACGTCATCTCCAAGCGGGAACAATTTGTTCTGAATGGAATCGTACAAGTCCCGTTCCCGCCCACCTGTCAAGTCTGTGCGGCCGACACCCTGACGGAATAATACATCGCCGGAGAACAAGTCCTTTCCACACAAAAAGCTGACGCTTCCAGGCGAGTGCCCAGGTGTATGGAACACCTTGAATGTATGCCCGATCAGGTTCAATTGCTGACCTTCCGCCAAATCATATTCGGCAGGCTCCGTCGAGATCGGCGGGGATGTCTCGGGCCACATCAAAGAACCGTTTAATTTAGGGGATGTAAGCCAGTCCTGCTCCAAAGGGTGCAGATAAACCGGACAGCCCTTCGCTTTGCGAATCTCATCCACTCCACCGATATGATCAAAATGAGCATGAGTGAGCAAAATGGCTTCAATCTTCAGTGACTCAATGGCTCTCAGCAAAGGACCCGGATTCATGCCAGGATCAATGATAACGGCACGCTGCGGGTCATCCCCTTGAAGCAAATAGGCATTCGTTTGGAGCGGGCCCAGATTAAAGCTGCGAATAGACAACGTCATATTTTAAAATCCCGAGATTAGCTCGCGCAATTCCTGAACAATCACAGGATGAACCTCGGTTCCCTCCCCATATTTCTCAGCCATTTCTTTACGGGCCACCGCAATTTTTTCTTGATAATCATCGGCTTCCCGATCCGGATTTTCACGTTTGAACCCGATCATAATTTGTTGGACATGCGCAGGACGCGGTCCCCAGTGACCCAATACATGACCCCCTGTATCGGCAAAAATCACAATCGGCACAGCACGTCCGCCCATCGTCAGGAAGTCGTCCATCAGCGCTTGATGATTTTCCAAAATCAATACTTCAGTCGGAATCCCGCTATTCTCTAGCGCACGGAATACAACCGGCACGTTACGTACTACATCTCCACACCAGTCGGCGGCCAAAATGAGTACACGCAGATCGTCCCGATGGTTCAAGCTTTCAAAATACTCGCGGTCCTCTTCACGGTTCCACACAAACTGATCATACCCGGAGCGGAAGGCTTCCTTGTTTTTTTCCATACCCTCCATAAACTGCTCGGGGCTCAGACCTTTTCCGAAATATTGCGAAACGTTAGTACGACTCATGTTATACACTTCCTTTCTTGTTTCTAGACACAATCCATTTGATAACAAAATAAATGATCAAGAGCGCAAGGGCAACCAGTAAAATCGGTTTGATATAAGGTGCTGCCACTTCGTCAATCTGCTCCCACTTGTCTCCAAGCAGCATTCCTAAATATATAAACAGAACAGACCAAGGTATAACTGCCAGCGTCGTCAAAACAATAAAGCGCCATACGTTCATGCGAGCCAGCCCGGCAGGGATTGAGATCGCGTGACGCACAACAGGGATAAAGCGTGCTGTGAAAATGACCCCTGTGCCGTATTTGTTGAACCAGGCTTCAGCGTGATCCACATGACTCCTTTTGATAAGTATGTATTTGCCGTACTTATCCAATACCGGCCTGCCGCCATAGCGCCCAATCCAGTAAATAAACAGTTGTGCCAGCACCCCGCCAATGGTTCCAAAAGCGACCGCGCCAACAAAATTAATATGACCCGAGGACACTAAAAATCCGCCATAAGCGAGGACAATTTCACTTGGAATGACCTCAACCATCAATCCTAGCATAATACCAAAATACCCAAGACTACGAATGATCTCAAACAAATAATTAATGATACTAGATATATGGTCCATTTATTTTCCAACTCCCTGCCTGTTTCTCTATTTTCATTAGTGTATCACAGCGGCAGAACAAGTCGCCACTTCGCCCAAATAGGATGGTCAGTGACACCCGCTCTTCTGCCCGCATAAGTTGTGAGAGAGAGGAGGGGATATGGTATGCCTCCCGGCAAAATCCCCAAACATAACAATCCACAATCCCGTTTACCCACGGCTCGTGGTATCCGGCGCGCATGCAGCAAAGAGCTGTACCGAACCTGCAAGCGTCTGCCTGTTCACATCGCTCCCGATCTGGTCAAGCAGGGCGAGGAGCTGTACTGCCGCAAGGTCGCAGGACACCTCATCTGGATTGCCGAAAACCACAGCAACCGCAGACTACTGTGCGACTGGTGGGATGAGGATGTCAGTGAGGAACTCGCGGCATTGTGGAAGGTAGATCGCGCCGTTTTGTGCACCGCCTTTAGAAGTGCCTATGGCGGATAATTCTGCGTATCCAAGAATATGCTACGCAAGGGAAGCAACCTCTAACGACAAACTGTAAAGCTGAGAATTACAAAAAAAAGTGGAGCCACCGCAGTGGCCCCACTTTTGCTGTATTTCTATTCCGATTTCTTCGTCTCCCCTGCTCCCTCGGGAAGCAAATCCGCACAAGCACGCTCCAAATAAGGATCAGCATGAATAAAATCCCGAAATGCCGTGTATTCACGCCATAAAACAGAGCGTTCCCCTGCTTGCCCTTTGACGGCACGGATCAAAATATTTTTAGGCGTATGCTCCATGTCGATAAATTCCAGCAACTGTGTCCGGTATCCCATCATGTCCAGCAGCTTGGCTCGGATACCGTCTGTTGCCAGCGCTGAAAAGCGCTCCTTCAAAATACCATGGGAAAGCAACGGCTCCAGCACTGGATTTTCCAGCTGGCTGAACAGCTCATGCTGACAGCACGGAACCGACAAAATAACAGAAGTATCCCAACGAACTGCCTTCTCCAATGCGGCATCCGTTGCGGTATCACAGGCATGCAAAGTCACAACCATATCCACCTGCTCCAGCTCGTTATAATCCGCGATGTCACCGACCAAAAACTCCAATTGGCGGTATTGCAGCTTTTGAGCCAAAAGGTTACAGGTTTCAATAACATCTGCCTTCAAATCCAGACCGACGATCTGCAAAGGTCGTTTTTGCTGTACTGCCAAATAATGATATAGCGCAAAGGTCAAATATGATTTACCACAGCCAAAATCCACAATGGTTAACGGACGGCCTACGGGAAGATTAGGAAGTACATCCTGCACCATTTCGAGAAAACGGTTGATTTGACGGAACTTATCATACTTGCGGGCCAGTACCTTGCCGTCCTCATTCATAATCCCCAGCTCAATCAGGAAAGGAATCCGTTCTCCTTCTTCCAGCACATATTGCTTTTTGCGGTTATGAGACAGGTCGGCTGTACTTTTGCTCGGTGATTTTGTCAAAATAGACACTTTATATTTTTTACTGATCAGCACCTGATAGTCTGCATTCTTCGCACACAAGAGTCCTTGACGGAACGTGTCCTCAAACAAGGCGGTCATGCGCTCATTAGCTTCGTCAGGGGGCAGGTTTTCATGAATGACTTTGTTACTGTAATGAAAAGCAAACTGGTAATGCAGCTTGTTCTTCAATTCAACAGGCTTGATTTGCACTTTAGTAAAGGAAGCATCCTCCCGTTTACGAAGCTGACTCAGCGTCGCGGTTATGAGGGATCCTCCTGTAGTTAGTTGGTATATAAGTTCACGCAGTGAATCCAAAAGGTACATCTCACTTTCTTTCATGTAGTTGGGTAATTTCGACCAAACCCTCGGTTACTTCCCGGCGTGAAAGTCCACCCTGTTGAAGCTCCGCATCAGTCTTATCCAGCAATTGAGTATAAAATGCCTCTGCTCCCGGCAGCAGCTCAGGCTGCTCCCATGCCAGTCCGAACCAGACATCAGCGGCCTCGTCCAGCCTGTCTTCTCGCTCGTAATGGGCAGCCAGCAACCTGCTTGTATCGGCTGGTAGCTCATATTCCCGAATCAAATTGACGATACACGCAATTCGTTCAGGCAGAACCTGAATGTCACGGGTCGCGCCATTCAAATCACTGTACAAGTATAGATGAAGGGATTTAATCAAGATTCGTATCCCCTCGTCTGTTCTGTCGGTTTCCAGGTAAATAGCGGCTTCTTCTTCCAAAATGCGAGCCACCTGCTGAAGCTTGTCCGCTTCAATACCGGGACCCAGTCGGAAAAGCTCTATAATTTGTTCCGGCGGTAATCGTCTGAGCAAATCTGAACGAAGACGAAACTGCTTGTTAAGCAGGTCATCCAGTTGTTTCAGCGCTTCGACGTGTTTATTTTCACGCCTTAGACCGAGCACCGATGCCACTGCGGATGTCATTTCTTCCATCATACTGAGCAAATAATCTTTTCTAAGCAAGCCGTTCCCTTCCTTTCATCCCGATGCCTTGACAACCAGGAACCATTACATTCTGATTGTAAGTCATCCTTGTGCAAAAGCCAAATGACTCAGTCAAGACGGAAACCAGTTTGTACAACCAAAATCAATTTAAAACGTAAAAAAACCGGAGACCCTCTGTATTTGTACCAGATGGTTCCGGTTTTTGGCTTTGCTGCTCGGGCTTACTGCTGGATGTTTTGTTGTAAAAATGCCAACATGGCATGTGCCAGTTGTTCCGGTGCTTCGAACAGGCTCATATGGCCAACTTCAGATATCGTGACCTGAGTGACCCCGGCCCGATCTGTCGTAAACGTCCGAGCGGGAGGAACCGCCTGATCCTGCTCACCCGCCACTAACAGGGTGGGCAAGGTGGAGGCCGACAGCACGTCGCGGCGGTCAGAACGCTCACGCATAGCCAAAGATGCGCCTACGGCTCCTTGCGGCGGCGTTTTATAACCGATTTCTTTGACCTTGAGTACCTGATCCGATAAGGACTCTACATGTTCTGGAGCAAATAGTCCGGGGACGAGTCCATCTACAAATGTTGTAATCCCTTCGGTTTGAATAGTGGATACAGCTTTGTTCCGTTTTTCTTTTCCTTCCTCCGTATCCGCGTATGCAGTGGAGTGAATCAGCCCGAAAGCTGTAAGCCGCTCGGGATGGCGCTGTACCGCAGAAAGCGTCAAATAGCCCCCGAGGGAATGACCAAACCAGGCAGCCTGTGGGATGTCCAATTGCTCTTGAAGCTTAAGCACATCGTTCGCCATTTGATCAATCGTGTAGGCTCCGAGCGGAGCATCGCTACGTCCATGACCACGCAAGTCCGGAACAATGCAGCGATAGCTTTGGGACAGCAATGGAACAACCTCATCCCAATAGGAAGAGCTTCCACAAAATCCGTGCAACAGGATGATGGGCTCTCCTTTTCCATGTTCGGCATAGCAGATCGTCGTTCCTTCACATAGCACCTTTTCCATGTGGAACCCTTCTTTCTCTATATATAATCTATTGGTGTGAAACTATTATGATTAGAAACATGCTGATGTATATTATTAAGCAGACCATCAATATCTGAAACGGTAGCCCTCTGGAAATTCTTGCGAATCTACTCTTAAACCAAACCCGCAAGACGCAGCATGGGCTATATGTGCAGCCATCGTCATGACGAGATGAAGTGATGTCATTTGCAATGTCCAGTAGGGTTTGGGACTACGCTCATTCACAATAGCTGCAACGCTGTAATCTCCGACAGAAGGCATGGCCAGTCCGACCGAACGCGCCGGAGTTAGCGGCTCACGGGCAACCAGAAACATCCCCGCCGATCCTTGCTGCCCCAGACAAGCGTCTATGGCAATCACATGGTGGTCCTGGGGAATACGCTCCAAATACGAAACCAGATGATCCGCGTCGCACGGCTCAGTCATTGTGCCGATCACGTGCGGAAAGCCCTGTTCCATAAGCATGGTGCCGACCAGCGGTCCCAGTGAATCGCCTGACGAACGATCCGTGCCGATACAAACAAAGGTCAGCTTATTCACCTCATGCTGAGAATGAATTTCCCGAAAAAACGGTACGAGCCCTTCGCGATCTGTTTTTTCCGCATTACTGTCTAAAGGAGATCGCCCGGATACGGAAGTCCGATTATACAAAGACACCTTCGTCCATCCTCCTTGTTCCGGCCGTTGGCCGATAATCTGACTTTCAGTACATTCTACAACAAAAACATGATACAATACAGGCAACTTCCCCTGATATGAAAGGATGGAACATTAACGATGGATTTGTCTGTACCGTCTCATGCCAACATTGAACATATGATTGAAGGCATCAAAACCAAGCTTCGTATGGCGAGTGGCGCTGCTATGCAGTCCTCCGCTTTCTCTCTGGAGCAATACGAGGATCTGCGTGATGTCTATGAAATGGTGATAAACAAGCCTAATCTGAGTATTTCAGAAGTCGAGGCCATCGTCTCCGAGCTGGGCAGATTACGTAATCCCTCCTAATCAGAAGACAGACGCACGCCGTTTAGCTTACTTACAGCCTATCATCTTGGGTGACACTGTTCATGGTAGCGGCCTGTCCCCGTAAATAAAGCTCGTATCTCCGTTCGTATCAACAGATGCGTAACGAAATACGAGCTTTATTTTTTATCATTCACTGATGGATTTCTTCGCAGATGTCTTCTGCAAATGAAAAGCTAAACTCACTATGAATCCATCCAAGATAAATCTATGTACGAAGCCATAAGGAGGAGATTCCCTACATATGCTGTCCCAAGAACCTCAACCATCCCGTTTTTTGCCATGCTATTTACGTCGCAGTCTGTACGCGTCCATCGTTATGATTGCCGTTTTGCTTCTCATTGCCTACTCTGTTCGTTGGATCGGTACAGCTCCTTTTCTATATTGGGATGAACGCATTCAGAATGTAGTCTTTCCAGACACAACGGCTGCTCATCACAAGCTTCTGCCTGTCGCTGTATTCATTACGTCTTTTGGTTCTTTCTGTGTATCGCTGCTGGTTGCTCTGGGTATTGCCGCCTGGTGCTGGGTATATCTCCACTCGAAGGCTTATTCCTTTGCAGTAATAAGCAGCTTTACGGCGATGTGGGTGTTGAACACGCTCATTAAAGAAGTTTTGCAACGGGAGCGCCCATCCCTTCAACATTTGGTAGAAGTCGGCGGCTATAGTTTTCCCAGTGGGCACGCAATGATTTCCATGGGATTTTACGGCATGATTTTTGCCATTTGGGTGATAGAACGAAAAATTCATGAGCGCTCTATCGTCCTTCCCTGCGTTCTTGGCGCACTTTTGATTCTCCTGATCGGGCTAAGCCGGGTCTATCTGGGAGTTCACTTTCCAACCGACATAGCGGGTGGTTATATCGCCGGAATCATTTGGCTAGTATTTACCGTTCCTGTTATCTATTGGCGAGCACGACTGCAGGGATCTCTGCCTCCTTCTGTTCCCCGTCCGTAAGCAGTTTGAGGCGGTTTCTTGTTTCACACGGAGTCACGGCGTTTATATACGAAGTAAGCAAAACAACGCAGCACTCTAAACTCAGCACTCACAAAAAGCATTATGATTCTCTGTTAAACAGCTGTTTCTGCTAAACTGAAGGATAAAGGAGGCGATCCTTGTGTTGGGAATAGTATTAAGTATTGTAATGGCTATTATTATCGGATTGATTGGCGATGCGCTCGCTGGCCATGAAATGCCTGGGGGCATTGCAGGTTCTATGATCGCCGGATTTGTAGGAGCTTGGCTCGGTGCCACGCTGCTGGGAAACTGGGGTCCGGTCATCGGTGATTTTGCAGTCATTCCCGCCATACTCGGAACCGCATTATTTGTGTTCCTGCTCGGACTTGTGTCCAGGCTTTTAAGAAGGGCTACCTAACATTTATATGTTTTTTTATTCTATAAGAGGAGTGATATGACATGAGTAACATTGATAATCAAAATACGGTAGGTAATAGCTCGAGCTTTGCAAAGGGTTTACTCATCGGAGGTTTGATTGGTGCTGCGGCAGCCCTGCTGTTCGCACCGAAGCCAGGTCGCGATTTGCGTAGCGATTTGTCTGAAAAAATTACGGTTGTTTCCGATAAAACAAAAGACGTTGCATCCGTAGTCAGCAGTAAAGCAACGGATCTGGCTAAAACCGTTACCTCCAAAACAGCAGATGTAGCCAAAACGGTATCCGAGAGCAAAGACAACATCGTATCCAGTGTAACCAAAGCTTCTGCTGATATCGTTGATGAAGCGGCCAAAGCGGATAAAGAGGTTATGGATGCAACGGCTCAGGCTGCCGAGGAAACGCAAAAACAATTAAACGCCACTTCCTAATGACAGGGAATTCTGTGTACAACAAGAATAGACCTTAAAACACTGAACAGCCAGCGTGCACGAAGCTGGCTGTTTTTTTAGATGACTGAAAGGCAGGGATGACGATGAGCAAACCAAACTCGTATGGAGATGATCTAAGCGTAAACAACAAACGGACCTTTCATCCCCGACAGGGTCAGGATCAAACCAGGGATTTTGATGTGAATGAGCATCCTTTTGAACTGCGTCATGAGGTAAAGCGGCTTAATAAGCGCTTAGATCAAATAGCCGACATGCTGGAAAGAGTAGAATTTCGTGATGTATTGGAAACCTATTCTAATCCCAAAAAAAGGATCATCAGTAACCTGACCGCAGGCATTGCAAGGGGTCTTGGCCTTACGCTGGGTACAGTCGTCATACTCGCTCTGCTCGCTTGGCTGCTCAGCTTCCTTGTACAACTGAATCTTCCGATCATCGGAGATTTCATTGCCGAGCTGCTGGGCTATATTAAAATGAGCCAAGGCGGAAATTAGACGGCAAACGATCCATAGTAACCAGAGGTTCGTGCGTACACGCAGCCCATTACCATGGATCGTTTTTATCTGTACATTGGGGATGACTCCGCTAAAGTTTGTTGCGCTTGTTCGTTTTCAGCAAATCTCCTGTCCATCCCTTCATCATCAGCCAGCCGTACATCCCCACCATACTTAACAGGGTCGCCGCAATCACGACAGTAAAGCCCCAGCCTGTTTTGATCCAGGGCAGATTCTCGAAGTTCATGCCCCAAATGGCGCCCACTACGGTTGCAGGCGTAAATACGGCTGTTACAATGGTGAGTG
This sequence comes from Paenibacillus terrae HPL-003, assembly GCF_000235585.1. Lineage (GTDB taxonomy): Bacteria > Bacillota > Bacilli > Paenibacillales > Paenibacillaceae > Paenibacillus > Paenibacillus terrae_B. The sequence goes on from NC_016641.1 coordinate 524,872, forward strand.
TCTTCGTAATCTCATTGCCCCTAAATGCGGAAATGGCATCGTCAATGGAGATCAACGTGTCAATTTCCTTTTCATAATGCCGGAAAAGCTCTTCCATTCGATTGACACGGTGAAGTAGCTGCTTAAAAAAGCGATTTTCCTCCAGCTCATCCAGATACGCTTCCCGGGAAGCCGTTACCAGTTCTGAAAATGGAATGAACATATTACTCCAATATAACAGCTCAAAACGCGCATTCAATATGGAGTCCATTAGCGTTCGGGCATTTCTTTTCTCCATATTCTCTTCCAGTTTTCTCAGGTTAATCTCGAATTTGTCCATCCCCGTATGAAAATAATGAAGAACCGCCCTTGCCAGTACAAACATGCCATCAGTTGCACTTTCACATTGGTCGAGCATTTTTTGACGTTCGACCGTGTGCATGATTTCGCGGGTATTCTGATCCAAGTTTAAGGTCACTAACTTCTGGCCCAGGACGAGGAAATAGAACTTGCTACAATCACGTTGACTGTCGATTTCCTCCTGAATGGAATAGATCAGCGATCCGCATATCAAGGGTTGAACGCCATCCAGAAAGCGCACAGAAATAAAACTGGATGGGATGTCTTCTACCTTGTCCAGCCATTCCCGGACCTGCGGAAGTTTCTCTTTCAGCTCTTGTATAACGGGGTCCTGCCAGTCTATAGCGCCGATGTCCCACCATTCCCACCCTCCGTGAAAGGAGGAAATCTGTTCAAATGCTGTCGTGGATTTCACCCTTCCTCCCCCTCCTTTTCCGCTTTAAAAAAGGACACGCTTCCCTTATGGAATGGCGTGTCCTTATGATGTGACGTCCAGTAATCGAAACCATGCAGGCAGTCTTCCTCTCATGAGATAGAAGAATTAGACATGATCTGTTTCAGCTTCTCGGTCGCCCGCTTCTGGATGCGGGATACGCTCATCTGCGATACGCCCAAGGTCTGCGCAATCGCACGTTGAGATTGACCATCCTGAAATGCCAGAAGGAGCACCTTCTGTTCCTGCTCTTTCAGCTGGCTTAAAGCCTGTTGTAAATCCATTCGTTTTTCCACGGTGTCGTAGTCGTTCGCATCCGAGCTGATAAGCTCGCCTAGCGTAGCCGCACTCTCCTCCTGGGATAAAGGTGAGTCCAGTGACACATAGTGGTAGCACTCACGGCCTGCGAGCACTTCGATCGTTTCCTCCACGGTGAGGTCCAAATACTCCGCAATCTCGTTCACATTCGGCGAACGTTCCAATTTAACGGTCAGCTCGTCGATGGCATGCTGAACGAGCGCACCCTTTTCCTTGATGCGGCGGGGAACCTGAATGTACCAGGATTTGTCGCGCAAATAATTTTTCATATGTCCCAGCATACTTTTCATAGCATACGGTTCAAAGGGGATACCCAAGCTGATATCGTATTGCTGAAGCAGACGTATCAATGCCATCTGACCGGTTTGATATAAATCCTCGTATAAGTCCGGACGGTTACGGGAGATTTTCCCGGCAGCCATCTTGACCATCGGCTCATACTTGCGGATCAGTACGGTAGCAATCTCGTTATCTTTGGTTTGCTGGTACTCCCAGATTAGACCAACAGCTTCATCCATCGACTCCGGGGGAGTTACCTTTTCATTCATACTTTTTCCTCGCTTCTGACCAGACGCTTTACAAGCACGACTTCAGTGCCTTTTCCAGTCTCATTCAAGATATGGACATCGTCCATAAGCGCCTGCATGAGATAGAAGCCTAGTCCACCTACCTGTGCATCATTCAGCTCTTTGTCATGCAAGGATGCAAGACGGGACGGGTTCTCCACGCGTTCAAAGCTCTCCCCTTCATCTTTGACACGGATGGACAACGAAGCTTCGTCAAATTCGAATGTTACTTCCACCACTCCGCCTTCATGACCGTAAGCATAAAGGACAGAGTTATTACAGGCTTCAGATACAGCCACTTTCATGTCTTCTATATCCTCGTAAGAGAATCCCATTTTCGCGGCAATTCCGTACAAATTTAATCTTACAATATCGACAAAGTCAGCAGTTGCCGGCAAATTAAGAACTACTTTTTGAATTTGAGCATTCATTTCTTTTTCTTTCCTTTCCTATTGGGAATTCTCCTGGGGGACAAAGAATTTGGAAATACCAGTCATATCGAATAATTTTTGGATTTGAGGTGGTACCTCCTGAACGGCAAACCGGGACTCCATCCCATGTCTTGCCTTCAAAATAGATAACAAAATACCGATACCTGTACTGTCAATGTATTTAAGTTCTTTTAAGTTAATAATCAAGTCCTGGCCGGATTCCCCCACCAAAGGCTCCATCACCAGACGAAAATCAGGTGCCACCGAAAGATCCAGCTCTCCGCTAAGATATACGGTATTTACTCCATCACTTGTTTCTGTAATCGCATTAAACTTCTCATTTTTATTTGTATTCATAGGCCTACTCTCCCGAGAAAAGATTTCCTTACATACTAACCCATTATACGAGCGCTTGAATCACCGTATGATGCTTTCTGCACCTTCCAAGTGTCACCATCCGCACATCAGGCTACGCCTCGTGAATTTGATCCTTGCCTGATTGCATTGGAAAATGATCTGGAGAATGCCGCAGTAGAGCCTGTTTTACACTGCTGATTTTCACAGGCTTGCTAATATAATCGTTCATTCCGGCCTCAATACATCGGGGCTGAATACCATCCATCACATTCGCTGTCATGGCGATAATAGCAGGCTGTGACCTTCCCGCCAATTGTTCACGCACCTTGCCCGTACACTCTAATCCGTCCATCACAGGCATTTGCAGGTCCATGAATATATAGTCATAATCCTGGTTAGCCATGACCATATCAAGGGCCTGCTGCCCGTCTGCTGCTATATCCGTTGCCAAACCGAGCTTATCCAGTATATTGACCATCAGCTTCTGGTTGATCGGATGGTCATCCACGACCAGTACAGGCTTACGGCTTGAAGAGTTCTCGTGGGGAATTTCCCATTCGTGACGGGACTCTCCCTCCAGTTCATTTTCCTGAGCAAAGCCAAGCTTCGTTGTAAAATGGAACGTTACCCCCTGCTCTCCACTTGTATCCACACGGATATCGCCGCCCATCATGTTCACCAATGTTTTGCAAATAGCGAGTCCTAAACCAGTTCCACCATATTTGCGCGTCATCGAAGAGTCAAGCTGGGAAAAGGGCTGAAACAACCTTCCAACCTTGGCTGGCTCAATACCAATGCCTGTATCCTTCACAGAAAACTCAACGGTAAGTCCTTCGTCGCTACGCTCTTTGACCGATGCGAAGACGTATACACCACCACGATCTGTAAATTTGACGGCATTGGATACCAGATTAATGAGAACCTGACGCAGTCTTCCCATATCACCGTATAACACTGGAGGTAGCTGTTCATCCAGAAAATAATCCATCTCCAGATTCTTTCGATTTACTTCCACCGTAAACAGGCTGAAAACTTCCTTGATACAGGAAACCAGATCGAACGGATATTCCTCTACCTCCATTTTGCCTGACTCCAGCTTGGTAAAGTCCAGAATATCGTTAATGACAGCTACAAGCGCATCAGCGCTGCGGCGAATGATATCGGCATATTCCTGCTGATCACTTTGCAGCTCCGTTTCCATCAGCAGGTCAATCATACCAATCACACCGTTCATAGGTGTCCGAATTTCATGGCTCATCATAGCCAGGAACTCCGTTTTGGCATTAGCCGCGATTTCGGCTGCCTCCTTGGCGGCAATCAATTCGCTATTCATCTTTTCCAGCTCATGCGTCTTCTGGTGAAGCAGCATAGACTGTGTCTTCAAGCGTTTGTTGGTCAAATACATCTGCACAAAGCCTTCAATTTTGGACTTGAGGATTTGAGGGATAAATGGCTTCACCATGTAATCAATACCACCCGCTGAATAACCGGCAAACAAATGCTCCGCTTCCTTACTGTTAGCGGAAATGAAGATAATCGGAATATCTTTCGTTTTCTCTCTGGCCTTAATCAGCTTAGCGGTCTCAATTCCATCCATACCCGGCATTTGCACATCGAGGACTACCAGTGCGAATTCATCTTTTAATAGACACCGGAGCGCTTCTTCCCCGGATGTAGCTTTTACCAAATTATATTGTTCACTCTCCAGCACCGCTTCAAGAGCGAGCAGGTTCTCAGGTCTGTCATCTACCAGCAATATATGAATCGGTTCATGAAGCCCCATGGTATCCTCCTAAGCATCTCTATTTAATCTTCCGGTATATTTTTTCTATCCGGTCCAACGGCTCGTAGGAATCACTATAATCGGTAAAATGTATGGATTCCTTGGCCCCCAGCACCAACACGCCAAAATGGCTCAAGCTATCATAAAACAACCCGTGTACATGGTTGCGAAGTTCATCGTTAAAATAAATCATGACATTCCGGCAAAAGATAACGTTGAACTCGTTAAAGGACCGGTCTGTCGCCAAGTTGTGCTCCGCAAAAATAATGTTTTTACGTAAAAAAGGATGGAACATCACTGAATCATACTTGGCTGTATAATATTCGGAGAACGATTGCGTGCCTCCTGACTCCAAATAATTTTTGGTATACAGCTTCATTCGATCAATCCCGTATACGCCTTCCTTCGCCTGTTGTAAAGACAGGTTATTCATATCCGTCGCATAAATACGGGCTTTATCATATAAGCCTTCCTCATGCAGCATGATCGCCATGGAGTATACTTCCTCACCTGTCGAGCAACCTGCATGCCATATTCGAATGTACGGATATGTCCGTAAAATCGGTATTATTTTCTGCCTGAAATTCAGAAACAGCTCTGGATCGCGGAACATCTCGGTCACTGGAATCGAGAGGCTTTGTACCAGTCTGTCGAAGGCGCTGCGATCATGCAGCACCTTCTCCTGAAGCCCTGATACGGTGCTAACATTCTCGGACTGTGCATGATAATAAATACGCCGCTTGATCGAAGGTAGAGCATAGTTACGAAAATCGTAGCCGTACAGCCGATGAATTCCTTCCAGCAACAGCTCAATTTCAATCATTTCCCGCTCCATTTCATTCGATTTCAGCTCAATTGCAGCATTATCCGCCGTATCCTTTGATGTCATAATCTCTCTCCAATTCCTGAATAGGTTTTGCCAGTACCTCTCCAATCATGTGCTGATTTATATTACCCATTTTTTCGGGCTACGAATACAGCCATACCCGCATTAATGACAAGAGCTGTTCGGTTTGAATCGGCTTCTTCACATAATCGGAAGCGCCTGCCTCAATACACTTGGAACGATCATCCTTCATAGCCTTGGCTGTGAGCGCAATCATAGGCAGCTTCTCGAATTGAGGCATCAGCCGGATTCGCCGCATGGCTTCATATCCGTCCATTTCAGGCATCATCATATCCATCAGCACCAGATCAAAATCAGGTGTCTGTTCCAGCATTTCCAGCGCTTCTCTACCATTTTCCGCAAAAGTAACCTCCATGCGGTAGCCTTCCAGCACGCTGGACAGGGCGAATACGTTCCGGATATCATCATCCACCAACAATATTTTTTTACCTTCAAACAATTCTTCCTTGTTATACAGCTTCTGCAAAATTCTACGTTTGTCCTCAGGGAGATTGGCCTCGACACGATGCAGGAACAGGGTCGTTTCATCCAAAAGCCGTTCCGGCGATTTGACATCCTTAATAATAATGGACTCCGCAAACTTGCGCAGTTGCGTTTCTTCTTTACTGTCCAGATCTTTACCCGTATAAATAATAATCGGCAGATCGGCCAGCTGCTCATTGTCCCGAATGCGGTCGAGCAGTTCAAAGCCTGTCATATCGTTCAGCATGAGATCCAGCACCATGCAATCATATCGCTGTATCCCCAGCTCATAAAGCGCTTCTTGCCCGGTCGATACCGCCGTAATGGCAACATCGTCATGGTCAATCAGTTCAATAATGGATTTACGCTGATTCTCATCGTCCTCGACCACGAGAAGGCGTTTCACCATTTTGTCTGTATATGATTTAATATGTGAAAATGCCTTATCCAAACTTTCCTTTGAAGATGGCTTTTTAAGATAGGCAATCGCGCCCATCATCAAGCCTTGCTTCACATCGTCGATAACCGAAATAACATGTACCGGAATATGCCGCGTAGATGAATTTCCTTTCAGCTCACCCAAAATGGACCAACCATCCATAACAGGCAATTGAATATCCAGAATAATGGCGTCCGGCAAATAGGATCTAGCCATGTCCAGCCCATCGTCTCCCTGGAGAGCGATAAGTGCCTTAAAGTCACGGCTACGAGCCATATCGTACAGGATTTTAGCGAATTTAACATCATCCTCTATGATCAGTAATACCTTATCCTTCGAGGCAATATCATTCCGGTCGTCGCCCGGGTGCACGATGTCCTCCGATTTTTCCTTCGAAGGCATCTGATACATAGGCAACTGCTCAGCGGGAACAAGCATAGGAGAATCCGATTCTGCCGATGCTGCGACGCCACCAATGTCCAGTTCCGCGCCCGATTGCGACTCCGCACCCTCTGTTATCTGCGTTTGTTCAGGGAGATACAGCGTGAAGCAACTGCCCTGTCCCTGCTCAGATTCTACAGTAATGACGCCGCCCAGCAATCTGGAAAGCTCGCGGCTGATCGACAAGCCAAGTCCAGTTCCGCCGTATTTACGGCTGGTTGTTCCATCTACCTGCTGGAAGGCCTCGAAAATCAGATCCGTTTTATCCGAAGCAATGCCGATGCCCGTATCACGTATAGACAAGGCCAGATAGGATTTATGCGGATTTAGAAAGCCGGGAAGTTGGTCACCGGTTGCCCTTGATACACTAAAACGAACAGATCCCTCTGTCGTAAACTTGAATGCATTGGACAGTAAATTCCGTAAAATTTGTTTGAGACGATAACCGTCACTTATAATAGCTTCCGGCAAGTTTTCTTTGATCTCGGTATGGAGTTGAAGCTCACGTTTGGCTGCGACCGGAGCAAAATTTTGCTCCACAAACATCTCCAGCTCTTTCAGATTGACGGCTTCATGGTTAATATCCATTTTCCCGGCGTCCACTTTGGATAAATCCAGAATTTCATCAATCATTTTCAGTAAATCTGCGCCTGACATATAAATGGTCTGTGCATATTCTACCTGCTTGGGCTTGAGGTTGCCGTCCTTGTTCTCAGACAGGAGCTGAGAAAGAATGAGCAAGCTATTCAGCGGAGTACGCAGTTCATGCGACATGTTGGCCAAAAACTCGGATTTGTATTTGCTGGTGATGCCCAACTGCATCGCCTGTTGCTCCAACTGGGCACGCGCACGTTCGATCTCGTCGTTCTTTTCTTCCACTTCCCGAACCTGCTCTTCCAGCGCTCTCGTTTTGGCAATCAGCTCGGTGTTAAAATGCTCCAGTTCCTCCTGCTGACGCTGTAACAGCTCTTCAGAACGTTTAAGTTCCTCCGTCTGCCCCTCCAAATTTTCGTTGGAACGCTTGAGTTCCTCTTGCTGGGTTTGAAGCTCTTCGGACTGGCACTGCAATTCCTCAGTCAACGCCTGCGATTCGCGCAGCAGTTGCTCTACCCGCATCCGTCCCTTGATGTTGTTCAAAATAATCCCCAAGCTCTCCACTAATTGAGCAAGCAGCTTCGTTTCCAGATCACTAAAGCGATCCAGCGACGCTATTTCCACAGCACCGATGCATTCATCCTCGAACAGTATAGGAAAAATCATAATCCCCACTGGCTTACTTGCCCCTAATGCGGAGCCGATGGACAAGTATCCGTCAGGAGCCTCCGTAATCAGGATTGGTTTACGATCCAGAACACTTTGTCCAAGCAAGCCTTCGCCCACATGGATAACGTCCCTGATCGAATCTTCACCAGCCTCCTTCGCATAGGAGCCGTACAGCTTAAATTGATCATCTTCCACTTCCTTGCCTTGCAAATAAATCGCTCCGTAGCTGCCTCCCAAAATGGGCGTAAACTCACTGATAAACATCTGTGCGACCTGGTCCAGCGAATTCACGCCTCGGAACAGTTCTGTTACCCGTGCCGTGTTGGCATTGAGCCAAGCTTGATCCTTCTGCGTCTGAAGGACGGAGTGCTCAAACTTGCGCTTTTCCTCCAGATCTCTAGCCATTTGTTGAAATACGCGGGCAACCTCCCCAATCTCGTCCTTGGAAGCTACGTTCATTCGGCTTATCGCCCTGTATTTTCCTTTGCCAAAGCCGTTGATCATGAGGTTAACGATGTTCAGACCTTTTGCAATACTTGGAAGCACCCACAAGATAACCAATAACCCCATAAGCAGCCCGGCGACCATCAAAATTGTGGTAATCTGCACGGATTCCTGATAAGCCTGATTGGCTTGCTCCATATCGTGATCTATTTCCCGATCCTGAAAAACGGAAAGTGTAGAAACACTGTCCAGTGCCTCCTGCTGAGCAGGTAACCCCGTACTATTACGGAAAGCATTCGCTTCTTCAATACGGTCTTGCCCCAACAAGGAAATCAGCCTTTGTTCATAGCTCAAAAAGTCTTTCCAGGCGGCTACTACCCGATCCACTTGCTGTTGCTCCTCACTGGTGCCGGAACCAGATTCCAATTCCTCCAGCACCTTAGTTCCAGAAGCAGTAATACCATCAAGCTCACGCTTGGCCTCACTGACAGAGGACCCCGGATTCAGTATCAGATTGGCCATAACCTTCGCCAGATCATTCACCTGACCGCGAATGGCCGTTGTTTTTCGGACCTTCATATAGCGGTCCTGGTAAACCTGATTCAGTTGCTCATTCAGACTCCCCATTCGATCATAGCTGATTAGTGTCAGCACAAGGAGGATCGCCATAAGCGACCCGAAGCCGATCAGCAGTTTATTTCTGATTTTCATGCAAGCTCTCTCCCTCTTTCAATGAAACCCAGATCAGACACTTATCATCATCGCGATCCTGTGGTGCTTCTTTACGAAAAAAAGCATCCAGCATCGCTTCTTCATTCCATTCCTCATGCTTGCGCAGACACGCAGTCAAATACTCCAGTTGTTCCTCATATTCTCCCTCTACGGCCTCCAGCAAGCCATCGGTATACAAAGCGATATGCCCCGTTCCTTCATAATGGATCGTGTGCATTTCCGCATCGATTTTATCAAACAAACCTACCGGACTACACGCACGATCAAATTTGGTGATGCTGCCGTCCTGACTAAACAGCAGCCCGGGTGGATGTCCCGCATTCACATAATCAATCCGCCGAGAACGGGTATCAATGACCATATAGATCGCTGTAAAATAATACTGCACGAGCTGCTTGCCCAGATCCAGTTGATTAAAGCGACGATTCAGCTCCTGAATCACCTTTTCAGGCTCTACGTACGTGGTCACGGTATCTTTGAGTACAGATGCAATGAACATGCAGAACAGTGAAGAAGAGATGCCATGACCCATCATATCCAGCAAAATGATCGCATATCTACCTTCCCCGAGCGGATACCAGGAATACAAATCTCCCGCCAGTTCAAAGGAAGGCTGATACAGGGCATTTACTTGCAGCACCGGGTCTTGAATGGCAGGACTAAGCACCGCCTGCTGTACCATCGCGGCCAGCTTTAGTTCGTCCTGAATCCGCTGGTCCCGGTCTTTATGCCAGTCCTTTTCCTGTTTGAGACGCAAGGCGAGCCGTATTCTGGCCATTAATTCTACCTTATTAATAGGCTTGGTGACGTAATCGACAGCCCCTACGTCCAGTGCCTCTGCCAGTTTCTTGGAATCGCCTACAGCAGTCACCATGATGATGGGTATATCTTTCAGATGTTCGTATTCCTGCACGATGCTGCAAGCTTCGATACCATCCATTTCAGGCATCATCATATCCAGCAAAACCAAATCAATATCGGAAGGTCGGGGTCGCAGACTGATGGTACGGTCGCCGATCCCCAGATGCTCCAACATTTCTGCGGCTGAGCTGGCAGAGATGACATCCCTATAATTTTCTTTCTTTAATATTTCACGAATAATAATGACATTGGTCGGATTATCGTCAACAATTAGGATTCTCATTTCTCTCTCCTTATCTGTAACCCATGTATTATAGCGCCTCTATAAGAAGGCATTCCAAAAACATAGATAAGGAATGAGGTCCTCGCCCCATTCCTTATCTATGTTTTTGGAGGAACCGCGAAGCACCTGTACGGCGGTCAACATCCTCTTTTCAGCTCTAATGCCAGTCTATTTTCCTACTCAACCAGCGTTATCAAGCTTTTTTGGCAATGACCAGAACTTTGCCCTGATCCAGCTCTTTTTCGTAAAAATCAGCTTCCGTATCTGTAAACCCCAAGGAAGTAATTTTAGCGCGAAGCTCGTCGCCACGGGAACGGAACAGATTGGCTAGTGAATCAAAAACGCCCTCTTCCTTAATCCCGATTTCCTTGGCATCCACCGTATCTGCAATACGATCCGTCCGATCCTGATCATGAGCGAGCACGAACACATTCTCATAACGATAGCCCGTGTTGCGCAATTCATTCACCGCTTCGACGGCTTGTACACCGTTCTCTACCACTTTGGCATAAGATTTATGATGGGTCTGATTCATGTTTCTCACGCTCCTTATTAGGATTGACTTCTCTGACTATTACACGCTGTACATTCATTTGAAACTTCCATGTTATGTCATGCTCTTAACATTAAAGATATTACCATTCGGCTTCGTCAAAAAACTCGACATATTTCGGCTTATCGGACGCCTCATCCATAAAAACTTTGATTGCACGCTGTCCACGAATGTAAACCTCGCCGTCCTCTGCCGTAAATTGCGAGCCACCCAGCGCCTTATCCAGCGTTTGCCGTTTTAGCGGCAGCCACTGGTCATTGACCTTGATCCGTCCAGCAGCGGGATCTACATGCACATAAGAAACAATATCACCTCGCATACCGACCACGACGTCAGGATATTGATATTCCGTTGAAAGCAGCAGCGTATCCTCCTTCACTCGAAGGGGCTTGCCCAGTTTTTTCAATACATCCGCACGCGTATCGTCCAAAGATATACCGTTTAGCGTATGAAAATCAGCCGGTACGGCATTTTTGGCGGGAATCGTCTGCACAGCTCTTACTACATGCCCCGCCGTATGCGGGGAAACGGCTGGCTGAACCGTATCCTGTCCGGAAAAGGGAGTGAGCAAACCAGCAGCTAGCAATAAAATCTTCATCATAAATCTCACCCTTTCAATGAATTTCCTATAGTTTACGGTTCAGTCGCTAGGCTACTGACGCATTTTCTGCCACACCCCGGCAGCGATATCTATATAACCCAACCAATTTTTGGTCGGCTTTGCTGCAGGCTCCTCGTAGGTCGCATTGTAGCTATGAACCGTCCGTTTCGTTGAAGTTTGTGGCTTGTTCGACGCAGCTGACTTCATCGCGGTTTCCGTATCGATCTTTTTATCCACTGTATGATGCGGCTTCTGAAACCGGGTGATTAATGCCGCTGAAGCCTGCTTCGCAGCCAAAGTGACTTCGTTAAGCACCTCGCCCAAGTTTTTAACCGATTCCATCACAGGCTCCACCTGCTTCAATTTATGATCAACATCAGCGGTAATATCATTGGCATGCCGAACCGTTTGCTTTACTTCATAGCTCAGTTCATCTACCGTTTTTTGTACATCCTGGAGAGTCTGAGTTACCTTTTCCAGAGAGCCTTGGGCTGCTTTAAGTGTTTTAATGAGGAAAATAACGAGAACTGCAAATGCGATAGCAATAATAAAAATACTGACCTGTGTTAACATGGCCTAACCTCTCTTTCGTTTTCACGATGATGTTTATGATTACTGCATAGTTACCCCTTACGTTCAGACGCGAAACAACGTTTCAGCTTGCTTCCCCCCACTCCTGACGCTATGTTTCACGGTTTCGGACACGGTTTAAAACAACATATAACGATGGCACAGCCATGAAGATTCAAAAGATTCAGCCGTCATTCGCAGCCACGCTCTGCCGAGCGTGAGTATGCCACATTATATACGATTGAAGGAGGATGCAGAACATGTTGAAATGGTCCGCTTTATTTTTAGTTTTTGCCGTGATCGCCGGGATTTTAGGTTTCTTTAGTATCGTTGTATCCATAGCTGCTACAATCGCCAAAATGTTGTTTGTGTTATTTCTGGTGTTGTTCGTCATTTCACTCTTTACCGGAAGAAAACGAGCGTCATAAGTGTAATAGAAGAAGTCTGAGATATGTGTTGTGAAGATACATCATTTTCATAGCTTTAAAAATAGGATGTTCCCGCCCCGGTCACAGGGTTGTGGAACATCCTATTTTTGATGCGGAACTTTTTAAGGTTAATGACGCTTTTATTGAATCACGCTACCCCCGAACAGGAAACGATCCTGCCACGGCTTGCTGAAATCCGTAACTTTCACACCGCCACCCGCTACAGAAAACGTATGAAGAAGCTTGTTGTCTCCCAGATATACGGCTACGTGTGTAATCGTTTGGGAGGAATTGTCCAAGGACGTATATGCCCCGGAAGACGCATTATAATTGGTAAAGAAGAGCAGATCGCCACGTTTCAGCGTGGTCATGTCTGTGTTTGGCTGACTATTCTGCTTGATCCATTCACCCTGTGAACGGGAATCCGCTGGAAGCTGAATACCCACAGCCTGACGGAAAATTTGACGGATAAATGCCGAGCAATCAAAAGTAGCCGTACTGCTACGATCGGAACCATATTCATACGGAGTACCGAGGTAGGTCATCCCTGTGTTAATAACCTGTTCAATGGCAGCCACTGCGTCACCAGAAGGCAAGTTTAAGGCTTCCGCAGGCGTTGCTACAGCAGGAACCGCGGTAGTGTCTGGAGCAGACGTCACCGGAGCAGCCACTGGCTGCTGCACAACAACGCCCTCACCAATACGAATATACTGTGGGGACGAGCTGACATAGCCCACCGTGCCATCAGCATTGGTGATTTTGAACCAATAGGCGTTACTTGGATCTGTAATTGTGACGATATCTCCTGCATTCAAATAGCCCAACACCTCGGATGAAGTGGATGCCTCCGCCCGCAAACGAACGGACGTTTGAATCGTGGCTTTCGTTTGACCGGCAGAACTATTCACTGAGGCCGGGGCCTCTTTGGCTGAACTGTTAGTTTTAAGCGGTTCTTTGGCTTCCGGTTTACGGATTGCAGGCTCAGTGACAGCAGCAGCGACGCTGGTAGCGCCCACTTTTATGTACTTGTCGGAGCTGCTTGTGTATCCAGTTACCCCATCAGATGTCTTGATCTTATACCAATAGCTGTTTGTTTTCTCCAATACCGTTACGGCCTCTCCCTGCTTCATAAAGCTGACTACATCTCCCGTAGTCGAAGGGCCGGATCTAAGCTTTACAGCCGCCTGAATAACCGCCTTCTGTCCCGTAGATGCTGTCGATGCCGCTGCGTCAACCTGACCTGGCGCCACATGAATGGCTGCCAACAACGCGGCTGACGTCATGAGCATTCCCATCACGCGTCTTCTCAATGTTGCACCTCCTGGCTGTTTTTACGAATTTGAAGAGCATGTTCAATTCCGACGAATATAGCCGGACATGCCTTCATTATAGTAAAAGCAACAGGAAGAGAGATATAATCCAAACGTCACAAAAGGCAGATCACACACCTTTTAAACATAGGTCTAAAGTCTTTTTTAACACTAATTATTAAATAAATAATCTATAATTTGGGTTCCACATGGACATGAACATGCATCGTATTGTGAACCTCTTGCAGCCGTTCCTCAATCCTATCGCTAATTCGATGTCCTTCAATCAGGCTGAGTTGCGGGTCCACCTCTATGACAACATCCACCAATGCATGATTGCCGTGTACCCGCGCCTTGACATCACGAATCCCCTCTACACCGGGAATATGAGCAATCGTGCTGCGTAAGTCTGACAGCTCCTGTTCATCAAAACCATCCGTCAGGCTGTGTGTAGAGTCCTTGAAAATATCCCACGCCGTTTTACAGATAATAAATCCTACCGCTATAGCTGCAACCGTATCCAGCCATGGCAATCCAAACTGTGCCCCGATAATACCAACCGCTGCACCGATGCTGACGAGCGCATCTGACAGATTATCCTTGGCTGCCGCCAGTAACGCCTTGTTGTTAATTTTCCGGGCCAGTCTGTTGTTGTACATATATACTCCCAGCATAATGACCGCACATATTACCGCTACTCCCGCGGAAGTAACATCAGGCGTCTGCTTGCCACCTCTGAAAATACTTCCGATCCCGTCAATAAGCACCTGAAGACCGACGACAGCCATAATAAAGGATGCCAGCAATGCCGCTATTGTTTCTGCCCGAAAATGCCCATAGGCGTGGTCGGAGTCCGGCGGTTTTTGAGATATTCGCAGGCCAATCAGTACGGCAACGGATACCACAATATCGGTCACATTGTTAAATCCATCGGCCAGCAACGCACTGGAAGCAAATATATAGCCGCTAATCAGCTTAAAGGCGGATAGAAAAAGGTAGGCGATAATGCTCACCCATGCCCCACGTTCACCTTTTCGTATTTCATCATACACATTCACCACAACGGGGGACACTCCTTCAAAATTAGAGTTCCCGACACAACGATCTCGCCAATAATCACGGGAGAACCATAAAGTCAGGATAAACACTTATACCATTCCATGCTGCGCCAGCCCAAAAATAAAAATAGCAGCATAGCTGCCCTGTTCAATGACCCTTCAACTATGCAGCGTAGCTGCCCTGAAAATAGCCATTTGCCTTTGGATAACGGTTATTTTCAGGATAACAGACGATATTTGTGTGGGTCTAGAGAAACAGTCTTTCCGCTCCGCACCGCTGTAGGAACAACGAAAAAGTATTGCCAAGCCCCATTCCTGTGGGGTATATAAAACATTTTTTCCTTAATACAAAAAATAGGCATTCCCTCTTCCGGTCCGCCCCGTTGTCATGTTAACATTGTTACCCTTGTCCCATCTTTTAAAAACGTATAAAATGAGGACACAGCCGCGTTTTCCTTCAATCCAGCATGATTGACATGAATTTGGCGGCAACAGGAGGAATTTATTCATGAGCGATGCTAATGAACCACGTAAAGTTAATCTCGCAGATGCCATTCGGGAAAAGCTGGCACAAAAAAAACAGCAGTCCGGCGCTTCACAGCAGGGCGGCTTTCAAGGCGGTTCCGCCAAAACACTGAAAAGCCAAAATACGAAGAAGCCGAACAACCAACGCCGTCGTACAGGCGGATCATAAGCCAACCCATTAAGCTATACTGCATCGGACTCAGGCAGAATTATCTTCGCCATATAGCCCTGGCAGTGTAAGCCATTGGTAACGGTGCAAACGAAAAAGAGGAGTCTCCCCCGCCATCATAAATGGCCTGAAGGAGCTCCTCTTTTTCGTTGATCTATTTACTGAATTTAGCTGTTTTTAGCCGATTTCTACCGGATACATACGTTCACGCAATTTTGCGATTTCATCGTTTTCCAAGTATTCATCATAGCTCATCGTACGGTCGATTACACCGTTTGGCGTAATTTCCACGATGCGGTTTGCGATGGTTTGAATGAACTGATGGTCATGCGATGTGAACAATACGGTGCCGTCAAAGTCGATCAGACCATTGTTCAGCGCTGTAATGGATTCCAGATCCAAGTGATTGGTTGGTTCGTCCAGCAGCAGCACGTTGGCACCGTTCAGCATCATCTTGGCCAGCATACAGCGAACCTTCTCGCCTCCGGACAGCACGCTTGCTTTCTTAAGCGCTTCTTCACCTGAGAAAAGCATACGTCCCAGGAAGCCACGCAGGAACGTTTCGTCCTGATCCTTGGAATATTGGCGCAGCCATTCCACGAGATTCATATCCACACCTTCAAAATAGGTGGAATTGTCCTTCGGGAAATAAGCCTGAGTAGTGGTAATCCCCCAGGAGAATTCACCGCTCTCCGCTTCGGTTTCGTTCATCAATACCTGAAAGAGCGTTGATTTAGGCAAGCCGTTCGGGCCAACAAACGCGATTTTATCGCCTTTGTTCACAACCAGACTGAACTCATTCAGCACTTGCTCGCCTTCAATGGATTTGCTAAGACGGTCTACCGTCAACAGCTGTTTGCCCGCTTCGCGTTCAGGCTTGAAGTTCAAGAACGGATATTTACGGTTCGATGGACGAATATCGTCCAGCGTAATTTTATCCAGTTGTTTTTTACGTGAAGTAGCCTGTTTGGACTTGGAAGCATTCGCGGAAAAGCGCTGAATAAAGGCTTGCAATTCCTTGATTTTCTCTTCCTTTTTCTTGTTAGCATCACGAGTCAAGGCAAGCGCAAGCTGGCTGGACTCATACCAGAAGTCGTAGTTTCCGACGTACATCTGGATTTTGCCAAAATCAATATCCGCAATATGCGTACATACCTTGTTCAGGAAGTGACGATCATGGGATACGACGATGACGGTGCCTTCATAGTCCATCAAGAAATTTTCCAGCCATTGAATGGATTCGAGATCCAAATGGTTGGTAGGCTCATCGAGCAGCAAGTTGTTTGGACGACCAAACAATGCTTGAGCCAGGAGTACACGTACCTTGTCATTACCGCTCAGCTCAGACATGTTCTTATCATGCAGGTCGCGCGGAATCCCAAGACCGATCAGCAATGAAGCCGCATCCGGCTCGGCATCCCATCCGTTCAGCTCCGCAAATTCACCTTCAAGCTCGCCGGCACGCAGGCCGTCTGCCTCTGTGAATTCCGATTTAGCGTACAGTGCATCTTTTTCCTTCATGATTTCATACAGACGCGTATGGCCCATAATAACGGTTTCCAGAACCGGGAATTCATCGTATTCGTAATGGTTCTGCTTGAGCACTGCCATCCGTTCACCCGGTGTCATGTGAACCTCGCCTGAATTGGCTTCGATTTCGCCGGAAAGAATTTTCAAAAAGGTAGATTTGCCCGCGCCATTGGCCCCAATCAGGCCGTAGCAGTTCCCAGGAGTAAATTTGATATTTACGTCTTCAAAAAGTGGGCGTTTACCATAACGAAGCGTTACGCCGCTTGTACTGATCATATGAGCATACCATCCTTATCATTAGTAAAGTGCTAATCACAAAATTACCGACGGCAATAGTATAACACACAACGGATCGGATTCGAACCGTGTGTAAACCGAACAACCCTCAAACCTCCGTCGATATTCTAAAAATAAAATAAAAAATGCTTCCATCCCCACGATTGTCTCCTGACAAAAACGCGGGCCAGAACCATTTTTCTTGTTTCCAAATTCGATGCTACCAGGAGACAGACGAGCTATTCAGCAGGCAGTATCTACACTCCCTGTGCTTGTAAATGTACGGAAGCTCCAACACCTATCGGAATGAGATACATCCCCGCCTCATCGTCCTGTCTTACGACTACTTCCACGCCATAGACTTCCTGAATCATTTCGGATGTGACGACCTCTGCTGGCGGACCGTTCGTTATAATACGTCCTTCCTTCATGGCAATCATAACGTCGCTATAACGAATAGCCTGATTGATATCATGTAGCACCATTACGATCGTCAGGCCGTGTTCCTGATTTAACTGCCGGATGAGTTCCAAAATTTCAAGCTGGTAGTACATATCCAGATAGGTGGTCGGCTCATCTAAAAATAAAATCGGCGTCCGTTGTGCCAAGGCCATTGCAATCCATACACGTTGCCGTTCTCCCCCGGATAACTGGTCCAGTGTACGTGTTCTGCGTTCCTCCAGATTCGTACAGGCTATCGCCCATTCGACCGCCTGCTCGTCCTCCTCACGTCTCGCTGTGAACATGCTCTTATGAGGAAGCCTTCCGAAGCTGACTAGCTTTTCTACGGTCAAGTCAGAGGGGGCTTCGTTCTGCTGATGAACCACCGCCAGTTGACGGGCCAGTTCCTTGGGCTTATAGCGGGCAATCTCTTTACCGTCCAGAATCACCCGACCCAAGCGGGGAATCGCATTGTTCGACATGACGCTAAGCAGCGTCGATTTGCCGCAGCCGTTGGGACCAATGATGGTTGTAATCCGTCCCGGCTCAATGACAGCGTTGATGGCGTGAAGACGATCCGTTTTCCGGTCATATGAAAAGGTAATATCCTTAATGTCCATAGGTGCGATCCGCCTTTCTGATCAGGAATATCAGGAACGGCCCGCCAATGACGGCCATAATAATGGAAGCCGGAATTTCATTGGGAGCAAGCAAAGTCCGGCCCAATGTATCCGCAAGCAGTAGCAACAAACCGCCGCACAAGGCGGAGAACGGAATCAGCCACTTGTGATCCGAACCAACCAAGTAGCGGGCACAATGCGGAACGAGCAGGCCGATAAAGGCAATAACTCCAGCAATAGCTGTAGCCGTTGCTGCAAGCAGCACAGCAATAACGGAAATCAAAAGCCGCGCACGCGTCACATTGAATCCCAGGTTTTTAGCTGTTTTATCTTGCAGAGACAAAAAATTGCACCAAGAAAACACGAGCATGGCTAAAATCAGCCCAATCCCGCCATAGGTCACAATAACCTCGACATCGACCCATTTTTTCATGGACAAGGTTGAGGTTGTAACCTGATTAATGCTGGTGACCGCGTAACTGCCCCGATAGTTAAACGACTGCCCCAGACCTGAAAAAACCGCATTCACAGCGACCCCGATCAAGATCAGACGAATCGGATGCAGACCGGATTTCCATGAAAATCCGTAAACCATCAGACAGGCCAAAGCACCACCGATAAAAGAAAAGAAAGGCATCCAGAAATAGAGTGCCGGAAAGATCGTAACCGCAATCAGCGAAACCAAAGCTGCCCCCGAAGAAATACCGATTACCCCGGCATCAGCCAGCGGGTTTTTCATCACGGCTTGCAGTAAAACACCCGCCACCGCAAGCGTGGCTCCCGCCATCACCGCTACGATAATTCTCGGTAGTCTCAAATCCTTGACCACATTCACCTGATCATCCGTGCCTGTCCACAATCCGATCACCAATTGACTCAAATTCACCTTGAGACTGCCTGTCATCGCTGAATAGAGAATGACGCCGATGAGCAAAGCGATTACAACGATAAAGCTCCAACCTTTTTTCGACATGTCATCAGCTTCCTTTAATTCGAAGGGTACAACATTTTCACTAGCTCATCCAGCGCCGAGTTTACTGCCAAATTTCCTGTTGTTCCAAACAGCGGCTCCGGCAAATCATAGACGTGTCCGTTTTTCACGGCGTTAAAATGTTTCCAAATATCGTTAGTTTTGAACTCTTCATCGAACATTTTGACCACTTCATCCGGCATCCCGTGTGCAGCTCGCAAAATAATATCCGGATTGGATTGTTGCAAGGCTTCTGTATTGTGGGCAATAAATTCAACTTTTTCACCTTGGACTACGTTCGTCCCACCTGCAATTTTAACCAGATCCCCAATATAGGAATGCTCGGTAGCCACCAGATAGCTTCCCGGTACCCCCAGCAAAATCAACACTTTAGGGGATTTCTTCCCTTTGATCTTTTGTTGAATCTCGGCTACTTTGGCGTCCAAGGCTTCATTAATCTCCTTGGCCTTTTCGGCTTTGCCGAACGTATCTCCCAGCTTTTGAATTTCTTTTTGCATATTCGCGAGACTTTCAAAATTCAAAAATTCGGCATTGATCTTCATGTCCTTAAATTTAGGCTCCAGATCATATTTTAGTGTCGTAACCGATAGTATGTCTGTCGGCTTCAACGACATCACCTTTTCCATATCAGGACTCATCGGATTGCCTACATCAGGCACATCCTTATAACGGTCAGGCAGCACTTTCGTGCTTGTCGGCTTGCCTGTCAAATCCAGGCCTAGCGCATCCGTAATTTCCGTAATGGCTACTGTTGTAGCGACAATACGTGATTGGGCTTTATCGCCGGACGTTGCCGCTGATTTTGCAGCTTCATTATCGTTCTGTCCAGCCGCCGCCCCTCCCGAGCATCCGGCGAGCAACAAAAGCACCAGACCCATCAACATATAGGAGCAGAACGATTTCCCTTTTACCAAAGCTGTATATCGTTTCATGAAAGCTAAATCACCTCAATTCAAAATATAGAAGCAGCATGAGCCTCAACTTTTCGGGTAATGAAATGCTGACAAGTCTTGATGCCAGGGCACCAAGACTTGCTTGCATCCAAGCTATTCTGTTATTTGAGCAGGTTTGATGCTACTGCGACCTGATGTTATTTTGCTTTCAGACTCGCTTCATCAAATTGGAATTGAACTGTATACCAGTGATCATATGGCACGCCGCCAAGAACTAAACCAGGTACAATGACGTGTGTGTAGGCACTGATTTTCTGAGATAAGTCCCCTACTTCAAATTGAACGACACGCGTATCGCCGGATGTCGAGATGACCTCTACATCTTTCAGGCTACCATTCTGCTCCACTTGTAGAACAGGCATCCAAGAGCTATTTTTCAAAGTGACTTGAATATAACGTTTGTCTCCCTTTTCAATCCATGTAGCAGGCTTGTCGAGGTATCCATCCATGACGGAAGCTTCGCTCGTTTTATCTTTAAATACGTTGTAATTGATCGTGTATTGCTTCTCGGAAGTGACTGTTTGAGCTGATTGCTCCAATACAGGTTTCGTTTCAGCCACAGGTGTAGTCGGTTCTGCTGCCTTGTCCGTAGAAGCTACTGTCGGTTCAGTAGCGGTTGCAGTTGCAGTTGCTCCCTCACCTTTAAGCGATGCACGGTCAAATTGAATTTGTCCGCCGAATTTTTCATTTAAAATAAATTTCTCAGGCAGATATACCTGTGTGTACACGCTCAACTTTTGGTCCAGATCAGGCACTTCAAAAGCGATGGTGCGCGTGTCACCTTTCGTGTTGGAACCAACAACGGTTGGATTGGCATAACGGCCTTCAAAGTCCGTTTGGAATAACTTCAAAGCCTGATTGTCCGTGACGGTTAGATGAGCCTGAACCTTACCATTCTTCACAACCAGCTTCGCAAGACGCTGTACAAAAGGAGCCACAAGAGAATCCTTGTCCGTTCCGTTTGCCAGCAAACGGAAGTTCGCTGTGTACTCTCCATCAGCCAAATTGCTTTTCCCTTTTGCTACTTCGTCTGTTTTTGTTTCGTTGTAGTAAGATACGTCGCTCGTATTGAATTTGAATTCAAAATCATATACCTTCTCCACTCGATCCTCAGCCTCGAAGACCATCGGAGCAGCACTCGCTACCTTCGGAGCTTCGTAAACAACCAGTTGGCCTTTTACGTTGTTCTTAAAGTCGCTTACGCTAAAACGAACGTTCTTTGTATTACTTGCTGCATCTTCCTGGGTCACTTCTGCGTCTTTGTAGCCTCCGCTTGCGTTATCCCAAATGCGCAATGCCTTCACTTCATTACTGTTTTGCAGCTTCAGACCTACAAACCGTTTGTCGCCTTCCACGACTAATTGCGCTGGTTCATTGGTGATAAAGCGTTGAGCCGGAGAATTCTCTCCTGTTGTTCCATCAGACAAAACAATGCTGAATTTCAAAACATATTTACCGTTGACGAGCTTGTCAAAATCCAATTTAACAATTGGATCTGGGGCCCCTGTAGAGGACGGTTCGACAAAGCTGCGAATGGTAGCAGGCTCAAATTGATACTGCACATCATATACGTGGTCATAAGGGATGCCACCCAATTCCAGACCCGGTACAATGACATGTGTATTAACCGTAACTTTATCTGATAGATCTGCGACTTCAAATTGGACGGTTCTTGTATCTGCAGAGGTCGATTGATCAATAACCTGAGCCTCTGCACCGTTTACCTTGAACGTTTTAATCCAGCTGCTCTTATCCATTTTGATCTGAATCAAATTTTTGCCAGATTGCTTCAATAGAGTGGCTGGTTTTTGCATATAGCCATCCATCACAGATATTTCATTGCTTCCGTTTTTGAGCACAGAGAAATCAATGCTATATTTGCCGTTCTCGGTCCCAGGAGTTGTACTCCCATCCGTTCCTTTAACCGCAATGCTGCTACGGTCGAATTGAAGACGAATCTTATGGTCCATCTCATAAACCGTTCCGTTATAGCTCGTACTTACGTGGACCTGTGCATTCAGAATAGCGTCCAAATCCCCTACTTTGAATTTCACAACACGTGTGTCAGCTTTCTTGTCCACATTCACGATATCTGCATCTGTCAACGTTCCGTTTTGTTCTGTTTTAAACTCTGTTACTGTAGCGCTGTCTTTGATCGTAAAGGAAGCTTCATACTTGCCCTTCGATACCGTCAGCGTTGCTGGAGACAACAGATATTGCGCCATTGCTGATTTTTGATCTTTCGTTGCATGTAGCGCATCGAAGTTGATTGAATAGGTTCCATCAGCTAGAGCCTTTCCGGGTGTACCTGGAGTTCCAGGATCAACTGGAGTTGTAACCTTTATGATGCTGCTCTTGTCGAACTGGAGACGAAGCTTATGATCCATGTCATAAACCCCACCTGGATAGATCATACTCACATGTACCTGTGCATCCAGAATAGTGTCCAAATCCGCTACCTTGAATTTCACGACACGAGTATTTGCTGCCTTGTCTTCACTTACAATATCGGCATCCGTCAAAATGCCGTTTTGTTCTGTTTTGAACTCTGTCACTGTGGTACTGTCTTTGATCGTAAAGGAAGCCTCATATTGACCCTTCGTTACTGTCAAAGTCGCCGGAGACAACAGATATTGTGCCATTGCCGATGCTTGATCTTTCGTTGCGTGTAACGCATTGAAGTTAATTGAATACGTGCCGTCGGCTAAGTCTGAACTGCTAGCATCAAATTGTATTTGAACATTATACTCGTGATCGTATGGTATTCCTCCGATCTCCAGACCAGGGACAATAACATGAGTGCGAGCATTCACTTTATTAGATAAATTGCTTACTTCAAACTCAACCGTACGCTGATTAGCACTGTTTTCTGGAGATATTATTGTTGCATCCTCATATTTACCGTTCTGTTCGGTTTGGAACGAACGAATCCAACTGCTTTGATTAAATGTCAGTTGAATATAGGATTTATTTTCTCTTTTCACTAGTTTAGCGGGTTTTACCGCATATCCATCCATAACAGAGGACTCTTCAGATTTATCTTTCAGGATCTTAAAGTTCAATTCTCCTGGCTTGAGCGGGGTGCCCGGCTCTGGTTGCGGCGCATCAAAACTGATACGAACATTGTACCATTCATCATAACCCATCATAGGCACACTTACATGTGCTTTAGCGTTGACTTTTTGGGTAAAATCACTAATTGGAAATTCAACCGTGCGTTGATTAGCATTGTTTGAAATTGTTACTGCTTCTTCATATTTTCCACCTGTTTCTATTTGAAACGATGGTATCGAGCTACTATCATTTAATATCAATTGAACAAAGGTTTTATTCTCTCTCTTGATAAATTTAGCAGGCTTCACTGCGTATTTATCCATTATAGAAATTTCATCTGATTTATCCTTCAATATGGTGAAGTTTAACTCATCCGGTTTAAGCGGAGTTCCTGTCCCTGGTTCTGGAGTAGGTGGAGTAACCACGTCTTGCTTCACTTTTATAGTCGAAGGATCAAATTCAATAACGTTACCATTCACCGGATCAATATAGTCGTCTGGTTGTCCCTTTTGATAATCAATTTGAACTTTTTTATCCCATTGATATACATCAAAAGTTACCGTCTGAGTATAGTTGCTTTCTGAAACTTGAACCTTGTCTGCAATGTGAACAGGAATCGAGCTTCCATCCACTTTAGCATCAAAATAACCAAAGGCATATGAGCTATTTAAGCCTTTTAAAGAGACATGATAAGTTGCTTCTCCAACCGTTGTTCCCTGTTCAACCGTAAAAGTAGCTGGATTTTCAAATTCTCCGCTCTCACTTGAGGGTTGGTTGTCTTTTTTCAATGCGTAATTAATCGTATAGACATTGGTATCTGGAGCAGTGCTTGCTATTTGTGATTCAGCAGACGCTGGTACAGTCCATTCTGTCGGGACTTCTCCCACTGGTACTGTCGAATATACATCTTGGGTAACGGCTGTATCAAAAGATGTAGCTTCTGTGGTCTGACTTGTTTCGTCAGATGCATATGCTGCTGGAGCAAATGGAAACACAAGTGAGAACAACATCACTAATGCGGCAAACAGCATTACATATTTTTTAAATTGCCTTTTCAAGTGTATTAATCCCCCTACTAAAAATATACTGATTTGAAGCTTTTGAGACTCCAAATCAGTATAAATATTATGTTTTAAAATTTTATTACACAGAACTTGTCTTATTTCTTAGCAGTACTTTCTTTGAATCCAAATTGAACGACGTAATCGTGGTCATAAGGAACTCCGCCTGTGTATTCTCCAGGCACACTTACATGCAATTTGACGTTCAATTTTTGCGACAAGTCACTTACTGGGAACTCAACCACTCTTGTATCTCCAGAAGTACTGATTACACTCGCGTTGACATATTGTCCGTTTTGTTGTGTCTTAAACTCAGTGACCCAAGCACTTTTAGTGATTGTTACTCTTGCCTTGTATTGACCATTAGTGACAATCAAAGTAGCAGGTTTAGCCACATAACCGTTTGAATCCATATAAGATGCTTGATCTGTACCATCTTTGTAAACTGTGTAATCAATAGTGTACTTACCATTAGCCAGTGCCGCATTCGCTTTATTGGCAGAAAACGGAGCTAGTACAACAAATACCAGAGCAGCCATCAATACAGTAAGCATCACTTTTTTCAAAGATAACTTTTCCAGACGGTTCATGACCATGTTCATTTTTAAATCTCCTTTTCTTTATTTTAGTTTTTGGAAAGCTTGGACCTCATTTCAGCTTAAATACCTGCGAATTGCAGTTGTACATCATACTTGCCTGTGTAGCCGATGACTGGAATGGTGATTTCAGCATAAGCGTTGACTTTAGCATTCAGGTCAGCAACTTCGAATTCCACTATACGAGTGTTGTTGGCAGTATCTGTACTTACCACAGTCGCGTCTTGCAGTACGCCGTTTTGTTCCACTTTGAACGTTGTGATCAGATTGCTGCTTTTCACGGTCAAACGCACAACATTATTGCCATTAGCTACGATAACCTGAGCTGGTTTCGTCAAATAGCTGTCCAGACGGGAGGTTTCATTCGTTTGATCTTTCAGAACAGTATAGTTGACTGCATACGTGCCGTCGGCTGCTGCCGCTTTAGCTGAGAATGGAGCAGTAACTGCAAAAACAAGCGCTGTCATGATCAATGCAACGAGTACCTTTTTGAAAGAAAACTGTTCAAGGCGATTCATTACCATATTCATATCTACACACACTCCTTCACTTTTTATGCTTGAATTTATGTTGATTTCATGAACGATAAGATTGCTTGAATTTACTTCTTAGAAGATTTAGTTGATTTCGTTGACTGGGCAGCTGCTACTTTTTTGACGCTTTTGGAATCAAACGCGAAGCGAATGGTATAGTCATGATCGTAGTTATACGCAGGGACGGTAACATGAATTTTTGAAATCAGTGGGCTGTTCACAGTTGTAATTGGAAATTGTACAGTGCGGGTATCCGTTTTGGCATCCTTATGAATGACCTTTGTGTCGATGGTTTTGCCTTTGTAATCCACTTTAAACCCGGTTGTCCATTCGCTGTGATTCAGCTTGATTTGCATGGTCATTTGACCTTTTTTCACATACAGCTTGGCTGGCTTCTCAAAATAATCATTAGCCATGGATACAGAATCGTTTTCGGCCTTGAGAATATTGTATTTAAGCGTGTATGTACCATCCGCCAATTTTGTAGAAGCCGTAGCGGCTACTACAGATGATGAAGTTGGCCAAAAGCTCAGCATACTGACCAGCAGAAACACAGCAATCATTGCAGAATAACCCTTCCTCATTTTGACAGCAGTCCCTCCCCACGAGAATATAAGTAATTGATTATCATTCTCAATTGAATTTTTAAAAAAAATAGCTCTTCTTGAGCTTTTCCTCCCCACCTTTCCATCCAGAAATTCGCAAAACCAAGTGAACCCATCACCAATATATCTTACACTTTTCGAATATGTCAATATGTATTTGCGTGTATATAACCCCTTGATATATGCTATTTTTTAAGAAAAATTTGAGATACCTTCCTCTATATCAAGGATCCCCTCCTCTCCATTTCAGTAAAAAAATTATTTAAAATTTTGGTTTTTTTAATTGACAATTCCTATTGATATTCATTATCATTCTCTTATGTATAAATGAAAATGATTATCATTATTGTTTAACTTAAAACCGCAGGAGGAATGACATGAAATCTTATGTGTTGTGGTCATCCGCAGCGCTTTTATTAGCAGTCACCGGATGCAGTAATGGTACTCCGACCGCAGATCACAAACCAACCACTGCATCTGTATCTGCCACTTCTGGCACAACAAGCGGTGTGGCAATTCAGGTTACTGATTTTTCAAAGCGGACGTTGGCGTTCCAAGGTGTCCCTCAACATATCATTGCGCTCAGCAATGGCGATCTGGATATCCTATATGCTTTGGGCGGAACAGCCGTCGGTAGACCCAACTCCAATGGGCCTTCCGTTGTGCCTGCTGCTGAGAACGTTCAACAAGTAGGTTCTACTCATGAAGTCGATCTGGAGAAAATTACGATGCTCAAACCGGATGTCGTATTAGGCAATTACCCTATGAATGAGAAAGACATTCCGGCTATCGAAGGTGTTGGTTCACAACTGCTGCTGACAGGGGCCAATTCAGTCAAAGAGATTCAATCGCAAATTACACTCTTCGGACAATTACTGCAAAAGCAGGCTCAGGCCGTGAAGCTGAATCAGCAAATTGACCAACAGGTAGCCACATTACAAAAGGAAACAGCCTCTACCTCCAAACCTAGAGTGCTGCTTGTTTACGGAGCCCCGGCCACATATATGGCGGCATTGCCGAATTCATTAGGCGGAAATATTCTGGAAATGGCTGGCGGTGCCAATATTGCCGCTGATTTTCCGGGCCTGCAAAATTTCCCGCAATACGCGCAGCTAAACACGGAACGCATCGTACAGGCCGACCCTGACTACATCCTGATTATGACCCACGGCAATACGGAAGAGGTCAAAGCCGCATTTATCAAGGAAATGCAGGAAAATGCAGCTTGGAGCGGAATCAAGGCGGTCAAAAACAATCAGGTCGAGGTTTTACCCTCCGATTTGTTCGGTACAAATCCGGGCACGCGGGTTACTAAGGCACTGGGTTTGATGCACCAAAAGCTGTATCCGGCGAAATAGGCGATGAACAAACTACAACGTGCCAGAAGACGCACCATCGCCTGGATTACGCTTCCGATTTTGTTGTTAGCTGTATCCGTGTACGGCCTAGCTTACGGATCGGTGTCGATTCCACTACGAGAAATCAATCAGGTTTTGCTACATAACGATGACTCCACCTATCGCACGATCCTAATGGATCTCCGGCTGCCCAGAGTATTAGTGGGTCTGCTTGTAGGAGCCTGTCTGGCAGCTGCGGGGGCACTTCTTCAGGGAGTCATGAAAAATCCACTGGCGGATCCCGGCATTATTGGTGTATCGGCTGGTGGCGGACTCGCTGCGGTCATCACGATGGTCATGCTTCCACAGCTTAGCTACCTTCTTCCGGTAACTGCCTTCCTGGGGGCCTTCCTGACCGCCGTTGCGATTTACCTGCTGGCTTGGGACCGGGGAGCCTCTCCCGTCAAAATCGTATTAGCAGGTGTTGCGATCAACGCACTGCTGGGCGCAGTCATGAACGGCGTGATGGTTATGTACAGCGACCGCGTGCAAGCGGTTCTCCCTTGGCTATCCGGCGGATTGAATGGACGAAGCTGGCATCATCTGGAGTTCATGGCGCCTTACGCCATCATCGGCTTAATCGCCTCCCTGTTTGCGATCAAGCCTGCCAATTTGCTGCTACTAGGCGACGATTCAGCGCAACTGCTCGGACAGCGTGTAGAGCTTCAGCGACTGCTCATTATTTTGCTCTCTGCTCTGCTCGCCGGTACGGCAGTCAGTGTAGCGGGGCTGATCGGTTTTGTAGGACTGGTTGTTCCTCATGTCATCCGACTGCTGATCGGGGAGGATTATCGTTTCCTCCTTCCCCTTTCCATTCTGGGCGGTGGGATACTGGTCGTACTGGCAGATACGGTGGCACGGTCCTGGTTTGACCCGATTGAACTGCCTGTAGGTATTTTGCTGGCCGTCATCGGGGCGCCGTTCTTCTTAATCCTGCTCAAGAAACGGGGGAATTTCGGATGACAGCCATTCAGGGTGAGCATATCTCCTTACAGCGCGGGTATTTCAAGCTGGACGATGTCAACATCACTCTGCCCGCCGGACAGCTCACCGCAATTGTCGGGCCCAACGGTTCGGGCAAATCCACGCTTTTGCGGATTATTACCCGGCTGCTCAAGCAGGATCAGGGACAGGTTTCTGTACGGGGCAAGCCCGTGCAGGAATACAAACGACGTGATTTTGCGCAGACGATTACAATGCTGCCGCAAATGAAGGATATGCTGCCGTTATTAACGGTTCGTGAGCTGGTCGCTTACGGAAGATCCCCTCATGCCAAAGGCTTGAGGACACGGCATACTGGACAGGATCAGCATATTGTGGACCATGTCATGGAAATCACAGGCATTAAGCCCTATGCGGATCGGATGTTCCATACTCTATCGGGAGGTGAACAACAAAAAGCGCGAATTGCAATGGCTTTGGCCCAACAAACGGGCATTCTTTTGCTCGATGAACCTACCACTTTTCTGGATATCGCCCATCAATTTGAGGTTATGGATATGCTGAGGCGTATCAATCACGAGTCTGGCTTGACGATTGTTATGGTACTCCATGATTTGCAGCAAGCGGCGGCCTATTGTCATCATATGATTGCGCTTAAAAGGGGACGAATCGCCATTGCCGGCGAACCCCGTCAGATTTTGACGTCTGCTTTTCTTCGCGACATTTATGAAATGAACGCTACGATCAAATTTGAGGATGGCTATCCGGTCATTATACCGACCATACCACATCATTCAGGAGGAATTTAATATGGTTATCGTTACAAACACATCTAAAATCACCCCGGGCAATGCCCACCTGCTCATCGAACGCTTTAACAAAGAAGGCAAAGTGGAGAAAATGGAAGGCTTCCTCGGTCTGGAAGTACTGCTCACTGAAAACACAAAAGATTATGATGAAGTAACGATTAGCACACGCTGGAAGGAAAAAGAGAACTTCCAAGGCTGGACCAAAAGCGAAGCTTTCCGTGAATCACACAGCCACCGCCAAATTCCGGACTATATTTTAGATAATAAAATCACGTTCTATGAAGTCAAAATCGTGCGTCATCCCATTAGCAACGCCGACTCCGATTCCTTTCTGGTGAACGATACCGAAGCGGTTTAATCCTGTAACACAGCGACAGACTTGTCTGCCTGCACCTTTTCACCCATTCAAAACAACCATAAAAAGCGACTCCGCAGACCATTGTCCGCAGAGTCGCTTTTTATGTGAAGCCTCAGATTGTAGTTGAACAGCGGCTTTGAATTTTCAGCGTCTCACCGTGTCCCAGTATATGAATGCGCTCCTTGGCGATGCCCAAGCGTTCACGCTCCGCTTCGAGACGATCCAGCGCCTCTCTCGGCGTATCATCCGCCAGCTTAAAGGCTCCGTAATGCATCGGGATCATCTGATCTGCGCCGCAATCCACGAACCCCTGCAACGCCTCCTCCGGTGTCACATGCTGTGAAGTCATGAACCATTCCGGCTCATACGCACCAATCGGCATAAAGGTCAGGTCAATGTCAAAGCGCTCGCCAACCTCCTTAAAGCCACGAAAATATCCGGTATCTCCCACAAAGTACAACGTCGGTGCAGCTGCCGTATCTGAATTAGAATGCGTTTCTGTGACGGTCGTGGCAGAGCCGATCACCTGCTGCTCACTTTGCAGCACGTATCCACCCCAATGCGAAGTATTCGTATCAAACGGCGTACGCCGCGTCCAATGCTGGGCTGGAACAAACGTGAAGCGCACCCCGCCTACCGTAAAATGATCCCACCATTTAAGCTCATGGCAATTACGGAAGCCTTTGCGGACCATTTTCGACTTTAACCCCGAAGGTACGAGCATCAGCGTATCTGCACGATACAATTTGCGCAACGATTCCATATGCAAATGATCATAATGCGAATGAGACAGCAGAATGATGTCCAACGGCGGTACATCCTGAATGCGGATGCCAGGCGGAGCCAGTCTTTTATCGAAAGCCATACGCTCAGCCCACACCGGATCCGTAACGATGTTCAGTCCAAGATACTGGATGAAAAAGGTAGAATGCCCCACCCAAGTCGCCGTCGTCGTTTCTCGGTTACTGTGCAAAAACTCCAGCTCCGGGGGATGGTTCGGAACAACGAACGTATAATCCTTCGTTTTGCTGCGGCGCTCCTGCCGCCATTGTCTGAATTGCTTGATTGTTTTATCCGTGTTGACATGATCCATATTGTTAAAACGAACTTTGGGCATGATGTAACTCCTCCCCTGATGGACCCGTTCTTCAAAGAAACCGAAACGGTTCAATTCATTTATATAGTACACGCGAGTGTGAACATCAAATGATGCAACTTGCTGGTGTATGTAAAGTATAATTCAATCCGCCTTTTACATGCAAAAATGGACCCTCCCCCATCAATCAGGAAGGGCCATCTCAAATGTTGCTGTCAGTCCTGTGGATTTTTAAAGCGTGCCGAATATATAAACAGAAACACAATCGCCACCACAATAATAATAGGCGACTCATACATGATCGTAAAATGCTCGAAAGCAACCATTGAACTCACCCTTTCTTCCCCATTTGTCCCCGCACATATTTTGCATCGAACAGGAACAATCTCAAGATCAGAATCAGCGAAGGAATCAGCACCAGCAGTCCCGCACTAAACGCCGTTATCAATGCAAACGCCATCGCAGGGTTCGTAAAGCTGCCATGCACATTAATGTAGGGATACAAAACATACGGAAGATGCGAGCGACCATAGCCATACCAGGCAAATGCAAATTGCAGCATCACCAGGATGAATGAGGTGCCCAAATAGCGTCGTTGCCATACCAGATAAACAGCTCCCACAAAGCATATGAAGGATGCGACAAACATCCAGGCCATGCCTAGCATATTGGCAAAATGGTCTGGATTTTGTTTGTTGATCTGAAAAAATGCGAACAAACTTGCCAAAATCGTAGGAGCACTCCAGAACAACGCGTATCCACGCACGATTTCAAAAGCGACCTTGTCTCCCGCCCTTTTGGCATAAAAGGACAAAAACATCGCCGAGATATACAGCACACTCACCAGCGCTAGGAGAATAACCGCCCACGTATAGGAGTTGCTTAGTAACTCACCCCATCGCAGATGAACACCTGTGCTGTTTTCCACAATAATGCCGCCTTCCGAAATGGCGAGAACCGTCGACAGCGCCGCCGGGATCAGCAGCCCTGTCGCACCGTACAATGCCATGTAGACGATATTATTTGTACCGGAATGTCCATACGTATTGTACGCATAATACACCCCGCGGATCGCGAGAAGCACAATTGCAATACTGCCGGGAACGAGCAGCGCTGTGCCGTAGTAATAAGCCGCATCCGGGAAGAAACCATTCAGTCCTACCACGAAAAAAATGAGAAATACGTTCGTTACCTCCCACACCGGCGATAAATACCGTTGAATAATGTTGTGGATTTTGTTCTGGTGACCTGTCAGCACACTGTAAAAGCTGAAAAAACCTGCGCCAAAATCAATAGATGCCACAATCAAATAACCGAACAGGAAGGTCCACAAAATGGCGATACCGACAATTTCATAGCTCACTTGCTTTCAGCCCCTTCCAGGCCCAACTGTTTGATCTCTTCTACCGCATCCTTATTGCGGAATAGCTTGCTAAGTACCTTAATGGCCGAGAAGCACAACACCAGATACAAAATAACAAACAGCACCAGCATCCAGCCGACACTGGTAGAGGTGGTTGCCGCTTCGGACACCCTCATGTAGCCGCGCAAAATCCACGGTTGCCTGCCGACCTCCGCAAACATCCAGCCCAGCTCAATGGCTACCATAGCCATCGGCCCCACCAGAATGAGCGCTAGCAGCAGCCATTTGGGGTATGGTTTGCGACCTGGCAAACGTTTGCGAATCAGATACAACAGGGGAATGACGAGAATCAGCACCCCGGTCGTAATTTTGAGGTCGAACATATAGTGGATAGACAGCGGCGGACGTTGATCCACGGGATAATCATTCAGTCCCTTGACCTCCGTACTGGGCAGGTTCCCGGCTAAAACACTAAGCGCATAAGGCACTTTCAGGGCGTACTTGATGTCTCCGTTCTTGTCCATATAACCGCCATATACGAAAGGAGCGTGCGTCATTGTATCAAAATGCCATTCGGCCGCAGCCAGCTTTTCCGGCTGATATTTAGCCAGGAATTTACCAGAAGCATCTCCGATCATCACGGTGCTGATAGCAAATACAATGGTGCAGGTGGCGGTCAGTTTCAGCGCTTTTTTGAAATACGGGTGGCTACGCCCCCGCAGCATACTATAGGCAGCCAATCCCATCAGCACCCCGGCGCTCAACGTATACGAGGAAGCCAGCACATGAGAAACTTTGGTCGGCGTGGCCGGATTCAGCATGGCTTGGATGGGATGAATATCTGTCATGACTCCATTTTTAAGTGTAAAGCCTTGAGGCTGGTTCATGAACGAGTTCACAGTTGTAATAAAAACCGCTGATGCAGATGAGGCAATCGCTACCGGAATGAGCAGCATCAGGTGAAAATATTTGCTTTTAAACCGATCCCAGGTGTACAAGTAGATACCCAGAAAAATAGCTTCGATGAAAAAAGCAAACGTCTCCAAAAACAGGGGCAGGGCAATCGCTTGTCCAGCCACCCGCATAAAGGTAGGCCAAAGCAAGCTGAGTTGCAGTCCAATGGAGGTACCTGTGACGACACCTACGGCAACGGTGATGACAAATCCCCGCGCCCACCGTCGAGCCAGCAGTGTATAGTGCGGATCACCAGTTCGCAGCCCGCGCCATTCCGCAAGCGCAATCATCAAAGGTACGCCAACGCCGATGGATGCAAATATAATATGAACAAACAGGGTAATTCCGGTCAACATCCGGCTTAGCAATACGGGGTCCAGTGAAGACAATTGGGACTCACTCCTTCATTTCACATTTTAATAGAAAGCACTACATACATTCCTTTGGATTACAATCTAAGGAGTCAGGCGGGCTATACTTTTAATGACTGCGTACAGCATAATAGCCGCTATCACAATACACACAATAATGAGCGTCCTTTCCTGCTTGCGGAACATAGGAACGCCTCCTTTACTCGTCGTTTGGAGCATGGGGAGAACATATCTTAGTCTAGCTAAATTTTGTTATTTTTAACCATACTGCTGTTATAAATTTAGTAGAATTTCATTTTGGATATTGCCATGTGCAGTCGAATCGGTTATATTGCCATATAGTTAGATAACCTAATTATATGAAAAGAGTGAAACTATGCCGCCCAAACCAAATAAGCGGGATACCGTTCAGCATCCCCTCCCTCGTCTCGGTCCAGAGCCTTATCTGGAGTTAATGGATCAAACCGCTCTTGCGGAAACCGACCGTCATCTTGCCCGCATTGGTCTCTTCTTGCTATGGACAGGTGATAACGTACTCGACGCGATTGATCTGGATTTGTCGGATTTTGGCCTGACGGAGAGCAAGCTGGATCTGCTGTTGCTGCTGACACTGCATCAATCACAGGAGCAAATGAGCCCCTCCATGATTGCCGACCGTCTGGGAATCCGGCGTGCATCCGTTACATCTATACTGGACTGGACGGAGCAAAGAGGATGGATTATCAGAGAACATAATTCCACAGATCGACGCAAGATTCATGTACGTATTACAGAAGCGGGCTCCAAGCTTGTGCAACAGGTACTGCCTGTATTTTGGTCTTCCTGCGCTTCCCTGGCGAGCATTTTGGAGCCTGAGGAACAAATGATTTTTTCGCGGATTATAGAGAAGCTTCATCATCATATGGAGCGCAGACTGGGGGTAGGCAGATAAAAATTTTTTAAACATATAATTAGGTTATCTAATATAATTAATTGCACGTATTAAATGATAGCTTATTTTATCATTAAAGGGAGTGTTCAATTGATGGGAAGTGGCGATAATCAGATGACTACATTTATGATGCTGGCGTCTGTTCTGTGCGTGGGCTTTATCGCCTCCCTCCTAATCCGTCGGAAGCAGAACAATTCGTTGAAGCGGAGTGCATAGTACAGTATCATCCGACTGTGGCACCATAGTAACTTTCCAGTTCAGTAAATATAGCATCCTGTTTTTTATTTAAGAACCTCCGAATACTCATAAGGAATGTTTACATGATTAGTGTGAGATATGTCATTGTGTTTTCATCAAAAACACGAACTTCTCTTTGGAGACATTCGCAGAATGAGTTACAATACAGATAAGCTATATATGGAGAACTTTTGAACAGGAGGCTGTACTGAGCTATGAAAATAACATCTATCGAGCCAACTCCCAGTCCGAACACCATGATGCTGCATCTGGATGAGCGGCTGGAAGCAGGCATTCGCAGAACATATACACGGGATAATGAACGCTCCGCTCCCCCATTTATCCGGCGTATGCTGGGCATTGAAGGAGTCAAAAGCGTGTTTCACACGACGGATTTTGTAGCCCTCGACCGCAAAGGGAACGCAGACTGGTCTACCATTCTGGGCCAGGTTCGGGACCAGCTAGGTGAGGAAGGCGCAGACGCCAATTGGGACTTGCCGGAGGAAACCTCAGGGGAAGCGTTTGGTGAGGCACAGGTATTTGTGCAGTTTTTCCGGGGCATTCCGATGCAAATCCGGGTCAAAGCGGGCCAGCAGGAGGAACGGATTTCCTTGTCCGACCGTTTTGTGCAGGCCGTAACCCGGGTAGCCAGCGCGACGCTGATCAAGGAGCGCAAGCTGAGCGATTACGGCGTCCGCTACGGAGAGCTGCCGGATATCGCACGCGAGGTGGAGCAGGAGCTGGAGGCGGCCTTCCCGCAGGAGCGGCTGGAGCAGATTATCCAGCAGGCGATTGCCCACGGCGCGGACAACAGCGAATTCGTGGAGGAACGCCGCGAATGGAGCGATGCTGAGCTGAAGCAGGCCCTACAGCACGAGGATTGGCGTACCCGCTACGCTGCGCTGGATCGGTTGGAGCCGACGCCTGAGCATTTGCCGCTCATCCGGCAAGCGCTGCATGACGGCAAAATGCAGCTACGGCGGCTTGGGGTCGTCTATCTGGGCGATCTTCGCACACCGGAGGCGATGGAGCTGCTGTTCGAGGCGCTGCGCGATCCTTCAGCGGCAGTACGCCGTACGGCGGGCGATACGCTGTCGGATATCGGTGATCCGGCGGCTACCGGAGCTATGATCGGAGCCCTGTCGGATAGCAGCAAGCTGGTTCGCTGGCGGGCTGCCCGCTTTTTGTACGAGGTCGGCACCGAGGACGCGCGTGACGCACTGGAGAAGGCTGTTGATGACCCCGAATTCGAGGTCAGTCTACAGGCCAAAATGGCGCTAGAGCGCATCGAATCAGGCGAGCAAGCCGCAGGCACAGTTTGGCAGCAGATGGCTAAACGCAACTCTTGATTTGCAATTTTACGATTGGGCCTTCAAAAAATTGTCGATTGTCAGAATATGTACAGGTACGCTATACTTTAGTTTGCTATACAATAACATATCATGTCATACACCTCATCAACCCTGTTTTATGATGAGGTAGAGGTCGCGGATGTAATCAGTACACCGGAGGAGACGATAAGAGCCGTCTATGATTCCTGTGGAAAGGTACACCCGCCGAAGTATGCGGAGCCGACTCTTTGTAATACTCCGAATGCTGGGGCTGCTGACCGAAAGGAGCAGAACTGTCACGCGATGTCCTAACACAGACACGTGTGTTGAGCTATCTTGTTATAGAAGAAGGTATGGTGCGGAATGCATAGGCAAGACCGCAGGCGTATTCCCTGCGGTCTTTTGATTTATATACTCCCCCTCCTTCTGGCTCTTGCCCTGACATGAAATACCATTTCATGAAGGAGTGTTTGAACGTGCAACACAAAGCAACACCTGACGCAACCTTGCGGAAAAGTCTCAAAGCCCGACATATGACGATGATCGCCCTTGGGGGCTCCATCGGAACAGGCCTGTTCCTCGCCAGTGGAGGCGCGGTTGCCGAGGCTGGACCCGGCGGAGCCCTGCTGGCTTATGCAGCGGTTGGTCTCATGGTATACTTCCTGATGACCAGCCTTGGTGAGCTGGCTACGTTTATGCCTGAATCCGGCTCTTTCAATACCTATGCAGGCCGCTTCGTCGATCCGGCTTTTGGTTTCGCCATGGGCTGGAACTTCTGGTACAACTGGGCCGTGACGATTGCCGCCGAGTTGGCAGCGGCGACCGTACTGATCAAATACTGGTTTCCCGAAAGTCACTCCGCCTGGTGGAGTTTGCTATTTCTAGCCGTGATCTTCGCGCTGAACGCGCTGACAGTCAAAGGCTACGGTGAATCCGAATACTGGTTCGCCATGATTAAAATTGTGACCGTGGTTATCTTTCTGACCGTGGGTGTACTGATGATCTTCGGCATTATGGGGGGTCCAGCCATTGGCTTCGCTAACTTCACTGTGGGTGATGCCCCGTTCCACGGCGGATTTTTCGCCGTATTGGGCGTGTTCATGGCCGCAGGCTTTTCCTTTCAGGGAACCGAGCTGATCGGGGTAGCCGCCGGAGAGAGCGAAAACCCGCGTGAAAATGTGCCTCGCGCCATCCGTCAAATCTTTTGGCGTATCCTGTTCTTTTATATTCTGGCGATTCTCGTCATTGGATTAATTATTCCGTACACCAATCCGAATTTGCTGCGGGGAGATATCAGTGATATCGGGGTCAGCCCGTTCACACTGGTATTTGAAAAAGCGGGGCTTGCCATTGCCGCATCTGTGATGAACGCCGTTATTTTGACTTCCGTATTGTCGGCAGGTAATTCCGGAATGTACGCAGCAACACGTGTACTGTACGCTTTGGCACGGGAAGGCAAAGCCCCCCGTTTCCTCGGACGTATCAATCGGCGCGGCATTCCCATGAATGCACTGCTGATCACGACCGCTGTTGGTATGCTGGCCTTCCTCGCCTCCTTATATGGGGACGGTGTGGTCTACAACTGGCTGCTAAATGCTTCCGGGATGTGCGGATTTATTACATGGGTCGGTATTGCTGTCAGCCATTATCGTTTCCGCCGTGCCTTTACAGCACAGGGTCGCAGTCTGAGTGAGCTTCCATACAAAGCTCGCTGGTTCCCGTTTGGCCCCTTATTTGCCTTCGCTCTATGTATCATCGTGATTATCGGGCAAGGTGCCGATGCCTTTACCGGGCAAGCGATTGACTGGAAAACGATGATCGCTACGTACATGAGTGTGCCACTGTTCCTTCTTCTGTGGCTCGGCTATAAATGGATCAAGCGTACCAAAATCGTTCCACTAAACGAGTGTGATTTGAACCCGGATGCGTCTTCCGGTAAATAAACAATAGCGACAAAAGCCCGTCTCGGGCATATACAGGTGGAAATACGGATGAACGGTCCTATGGATCGGATCAGGTTCATCCGCATCTTTTCCCTGATATGTGGAGACGGGCTTTTTTCTGTTATTCGGAAGAAGGAGCTACCGAAGCTGTCAAAGACATAGACAAAGCACGGCGGCTAAAGATGCCATAAATCACAGCAACCAGCGTCAGCAGTGCAGAAAACAAATATAAATTAACGATGCCCAGATGATCTGCAATCCAGCCCATTAGCAATAGCGAAATACAAAACGTCATGCTCGTCAGCGTAGCCTGTGCGGACAGCACCTTGGGTAAATCGTGTACAGATACGCTCATCTGCATCATCGTGCGGCGGGATACGACGGACATTTCCGTAGGCAATCCCATCAACAGCACGATAAGCAGCGTCAACGGCGGTAATGTGTTAAGCGCATACCAAGCGGTCAGCAGTCCGTAGCAAGCCATCCCTGCCAGCATTGCGGGCAGCAGTCTGCGCTGCAAATACTTAACACAAGCGAGAACAATGATCCCACCGCCAATCGCGCCTGCAAAATACGCCGCATTAATGTACCCCCACCATGCCTCGCTTTTGTGCAACACCTGCTGAGCGAAGGCAAGCGTGAAAGCTCCTACCCAAACCGAACCACCCAGCAGGTCGATCATATCCATAAAAATAAGAGCTTTGAGCCTTCGACTGGCTCCGATAAGACTCCAGCCTTCGCGCAATATTTCCTTTTTGCGCTTGGGAGGTAATGCCGGGCTCTCCGACTCCGAGCCATACAGCGTATCTTCATGCTGTGCGGTCAATGTTGAAGTCAAAACGTCTCCGCTTCGCACCCGAGTTCCGGGTTGCAGTAAATAATGGGCTTTGCCCTCTAGCGGATCACGGATCAAGCCGGTAAAGATCAGGGCCACCATATACAGCCCGCAAGCGACCAGCAGTGTTTTTTCCGAGCCCATCACGGCTACGAGCACACCGCTAAGCCCCCATCCGGCCAATTGTACTGTCTGATCGCTGACCGACACGAGACTATTCGCACGCATCAGCCCTTCCCCGGACGCAAGGCGCGGAATCAGCGCATTACGTGCAGGTGTGGTCCAACCGTCCAGAAAGGACATCGCTGCTACCAGTGTAAACACAAGCACCCATACCGGGTTCGTGCCCGCTGACCACAAATGCCCCAACAGAAGAGCGAAGAAAGCCAGTTGGCCAAATTGGGAAACGAACAGAATAAATGGAAGCTGGAACCGGGCCAATATCAGCGGCGCTAAAAAGCCGCTGATCATCTGTGCGCCCATCCGCAACAGCGGAACGAGAACCGAGGAAAAGATCGAATCTGTTTCATGGAACACCAGAGACACCAGCGCCATGATATAAAGAATATCGGCCGCATTCGACATCGTCTGCGTGCCGAGCAGATAAGTAAAAGAACGCTTATGCATATGAATAAAATACTCCCTTATGAATGTAGCTTTTTCTATTGCAGCAAAATGATCAGGTCCATTTCAGGGTTACACGGAGATTTCCGGTGCTGCCTAAATCCGTGATCTGATAAGAGATGGTTTTTAACCCGAGTTGATACAACGATTGTAAATCTTCTTTGAGACTTCGCTCTGTCCCCTGATAGCCAAAGGTAAGCGTGGCCCCGCCCTTATTCATCTCTTTGCGAACCTGCTCCTTGATTTCGGAGGATGATTTAACCAGACCCTTGCCGTCTTGCAGCGGATATTCCAGGTTATTGTATAGCTTTTGATACACAGCAGCCTTGGAGCCTCCTGCCGCTATCAATCCCGACAATGTTTGTCGATACGATGCGTTCGCCTGGGGGTACTGTTTAACCCAGGAGTGATCCCTGCGCATTTCGGCATCAGTCAATAGATAATACGAAGTGCTTACCTCGTTGCCACGATCCGGGGTCGGATCATCCCATGTCGTATCCATGTGATACCAATGTCCATCCAACAAAACAAGATTCCATGCATGCAACTGCCCACCTGCTCTTCCCTCCACAATCCGGTTGGTAATCCCAGAGCGTTCCAGCATTTTGTAGGCCAGCAACGAATAGCCCTGACACACCGTGCTTCCGGTTTTCAGGCCATCGTATGCCGTGTACTTTTGCTGCGTTTCATCATATTTCAAACGAACCACGATCCAGTCATGAATGGCCTTCACCTTCTCATGATCCGTCATCCCCTTCGTAATGATGTCCCCCAACACAGCTTTAACCGTGCTGTCCACATATGCGGTTTGTTCCTTCGTCTCCCGGTAACTCAGACGGATCGTAACCTCGGCGGACGTGGTTGTGCCTGTATAGCTGAATGCGTAGCTTTTGATCGTATAATTCACATACGGATCACTCTCCATCGCCTGTTTGATGGCTGTCTGTAACTGCTGCTTGAGACCGTTCACCCGCCCTTGATATGTAAAGGTCAGCGTTTCACTCCGCGTAGCCATGGCCTGTAAAAGCTTATTCTGAAGCTGCTGTGACGATACGGATGGAGCTGGCTTGACCGACGCAGCATATACGTTGTTCCCCCACTCCACAGCATGCGGCAGCAACGCAGCCAGTACTGCACCTGCCGCCAGGCATTTTATAAGCCTAACCCCGATTTTTCTGTTCATACAGAGCGTTCCTGCCCTTCTTAGCATAGTTGTAAACAGCTCTATCTTACCATAAAAGCAGCTAACCCAAGCACTCTAGTTTTGTCGGTTACAGACGAGTATGGGCCCAATCAGAGGCAGGTTGCGACACCATACCCGCCTTTATAACAGACGTGACAGCAGGCACATATGTCATTCACAGAGAATTTTATCACAGCAGTCTGACACTCCTTATGATATGGTACTGGCATCGGAACTAAATGATATTGATTCTCATTCTACATTAGAAAGGCTGAGCACCATGCCAGAATGTATCTCGCTCCTTCGTACTCCACCGGGTCAACCCGTGAGGTTGCAATCTCTTGCCTCTCTTCACCCCTCATTGCGTCGACGCTTAACGGACATGGGTATTGACGAAGGTTCCATTATACGGTTAAAAAAAATCAGTCTGTTGGGCGGCCCCATTGTTATTGAATGCAACGGCCAACTGGTCGGCCTCCGTCAAAATCAAGTAAAACAACTGGAGGTCGTTCCTTCATGGACATGATCGCTCTATTCGGTAATCCCAACACGGGGAAAACCTCATTATTCAACAAGCTGACTCGTACGTATGCAGAGGTAGGGAACTGGTCCGGGGTTACGGTGGAAAAGAAAACAGGCCTGCTGCGCGATAAGTCTGCCGTTTTGGTGGATTTGCCAGGTACCTATTCCTTGCTTCCACTTTCGCTGGATGAAGGAATCGCTACCCGTTATTTGCTGGAAGAACCGCCTGCGGCTCTGATTAACATCGTGGATGCCTCTCAGCTCCAGCGCAATCTGTACCTGACTGTACAACTGCTGGAATATGGCCGTCCGCTCGTACTTGGCTTAAACATGACCGACGTAGCCGATGCCACAGGCCTTCTAGTGAACAAGGAATTGCTGGCTGATCAATTGAGCGTTCCCATCATTCCCATGGTGGCACGCACGGGCAGCGGTAGTAAGCAAATGCTCGCATCACTTCGAGAGGTACGACGTTCGCCAAATTCCTTCCAGTTGGATTACGGCCCTGCCGTCGAAGCTGCTATTGCAGATATTTGCAGCTTGCTAACGAATACATCTGTACCAAACCCTCGGTGGGCAGCTCTACAGTGTCTGGAGAACAATCCTGTCGTTATGGAATGGATGACGAATGAGGTACAGCGTGAAAAAGTAACGGATCGCATCCAGCGTTGCGAGAAAGAACTTCTCCGTGAAGGCCATTCAGCTACTCCCGATCAGCATATCCGTTCTGTACGTACAGCGTGGATCGCTGATCTGTGTACCAAGGCGCTCGATACGACTAAGCTCAAGCCGCACAGCCTGACAGACAAGCTGGATGCATTGCTGACACATCGGTATCTGGGGATTCCGATCTTCCTACTGCTGATGTACGCTACCTTCAAGTTCACCTTCGATTGGGCGGGTACTGTTCTTTCAGATATGCTGGACGGATTTTTTTCAGGGACACTAAGCAGTTGGATTTCTGAAATGCTAGTTCAATGGAACGCGTCCGCTTTTACGCAGAGTCTTATCGTGGACGGTATCGTGGCAGGCGTTGGGGGCGTGCTCGTTTTTCTGCCTCAGATCGCTATTTTGTTCCTGATTATTTCGCTGATTGAAGACTCCGGGTATATGGCACGGGTCACGATATTAATGGACCGTCTCATGCAAGCCGTCGGCTTAAACGGGAAAAGCTTCATTCCCTTTATTATCGGCTTTGGCTGTAATGTTCCGGCGATTATGGCGGCACGTACGATTGAACAGCCCAGAGAGCGCCTCATTACGACGTTGCTGGTACCCTTTATGTCATGTTCGGCCCGCCTGCCGGTATATGCTTTGTTTGCGGGGGTGTTTTTCCCAACACATGCGGCAAGCATTATTATGCTGATGTACGTGCTAGGAATCACCGTGTCGCTCATACTAGCCAAAATTTTTTCCAAAGTATCCATTCTGTCGGGTGAGCCTTCCCTCTTCATCGTAGAGCTTCCCCCTTATCGTGTGCCGCAAGCTCTTACCCTTTTTCGCAGCACGTGGGAAAAGGTCAAGGGCTTCGTACGCAAAGCTGGAACCATTATTCTCGCAGGGTCCGTTGGTATTTGGCTCTTGTCCAATTTCGGCCCACAGGGGTTCGGCGCAGAAATGAATGACAGCCTGCTTGCCACTGTTGGAGGATGGTTCGCCCCCATACTGGCCCCTCTCGGCTTCGGTACCTGGCAAGCAGGCGCATCCCTGCTCACAGGCTTTATGGCCAAGGAGGTTGTGGTATCGACGATGAATATTATTTACCACGTTCCGGACATGCAGGGACTAGAAATGCAAGTAAGACATGCCTTTACGCCGTTAGCCTCTTTTAGCTTCATGGTGTTCATTCTGTTGTATGTGCCGTGTCTGGCTACGGTAGCGGTCATTCGTAAAGAAACCCTTTCGTGGCGCTGGACCGCATTTTCGGTGATCTATCCTTTGACCGTTGCGTATATTATAGCCGTTGTGATCTATCAGTGTGGCAGATTATTAGGTTGGGGTTAAGTTAGAGCCTTATGAAAATAGAAGGAAGTGGATTGCATGATCAATATCATCATTTTACTGGTGATTCTCGGTTATAGCGCGTGGGTGTTTGTTCGTTTTTTACGGAAAAGCCGTCAAGGTGCTTGTGCCGGATGCTCATCAAGCAAGTCATGTCCGGGCTGTGCCGGAAGTTCTATGAACGAGGATCATACGAAAATCAAAGAAAATATCTAATCCAAACCCACATCAAATATAAAAGCTGCTTCGGATCTATCCTGCAACCGAAGCAGCTTTTTTATATTTTATATCAGATAAAAGTAATATAGTTCTTCGTTCTGGATATGACCCT
Organism: Paenibacillus terrae HPL-003; assembly: GCF_000235585.1. Lineage (GTDB taxonomy): Bacteria > Bacillota > Bacilli > Paenibacillales > Paenibacillaceae > Paenibacillus > Paenibacillus terrae_B. The sequence goes on from NC_016641.1 coordinate 568,033, forward strand.
TCTTATCGTGTCCAAGTTATACTTACACGCAAGTTCCCCGTGCTTGGCACTAAGGTATATTGATAATTCAGATTTCTGATACCTAGCTGATACAGCGGAGTCAAATCCTGTACTAATTTTCTTTCCGTCCCCTGATAGAGAAAGGATACCGTGGATTGCCCATTGAGGACAGCCTGTCGGGTCAATTCCAAAATCTCACGCGCAGATTTAGGGGCGCTATCACCATACGATGCATACTTCAGATCATCATACAGTTTTTGATACGCATCCGTCCTGCTACCACCCTCCGCGATTAGTCCTGCCAAGGTCTGCTGGTACGATGTGCTAGCGGCTGGATATTTGTGAACCCATGTATGATCCTGACTCAATTCATCATCCGTCAGCAAGTAGTAAGACGTATTTACCACATTAGCGCGATCTGGCACAGGATCATCCCAAGTCGTATCCAGATGGTACCACTGACCATCAAGTAAAACCAGATTCCATGTATGGTCCTGTCCACCTGCAACCCCTTGCACTATACGGTTCTCAATTCCCGCGCGCTCCAGCATTCTGTATGTGAGCAGCGAATAACCCTGACAAACCGTACTGCCGGTGGTCACCCCTTCGTAAGCTGTGTACTTTTGCTGTGGAACATCATATTTTAAATTTAAAACAACCCAGTCATGAATAGCCTTCACCTTCTCATGATCGGTCATGTCATTCGTAATAATGTTACTGAGAACGTCCTGAACCGTATTGTCCACATAATCCGACTGCGCTTTGGACTCCCGGAAGTTCATACGTATGGCCACATCAACGCCTTTAGATGTACCCGTATAATTGAATGTGTAGGTTTTGAGTATAAAATTTACATATGGGTCACTTTCCATCGCCCGATTGATCGTATTTTGTAATTGCTTCTGGAAGTCTCTCATGTCACCGGAGTATGTAAAAGTAAGTAATTCATTACGCGCAAGCATAGCTTGCAAGATTGTGCCCTCCAACTGCTGTACTGACGACGCTTGTTCGGCCTTGACCGAAGCTGCGGATACGCTTTCCCAAATCATAGTCTGTGGCAGTGCGGTAGCCAGAGCGGCTCCAACAACCAGACATTTCACTATCTTAACCCCTATTTTCCTGTTCATATAAAATATCCTTTCCCTTCTAGTTAAAGTTATAAACAGGTATATATTACCACGAATGACCATTTGATAAAAAACATTATTTTCCAGTTTTAAAATAAATATACGTTAAAATGAAAAAGCGGCTTGGGGTCTATCCTGCACCCGAAGTCGCTTTTTCATTTCATATGAAGTTTGAGGAGATTTGCAGTATTCAGCGGTACTCCGCCAAACGTTCATTTAGCTCCCGCGTGTGCAGATAAACTTCACGATACAGCTCATACAGGCCTTCATATCGAGCCACACGTTCGGGGTCTGGCGAGTATCTGGCTGCTTCACGGAGAAAAGATTCCGCGCATGCTTGCAGCGATTCAAACCAGCCGCTACCGTAAGCGGCCAGCATCGCCGCCCCCAAGGCAGGTCCCTGCTCGCTTTCCAGCTTGATGATATCCGCGTTAAAAATATCTGCCTGCATTTGCAGCCACGCCTCATTACGCGCCCCACCGCCGATGGAGATGACTTCCTTCACCGTCTTGCCTGTTCCTCTGAGAATATCAATGGATTCCTTGAGCGAGAACGTAATTCCCTCCAGCACCGCCCGTGTAAAATGCGCGAGCTTATGTCCTGCATCCATCCCGATAAAGCTTCCACGTATGGTTGCATCCGGGTGAGGGGTACGTTCACCTACGATATATGGCGTGAACAGCAGCCCTCGGCTGCCAGGCTCAATGGAGTTCACATCTTCCAACAACGCATCAAAGGAATGCTCCGGTGCAAAGGTATCCTTAAACCAGGTCAGGCTGTAGCCGGCCGCGAGTGTAACGCCCATGATATAATAAGCATCCTGCTCGCTATGGTTGAAAAAATGCGCCCGGCCCTGCACATCAATATCCTTGCGCTCCTCATAGGAAAGCACGACGCCTGAGGTACCGATGCTGCACAAGGTGCGGCCTTCGCTCAAAATACCAGCGCCAATCGCACCACATGCGTTATCCGCGCCGCCTGCATACACCTTCGTTGCAGGGGAAAGTCCGGTCTGCTCCGCAATCTCCGGCAGCAGCGTGCCCGTCTGATCGAACGATTCCACCAGCGGCGGGAACAACGACAACGGCAATTCAAACGCAGTGGCGATCTCTTGGCTCCACTGCTTTTGGGCGACATCCAGCAGCAGCGTGCCCGCCGCATCCGAATACTCCGTTGCCAGTTCTCCCGTCAGGCGATACCGCACATAATCCTTCGGCAGCATAAAATGGGCTGCACCAGCCAGCACATCCGGCTCATGCTCCTGCACCCACAGCAGCTTGGGCAGTGTAAAGCCTTCCAGCGCGCGATTGCGTGCGATACTTAGCAGCTCCGGCCCGAGCTGTTGTTCAATGCGACGGCACTGCGCCGTTGTGCGCGTGTCATTCCACAGGATGGCCGGACGCAGCACTTGCCCTTCCTTGTCGGTCAGCACAAGCCCATGCATCTGCCCCGAAAAGCTAATGCCGTCCACGGCATCTGCCCCGCCGATTCCGGCTTTTTCCACGAGCTGCTTCAGTGCTGTTAACGTGCCGCTGACCCAATCCTCGGGATGCTGCTCACTATACCCTGCCTTTGGCTGATGGAGCGGATAAGACTGGGAGGTTTCATAAGCTACCTGCCCCTTGCGGTTGACCAGTACCGTTTTGACTGCGCTGGTACCCAGGTCCACGCCGATAACATAGTGCTCCTGCTCCTGTTTCTGCTTTTCCTGCATCGAAATTCCTCCTTTCCTGTTACCATGTAGACGCTGTCTCATGTATAGGTTCTGGCATTAATCCGCCAAAATGTATTGATTTAATGTCGCTTTCAAATACTCCTGACGACCGGATACGTTTTTGCGTGGTGCTTCGTTCGCCAGTGCATATTCAGCCAAAGAAGCAAGCGTTGCTTTACCGGATACAATGTCTGCTCCAATGCCTTCTTTAAAGCTGCTATAGCGCTTCTCAATAAAGTCCTCGAACACGCGATCCTCGATCAGTTTAGCAGCTACTTTCAATCCTTTCGCATACGTATCCATACCTGCGATGTGTGCGAGGAACAGATCCTCTGGCTCAAATGATGCTCTACGCACCTTGGCATCAAAGTTGATACCGCCGCGACCCAAGCCGTCATTTTGCAGGACTTCATACATGGTCAGGGTTGCATCATACAGATCAACCGGGAATTCGTCCGTATCCCAGCCCAGCAGCAAATCTCCCTGATTTGCATCCAGTGATCCAAGCATACCGTTAATCCGTGCTACACGCACTTCATGATCAAACGTATGCCCCGCCAAAGTCGCATGATTAGCCTCCAGATTGAGCTTGAAATGCTGATCCAGATCATATTTTTGCAGGAAGGCAATCGTCGTCGCCGCATCAAAATCATACTGATGCTTGGTTGGCTCCTTCGGCTTCGGCTCGATCAGGAACTGGGCATCAAAGCCAATTTCCCGCGCATAGTCTACGGCCAGATGGAACATCCGTCCCAAATTGTCCTGCTCCAGCTTCAAATCTGTATTCAACAGCGTATCGTAGCCTTCACGGCCTCCCCAGAAAACATAGTTATCTGCACCCAGACGTTTGCCTACTTCCAGTCCTTTTTTAATCTGAGCAGCTGCGTGTGCGTATACATCTGCATTGCTGGTCGTTGCCGCTCCGTGCAAATAACGAGGATGGCTGAACATATTAGCCGTGTTCCACAGCAGCTTTTTACCCGTTGCCTTCATATGCTCTTCGATCAAATCCACGATGGTATCTAGGTTGCTGTAAAATTCCTTGAGCGACGCGCCTTCCGGAGCAATATCAACATCATGGAAAGCAAAATAGGGCAGGTTCAGCTTATCCAGCAGTTCAAAAGCAGCTTCCACACGGGCCTTCGCCAAATCCAGTCCAGTAAACTTGGACCACGGACGCTCCGCCGTCTCTACCCCAAATGGATCAGATCCACCTGCAACGAGTGTATGCCAATAAGCCATACTAAAACGCAAATGCTCCTCCATCGTTTTCCCAGCCACAACTTCCTGTGGATTATAAAATTTGAACGCAAAAGGATTATTGGATTGCTTGCCCTCAAAATTAATTTTAGATACCTGCTCGAAATAAGCCATTAATAAGTTCCTCCTTTGTGGTAACCGTTATAGCAATCTTTATAGTAAACGTTTACAAAAAAGATTCTAGCACAGCCAAAAGACTTTGTCTATTGCTTAAACTAAGTTTGTTTTTATGATATACTATTGGGAATTACACCAACAGGAAGTGAAAAGATCATGAATGTCACTGGCGATCAGGCGCTTGTCAAAAAGCTGAATAAATCCATTGTGCTGGAGCGTATTCGCCTCCATGCTCCACTATCCCGGGCACAATTATCCAGTCAAACCGGGTTAAATAAGGCTACCGTTTCCAACCTGGTAGCGGAGCTGATCACCGACGGGCTTGTATATGAAACGGGATTAGGTGAATCCAGTGGTGGTCGTAAGCCTTTAATGCTACTGTTTAACAGCCGTGCGGGCTTTGTTCTCGGCATCGAGGTCAGCGTGCAGTATATTAAGGGTGCTCTGACCGATTTGGCAGGAACCATTGAAACAGAGCTTACCTTCCCCCTTGCGCAGCATGATCCTGCTTTTGTTATGGAGCAGATTCAAAAGCTGGTTCAGGAACTGATGCAGACAGCCCCTCCCTCCCCTCACGGTATCGTCGGTATTGGGCTAGGGGTGCCGGGTATGGTGGATGAAACGGGAACTGTTTTGTTCGCGCCCAATCTGGGCTGGGAAGAGGTTCCGTTGCGGCAACAGCTTGAGGAAGAGCTTGGCCTTCCCGTGCCCGTGGTGGTGGATAACGAGGCCAACGTCGGCGCACAGGGCGAGCTGTACTATGGTATGGACAGCGATCACCGGCAACAGGTACGGGATCTGGTCTACATCAGTGCAGGGTCCGGGATTGGGGCCGGGATTATCATTGACGGCAAGCCGTATCAAGGAGCTTGGGGGTACGCCGGAGAGACAGGTCATATGTCCATTGATTGGAACGGGCGGCTCTGCTCCTGCGGTAGCCGGGGCTGCTGGGAACTGTATGCTTCGGAGAAGGCGTATGCGGCATCTACTTTCAAGCTGTCCGCACACAGTACAGCGGAATTACTGCCGTTTGCCCTGCAAGGTGACACGAATACGTTAAGCGTCTTTCGTGATATCGGGCGATATTTGGGCGTGGGCATTACCAACATTGTGAACAGCCTCAACCCCGGCATGCTTATCATCGGCGGTCCACTGGCGGAAGCCAGACCATGGCTGGAACAGAGTATGCGTGAGGTGATTGATGAACGTGCCCTGCCCTACCATCGTCGGCAACTGCAAATCCGTTTTTCCAGGCTTGGCAGCCGTTCGACCATGTTAGGCGCTGCCTATGCAGCGACAGCCCCTTTTCTCGGGCGTGTGCGGGTATCTCTGTAAAAAAAGGCGTACAGGAACATTAAAGTTCCTATACGCCCATTTATTTCTTACAAACCATTATTGGAGAATCCGCTGTGAAGCTGATTAAGCGTTCAATACTTTTTCAAACTTGGTTTTGTTCATGCCGGAAATACGTTCTTCTCCGATTAGGGTCAACGGTACGGCGCGAATGCCCATGTCCCAAACTTCTTGAGCGAAAGCATCATTGGTTTCGATGTTGCGTTCTTCGTACTCTACACCTTTCTCAGTCAAATAACTTTTCACTTGACGGCAATGCGGGCAGTTTGTGGATGTGTATACAATCGCTTTTTCCATGAAATATCACCTCATCAATTATTGTTATAAAACATATATATATTCATACTTGTACGAAATATTACAGGGCCAGTGCGCTGTGCTCCAGACTTTCGATGTATTTCTCGCTATCCATAGCGGCCATGCAGCCGCTGCCTGCTGCTGTAATCGCTTGTCTGTAGCGTGTATCCTGTACGTCGCCACAAGCGAATACCCCAGGTACGTTCGTTTCGGAAGTACCTGGATTTACGACGATATAACCGTTCGCATCGGTTGTAATTTGACCCTCAAGGAAGCCTGTGTTCGGATGGTGACCAATCGCCACGAATACGCCGCTAACCGTAATAATTTCCTCTTTACCTGTTTCATTATTCAGTACCTTCAAGCCAGTTACCCCGTTGTCGTCAGCAATCACCTCTACAGGAGTACGATTCAGTGCCCATTCGATTTTGGTGTTCGCATGAGCGCGGTCCTGCATAATTTTGGAGGCGCGCATTTCTTCACGACGATGCACCAGCGTTACTTTGGAGGCAAAACGTGTCAGGAAGTTTGCTTCCTCCAACGCCGAGTCTCCACCACCAATAACAACAATTTCTTTGCCACGGAAAAAGAATCCGTCACATGTTGCGCAAGTGCTCACGCCACGTCCAATGTTGTCCTGCTCACCCGGAATACCCAGGTATTTCGCAGTCGCACCTGTGGAAATGATCAGCGTATCTGTAACCAATTCGCCCAAGCCCTCCACATCCAATGTGAACGGACGAGCGGCTGTGTCGACCTTGTTCACCCAGCCTGTGCGGAATTCAGCACCGAAACGTTCTGCTTGCTTACGCATATTATCCATCAGATCGGGTCCCATGATTCCTTCAGGAAAGCCAGGGAAGTTTTCAACATCTGTTGTTGTAGTCAATTGTCCGCCTGGTTGTGGTCCTTCAATCACCAATGGACTCATATTTGCGCGTGCCAGATAAATAGCAGCGGTCAAACCGGCAGGGCCGGTACCTATAATAATGGACTTGTACATATCTTTGTTCCTCCTAAAATATGATAAGAATGATATAGCGAGTTTTCGGTACCGGGAGATGGGCTAATGCATATACTCTAAAAGTAGTTCTGCCAGACGCTCATTCAAAAATGTGGACACCCGGATCTTGCAAAAACAATTCACATATTTGATAGCTTTTTATGACTTAGACTGATTCTAAATCCTAATTCCATTATGCGGAAAGAGCTGCAAACAGTCAAATGAAGTTTTCATGAAGCGAACCTTAAAGATTAATCAGGTATGGAGGGATTATCCCGATTATGAATGACATGTTTGTAGGCAGCCTTATTTCTGCCCTATCCACCGGACTCGGTGCCGTGCCCATACTGTTTATGCGTAAAATTACGCACCGTCTTCGTGATGTACTGTTGGCTTATGCTGCGGGGATCATGACTTCTGCATCTGTGTACAACCTCATTCCCGAGGCCATCAATCATTCCAACTGGTTCGTGCTCTCTGCGGGGATTTTACTCGGCTGTCTTGTGCTGTTGGTGATGGAAATGTATATTCCACATGCCGATCTGGAGAACCCGGATTCCAAAACCTTTCATCTGGAGTCCAAATCTTTTCTCATTATTGCGGCCATTACACTGCATAATTTGCCCGAGGGACTTTCCGTCGGGGTCAGCTATGCGAGCGAAACCCAGAATCTTGGTAATCTCATTGCCTTTTCCATCGGTCTGCAAAATGCCCCGGAAGGCTTTATCGTCGCGCTATTCCTCGTGAATCAAAACATTGGTCGCTTTAAGGCATTGGGCATTGCCACCCTCACCGGGGCCGTTGAAATTATTACAAGTCTGATTGGATTTTATTTGAGCAGTTGGGTGAATGGACTGGTGCCTTATGGCCTTGCTTTTGCCGCCGGGGCCATGATGTTTATCGTCTACAAGGAGCTGATTCCCGAAAGCCACGGGGACGGCAACCAGCGTATCGCGACCTTCTCTTTTATTCTCGGTCTGATTACGATGATTGGTCTAACCGAATGGCTATAGCTCTGTATCACAAAAAGGCTGCCCCTCTGCCTGTAGTCCAGACAGAAGAGCAGCCTTTTTAGGGATGTCTCGTTCCGTTGTTATTTTCGTTCGCACTTCATTTTTTTCGGTTCATGGAGCGCAGCGCTTCACGATATTGCTCGTCCTCACTTTTGTGCGTCTCACGTTCCCCATGGTTATGTTTATGCAGTTCTTCCTTGTCTTCGCCCTTTCCGGCAAATCCGCGTAAAGCCGCTCGATAGTCCTGATCCCCGTAGGAATCTTTGGTGTCTACACTATCTCTCATCGGCTTGGTACTCGAATCTGCGACAGGCTCCTTGTGATGAACCTCTGCCTCCGCTGCCTTATGGCGCGTCTCTCGCGTAGATTCAGGCTCCGGCAACTCCCTCGCCTTGGGCTCCACTTCTACCGGATAAGGACGTTTGCTTCTTTGCCGTGAATCCTCGTTGGACGGGCTGACCGTCTTGGGAGAGGATTTACGCACCATTTTCGTGTTGAATACCAGCAAAAAGATAAAAGCTACCGCAGCTACTACGATAAAGGCAATGGTCATGAGCGGCCTCCTATTCTCTGCCAGCGCTACGGTACCGTCCCGCCGTCTCAGCGACCCGTCTGCCCAAAGACCGACCAAGTGCAAGATCATCACCTGTTGGGAAATTTGCCGGACCGTTCGGGTCTGTCTCCACCGGACACGTCACCCCTACGCCGTAATAGGAGCCGTAGAGCGCATTTTCCGTAATATTGGCGGGCAGCCCTACGATGATCATGCCTTGATGCAGCATCGGAGTAATCAAATTCAGCAGTGTGGATTCCAAGCCGCCATGTACAGTAGCTGTCGTGCAGAACACCGCTCCGATTTTATCTACCAGCTTGCCCTGCGCCCACAGATACCCAAGCTTATCAATCCAGCTTTTTAAGCCACTGCTGATCGTTCCAAAATGACCCGGGCATCCCCAAATGATCGCGTCCGCGTTCACCAGTTCATTTACATCGGCTTCATCGACATGCTTCAGCAACACTTCTGTGTGCTCATGGCGTGCGCCTTCTACAATTGAGCGAGCAAGACGCTCCGTATGGCCATTTTCACTGTCATATACAATCATGATTCTGGTCGTCATTATGCGCATCATCCTTTGTCAGCAAGATCATCCTTTTCACATGCGCTCTTATCCTTCCCCAAAACCCTTTTGAATATTGTGAAACTTTTGGCGCATACTTTGAAAATCCAAGAACTAGGGAGGCATGTACACATGAATTCACGCGCCATATTGGTCAACCTGCTGGTTATTATCATTATTCTAGCAGGGGGCGGAGCCGCCGCCTATTACTACAATCAATCCGCTAACTACATAAAAACCGACAATGCCCAAGTAAGCGGACAAGCGGTCACCATTGCCTCTCCAAGCGCGGGCAAGCTTACAGGCTGGAACGCTGAAGTCGGCAAAACCTACACGGCTGGAAGCACACTTGGCAGTGTAGAGGGAGGCGGAAGCCGGGTTAGCATCACCATTCCAACCGATGGCACCATTGTGCAGCAATCTGCGGTCAACAACTCGTTTGTCGGGGCGGGTACGCCTTTGGCCAAGGCTTTTGATCTGAACAATTTATGGATTACCGCCAATATAGACGAAACGGCCGTGCAGGATCTTCAGGTGGGGCAGACGGTGGATGTATATATTGATGCATACCCTGACACGTCCCTAAGCGGCAAAATCGAAAAGATCGGTCTGGCGACTGCCGCCACCTTTTCACTGCTCCCTACTTCCAATACTACTGCCAACTATACCAAGGTGACGCAGGTCGTGCCTGTTAACATTTCCATTCAAGGCTACAAAGGACTGGGGATTATCCCGGGCATGAGTGCAAGCATCAGAGTACACAAGTAGGAGGCTGTCATGGAACAAAAAATGTCCATCGGACGAATCCTGTCCGTACTGCTGCTAGGCGCCTTCATTTCCATTTTGAATCAAACCCTGCTGAATGTGGCGATTCCGCATTTGATGAACGACTTCAATGTATCCGCAACTACCGTTCAATGGCTATCCACCGGATATATGCTGACCAACGGGATTTTGATTCCGATTACCGCCTTCCTGATTGAGTCGTTCGGGACACGTGCGCTGTTTATTTCCGCAATGGGGCTGTTTACTGCCGGCTCTGTCGTTTGCGCCGCCAGTACCGGCTTTGCGCCTATGCTGGTTGGGCGCATCATTCAGGCCAGCGGAGCAGGTATTATCATGCCAGTGGTAATGAACGTGTTCCTGACCGTATTCCCCCCGGAAAAACGAGGGGCAGCCATGGGAACGATGGGCATCGCCATGATGTTTGCCCCGGCTATCGGGCCGACTTTATCCGGCTGGATTGTGGAGCATTACAGCTGGCGACTGCTATTTTTACTGGTCATTCCATTGGCGATCATTGATATTCTGTTTGCCGTACGCTGGCTGAAAAATGTGTCCAAGCTGACGTATCCTCATTTTGACCTGCTCGGAACGATCTTTTCGACCCTTGGCTTTGGCTTCCTGTTATATGGGTTCAGTTCCGCTGGAGACAAGGGCTGGAGCAGCAATACAGTGCTGCTCACGCTCGCTGCCGGGCTCGTGTTTATTGTAATATTTGTCGTACGCGAGCTGAATATGAGACAGCCCATGCTGGAGTTCCGTGTGTTTAAATATGATATTTTTACGGTATCCACGCTGGTCGGCGCTACCGTCAATATGACGATGTTCGGCGGAATGCTGCTGCTGCCGATTTATCTGCAAAATATACGCGGCTTTACACCGCTACAATCCGGTTTACTGCTGCTGCCCGGCGCACTGCTGATGGGTGTCATGTCACCGATATCGGGAGCGATTTTTGACCGTATTGGTGCGAGACCATTGGCGATTATCGGGTTGATCATTACGGCAGTCACGACATGGGAATTCAGTCTGCTGACGGATGCCACCACATACGGACACATTATGGTCATCTATACGATTCGCAGCTTCGGGATGTCACTGTTAATGATGTCCGTACAGACGGAAGGGCTAAACCAGCTACCTCCCCATCTCGGCAGTCACGGTACTGCCATGTCCAATACGGTACGGCAAATCGCCGGGTCCATCGGTACCGCATGGCTCATTACCGTGATGAGCAGCCGGGCTACGATTCATTTGGCAGATTATGCGAATGTGGCTACCACCGCCAATGTGCCTTTAACCGAAGGCGTAGCTGAGTTGGGACAAACCCTCGCGCAAACGGCTGGGGTTTCGACGGAAACTGGCTCGGCGCTTGCGTTGCAGCTGGTATATCGAAGTGCCGTCACAGAATCGACAATCCACGGCATTAACGATGCATTTATCATTGCTACCGGAATCGCGCTGGCAGGACTGCTGTTTTCCCTGTTCTTACGTCGGTCTACACCTCGCCGGAGGTAAAATTACAGCCTATATAAGCTGAACCAAAGATGTACATGAAGCGCCACTGCGCAGTCGGATGGTGCCTCCCCATCGCTGTTGCGCAAGAAGGAGCATTCACCCCCTGTCCTTTAAGGGATGTGAATGCTCCTTTCCGTTTATGACCGCAGCAAGCGCAAGCCGTTCAAAATGACAAGCAACGTGCTGCCCTCATGCCCGATAACGCCAAATGGCAAAGCTATATCTTGCACAAAGTTGCTAATGATGAGCAGTAAAATGACGCTTACGGCGAAGATCATATTTTGCTTGACCACCCGCTGTGCCTTACGTGCCAGTGCTACCGTCGGGGCAATCTCTTCGATGCCATCGTTCATCAGCACCACATCCGCGACCTCCAGTGCGGCTCCACTGCCATGCATACCCATGCCCAGCCCGACCGTTGCGGCAGCCAGTGCCGGAGCATCGTTCACACCGTCGCCGACCATGACGACATGCCCGTACTGCTCCCGAAGCATGCGAATATGACTGACTTTGCCCTCCGGCATCAGACCAGCATATACCGCATCGACTCCGGCCTGCGCCGCGATCACGGCGGCGGTTTCCGGGCGGTCTCCGGTCAGCATGACGACCCGAATGCCTTGCGCTTGCAGGCGTCTCACCGCCTCCTGCGCCTGCGGTCGCAGCTCGTCACGCAGCGCCAGCATCCCGACTATCCTGTCATCCGCGAGGATAATGGATACGGTTTTGCCCTCGGCTTCCAGCCGGGCACGTGTTTCCACCCATTCCGGCTCTGCCAGCGGGCTAGCTTCATCCAGCACATCCGTGCGCCCGATTTTCCACCTCACCCCATCTACCGTGCCTTCCATTCCCCATCCGGTTAGAGACTGTACTTGCTCTACTGCGGGAAGCTCTCGCTGCCCCAATTCAGCTTCGGCTTTGGCTACAATCGCTCGTGCCAACGGATGCATGGAGTAGCTTTCTATTGCGGCGACAATCTGTAACAACGCAGCGGCATCATAGCCTGTGGCGGTAATCCAGTCGGTTACAACAGGCGAACCGATGGTTAGCGTACCTGTTTTGTCAAAGGCGACGACAGATGTCAGCGCCATATTTTCCACATGCGCACCGCCTTTGAACAGAATGCCCCGACGGGCACGGTTGGAAATAGCCGACAGCATGACTGGCATAATGGACGACACGAGTGCGCACGGTGAGGCCACAACGAGAAATACCATTGCCTTGTAAAACGCCGCTGCCCACGTCCAGCCCAACACCATTGGCGCACCTGCAATCACAATCAGCGTAACCGCAACAACAATTCGGGCGTAAATCGACTCGAACCTTTTGATAAAGCGTTGGGAATCGGGGACCTCTGTCTGCGCTTCCTCCACCATACGGATGATTTTTGAAAACAGAGTGCCTTCGGAGGATTGACTAACCTCCACGTACAGCACGCCTTCCCCGTTAATGGTGCCCGCATATACCTCGTCACCCGCCGCTTTGTTCACCGGAAAGGATTCCCCGGTAATAGATGCCTGATTCACCGCCGAAACGCCCTTGGAAATCCGGCCATCCGCCGGAATCAGTTCGCCCGGCTTCACCAGCAGCAGATCACCCGGCAGCAGTTGCTCAATGCCGACCGTTTCGGTCCCTTCGCGGGACAGACGCAAAGCCGTTTCCGGCTTCAACGCCATCAGCTCGGAAATATCCTTACTGCTGCGCTCGGTGGTATAACTCTCCAGCGCACCGCTGAGTGCAAAAATGAAGATCAGCATTGCTCCTTCATTCCAATAGCCAATAGCCGCAGCCCCCAATGACGCTGCGATCATGAGCAGATTGACATCCAGATCACGTTCACGGATCAGCGTCTCAATGCCTTCTCTGGCTTTAGACCAGCCACCCAGGGCGTAGGAAACCACATACAGGATGACCGCCAGCCATTGCGACCAATGCGAGACGCCCCATGCCATCAGCATAAGCGTTCCACTGCCCAGGGCAGCCTGCATCTCCTTGTTTTTCAGCATGCTTTTGAGCTGGAATTGCGGTTTGCGATTCGGGCTTGGCCGTCCGCTGCCGCTGTTTTTTGAAAGTATCCGATCAGAGGGAGACAATGTCTTTTGAAGTTGTTGAATTGCTTGCATCATGTCACATTCCTTTCCGTTTTTTACTCCTTGTTACTGCATTTCATTGAGAATGATATCCATTGTTAAGTGCCTTAAAATAGCACATGCTGCTTCGGGAAGCCCGAAGCAGCATGTTTGGCAATGAGAATGATAATCATTTTTGCATTGATACAATTATTTTGGTTTAGTGAAACTTTTGCTTTATTATATACCTTTTCTTCCCCGGTTGTAAACCGACATTCGCACAAACAAAAAAGATACCCGCGCAAATAGCGCAGATATCCTATATATTTTAAAGCATGCTGTCATATGAATTGCGTGTTACCTTCGGGATTGGTGATTGATGACTGGTCTACAGCGGAAACCGCTGCACGGGGTTTGGTAGAGCAACAGAGCCTTGTTGCTGCTCTGCTTGTTGCAGCAGTCCGAAACGTGCAGCCGCAAGACGTGCAACGGAAGCTGTTTTTTCCGGGCAAATCACGCCCGTTAGTTCGCTTCCCCATATTGCAGCTTCATCCAGCGAATCGTGAATAGCATCTAACGCCACCCATACGGGCAGCTCGGATTTCACACCCCGAATTGCGTGCGCCATGCATTTTATTGTATCACTGGCGTTCTTAGAACCACCAGCAACGGGTTGATCCAACCGATGCACGGCCTCACCATTATATGGTGGAATCGGTGCGATTTCCAAAATCACAACATCGGCAAAACGTGCCATATCTGCGGCTTGGGCCGCCTGCTTGATCTGTTGCGCTTTCACTTCTGGCATGAGGTTGGCGCTGGCAGACTCATGAGACTGTTTGGCCTGCCTGTTCCATGTTTGGCTGACGTTGGGCTTCGAGGACGCATCGACCGTCAAAAGCACGCCTACCCGATATGGAATACACCGCAGGCGGCCGCACAAGGTCTGCTCCGCAACGCCGTCAATCCAGTCCCGGGTTGCCCGGAATTGGTCCACGCCAGCCGGATTGCGCACCACAATCTCCAACTGCGGTTCTCCCCCCTGCTGCACACTTCGCAACGCCGCACGCATCAACGCCTCCAACTGCATATCTTGCAGGCTTCCGATGCCCACCGCGTTGTTTTGTTCGATCAGGGCGATGGTGAGTGGTAATCCGTTCAGAAACTCGAACAAGCCTTCATACTCTGTTTCCAGCAGCCCGATAATTCGTCGGGACAGATGCTCACACAATCCGGGCAAGCCAGATGCCTGATTGAAGGCTTTGTACGTGTCTGATGCACGGGAGCCTGGAATAAGGAGGGGGTCAGGCTCCCTGTCAGGACCATGAATCGTATGCCCGGACTCTGCCGCGTCCAGATAGGCACGGCATAATTCAGCCACACGGCTGGACGACTGCGACAAGGGACCGTGCAGAAGACTATAGCCATCAAGGCTGCCCATACTTAGCCCTAACGCTGACTCCTTGCTTGTATAATTCACATGAGCAGGATCATCAGCATAGATACGTATGAATGTACGCCTGTATTCATCGCTCCACTCCAGCAGTGTGGTCATTGCTTCCCTGTCATCGTTGCCCTTATTCATCAACGTTTCCCCAATTAGCTCGGAGTCCGCAGCCAGCAACGCCTCCTCTTGACTGATCCTGCCCTGCTCGGCTAATCCGACCAGCCAGCCCAGCGGGTCTTCCTCCTGTGAGGCAGATACTTCACTGCACCCTGTGAGCACCGACTCGATAGCCAGTCTCTGTGCAGCAACGGCCTCACTCCCCGACTCAGGGTCATCGCAATCCCGACTGTTTTTTTCACTCAATAGTTCTGCGAATACATGCATCAGTTTAGCCTCCATGCTTCAAATCCATCCTTTCTCCCGTCAGCAAGTTGGCACACACGAATTTGAGGATCCCACCAGAAAAGAAAACGCTTACCTATCAAACGTCAAGCGGAATTCAAATGAGCCTTACCTGTAAGGTCTCTACCTTAACGTATTAGGCGCACCCCACATTTATACATATCTGTAGAACGACAGGAAAGCATCAATTAAACCGCAGCATGGAACGAAAAAAAGCCCCCGGATTTCACAGGATGAATACATCCGATAATAACCCGAGGGCATTGATTTTTTTATTCGAAAGCACGTACTTTCAGTACACGCATAACATTCAGTACAGCAAGCAGTGTTACACCCACGTCGGAAAATACAGCCTCCCACATGGTAGCAATGCCGAACGCACCCAAAGTGAGAAACACGGCTTTGACACCTAGCGCAAATATAATATTCTGCCATACGATGCGGCGTGTACGCTTGGCAATATGAATCGCCGCAACCAGTCTCGAAGGCTCGTCGTTCATGATCACGATATCCGCCGCCTCAATCGCGGCATCTGAACCCAAACCGCCCATCGCTACGCCGACATCCGCCAGCGTCAGCACCGGGGTATCATTAATCCCGTCGCCCACGAACAAAATCTTGTCGCCCGCTTTTTTACTTGCAGACAGTTGTTCAATCGCTTCGGCTTTATGCTGGGGTAACAGCTCTGCACGTACTTCGTCTAGACCCAACTGTTGTCCTACGGCCTCTGCAACTGTCCGGTTGTCACCTGTCAGCATGATGGTTTTCACCACACCCAGCTTTTTCAGTGAAGCAATCGTTCGAGCTGCGTCCTCCTTGACCTCATCCGAAATCAGGATACATCCGGCGTACGTTCCGTCTACAGCCACATGAACGACCGTTCCCTCATCCAGTGTTCCTGCACGTTGTGCGTCGTTATAAGCGACTTGCTCCCGCTCCATTAGCTTTGAATTCCCGGCCAACACCAGACGACCATCTATATGTGCCTGAATCCCATGGCCGGAAATTTCGCTATATTGCTGTACCCGTTCGGCTTGAAGCTCCTTGCCATAGGATTCACGCAGGGATGCCGCAATAGGATGCGTGGAATGCAGCTCCGCAAAAGCAGCCGTTTCCAGCAGACTTTCCTTCGTAAATTCCCCAGCGGGATAAATTCCTGTTACACGGAAAACCCCTTTGGTGAGTGTACCTGTTTTATCAAAAACAGCATATTTTACATGGTTCAGTGCTTCAAGATAGTTCCCGCCTTTAATCAGCACACCTGAACGGGAGGCTGCCCCGATTCCGCCGAAGAAGCCCAACGGAATGGATACGACCAGCGCACATGGACAAGAAATGACGAGGAAAACAAGTGCACGATATACCCAATCTGCAAACTGCGCTCCTGGTACGACGAGTGGCGAAACAACTGCCAGCAGCAGCGCAACAATAACCACAACAGGAGTATAGTATCTGGAAAACTTGGTGATAAACTTTTCGGTCGGCGCTTTTTTGGCGCTCGCATTTTGCACTAGCTCCAAAATTTTGGCGACTGCTGATTCGCTGAATTTCTTGCTAACCTCTACAGTTAAAAGTCCGTTGGTATTGATAAATCCGCTCATCACACTGCTTCCCGGCTCCACGGTACGAGGCACGGATTCACCCGTCAGCGCCGAAGTATCCACATGCGATTTTCCGTCTACGACTTTACCATCCAGCGGAATCTTCTCGCCCGGCTTGATTACAATCAGATCACCTACACGCACATCCTCGGGTGACACCCGACTTACGGAATCAGCCGTCTTCAGGTTGGCATAGTCTGGTCGAATATCCATGAGGTCGCTGATAGATTTGCGCGAACGATTAACAGCGACTCCCTGGAATAGCTCACCGATTTGGTAAAAGAACATGACGGCTACGCCTTCGGGATATTGCCCAATTGCAAATGCGCCGACGGTAGCCAGCGTCATCAGAAAATATTCGTCAAAGGCCATTCCCCGCACCAGACTGCGAACAGCCTGCAAGACTACATCGCCGCCGACAATGATATATGCCAGTAAAAACAGTGCCAGCTTGCCTACGCCCTCTACGGGCAACCACCAAGCAACAGCCGCAACGACTGCACCGATAGCCAAGCGTGCAATCATCCGGCGCAGACCGGCCGCACCATGATCATGGGTATGCCCGGCGTGGCTGTCATTCTCATGCGAATGAGTATGTGTGGCATCACTATGATCATGCGCATGTTCGTCATGGTGGTGATCATTATGGGCATGAACTTCCTCAGCACGTGCTTCATGACTATGAGTATGGCCTGTGTGGCTGTGAACTCCATGTTGTTGGCCGTTCTCATGCGTATGTCCTTCATCATGCTCATGACTATGGGTGCGCTCTCCTGCGCTGCCTGCCTGTGCTGCACCCGCCACACTGCGACTATTCTCACGCGAGCGTCCCTGGGCGCTTTTTACGATCATTCGGACGTGAGGCTCCAGTCTGTGAACCTTCCGTTCCGTTTGACGAAAAATTTCCTCTTTTTGATCCGGGCTTGCTGTCATCGTCAATGTTTTCGTAACAAAATTGACCGAGCAATCAAGCACGCCTTCTATTTTACTAACGCCATTTTCAATCTTTAGAGCACAGTTGGCGCAATCCAAACCTTCCAAAATCCATTCGTGCCGTTCCGTTCTTTTCAGAGCATCCATGTTCATTGGCCTCCAATTAACTATATATGAGCAACTGTTCATATATTATTTATTAAGGTCATTATATTCATGATCAGGGTCAAAAGTCAATGACAATAACCTCTTTTTGCAAAAAAAGCTCCGCTTCCCAGACAAACATCAAAAGAGCGCCATTCGCTTGGCGCCCTGCTTTTTTCTTTTCAAAATCATTGATGTGAAATGTGCTGGTGGGTTTGCAAAAATATCTGCTCCACATGATTATCATCCAGTGAATAAAACACCGTTTTGCCTTCCTTGCGTCGTTTGACAATCCGCAGATTACGCAAATAACGAAGCTGGTGAGATACGGCAGACTGCCCCATATTCAATACCTGGGTCAGATCATGTACACACAGCTCCTTCTGAGCCAAAGCGTAGATTAGCTTGATCCGTGTCGGATCACCCAAGGCTTTGAACAACTCCGACATTTTATATGCGATGGAATCCTCAACCAGGGAAGATTTTATGTGTTCGATTTCTTTGTCTGAACCGTGACAAGCCGGCTCACAATCCAAAGCTTCCGTTTCAGAATTCATTCTTTTCACCCCGTGTATTTCGACTTGATGCTCCTATTATAGCAAATTCGTAGAATTTACGAATAGCATATATTACAGCTTGCCCTGTAACGAAGAAATTTCAAGTCTCAATGTCTGGCTACCCGCACTCCGCCCTATATGACGTTGCGCTAAGTAAAGCTTAATTCAATGTTTTTAATGCTTCATCACTATAAGGCATGAGTTCATCTATCCGTTTATCACGTAACTTAACCGCAAACGCCGGATCAACCAGTAAAGCCCGTCCAACCGCAACCAAATCAGCTTCCTCTCGCTCTACTTGCCCAACAAGTTGTTCTAATCTTGCCTGTACGCTACTCGATTTATCGGTCTGGCTGTTATTTTTCTCCAGTTCACTCAAAAAAGCCTTTTCCAAACCAATGGAGCCCACAGTAATGACCGGCTTGCCTGTTAGCTTTTTGGTCCAAGCTGCTAAATTTAGTTTAGACCCTTCAAACTCCGGTTCCCAAAAACGGCGGCTTGAGCAATGGAATACATCCACCCCGGCCTTCACCAATGGAGACAAAAACTGTTCAAGCTCCTCCGGTGTCTGTGCCAATTTCTCTCCATAATGGTACATCTTCCACTGGGAGAACCGTAGTACAATTGGAAAATCTGGACCCACTGCACGACGACAAGCCTCAATGACCTCCACTGCAAACCGGGTACGCTGGACCAAATTGCCTCCGTATTGATCTGTACGTTTGTTGGTTTTATCCCAGAAAAACTGATCAATTAAATAGCCATGTGCACCATGAAGCTCAATGCCGTCGAAACCCACTCGCTGGGCATCGGCTGCTGCCTGGGCAAAGGCTGCGATAATATCGGCAATCTCGGTCTCGGTCAACGGCTCAACTACCTTTTCACCGGCAGGAGAGATACCGGACGGGCCGACAGGCAATGCCTCGGGATTCGGTTGGTTATCCGCACCTATTTTGCGTGCTGTACCCACATGCCAGAGCTGCGGTATAATCTTGCCGCCCGCCGCATGAACCTCCTGAACAACCTTCGCCCATCCCTTCAATCCCTCACCATAAAAATTAGGAATGCTCGTATGCTCCACGGCTGCAGGATGATGAATAGCAGTTCCCTCCGTAATAATCAATCCGACTGCATTTTCCGCACGGCGACGATAATAAGCAGCAACATCAGGGCCCGGAATACCTTCAGGAGAAAAATTCCGTGTCATTGGAGCCATAACGATCCGATTGGGAAGAGATAAATTACCTGCCTTAAAAGGTTTAAATAGTATATCCGTATTCATTATTTTCATCCTCCGCTCTCAACTAGTATTTTTGTTTTTTTACTCTTCTGCTATACAATTCCATTCTACACATATGTAAACTCGAGTTCAAGAAGCCACAGTTTATATTTCCAACATATTTCCAACATATTTCCAACATATTCTACACACAAAAAAGGATCGACTGAAAAGCCGATCCTCTTTCATACGGTGTCCCTCACACTATTTATTAATGTGCTACCATGTTGTATTCCATAATCCATACGGAACCACCCACAATGGTCAACAGGATGACTATACCTAAGATCAAAGTCATAACATTCCAGCGTGGTCCATTGCTCTCACGGATGTGCATGAAGAAGAAAAGCTGAACCAGAAATTGCAGCACTGCCGTAGCCAAAATAACGACCATGGTTGAAGTGCGGCTCAGCATATGATTCATAACTACACCGAGAGGAATGATGGTCAGTACGATGGACAGGATAAACCCGATAACATAGGATTTCACTGAACCGTGAGAATCATCATGACCATGCGAACTCGCTCCTGATTGATGCTGTGCCATCTACATCACCCCCATCAAATAGACGACTGAAAGCAAGAAGATCCAGACAGCGTCCAAAAAGTGCCAGTACAAGCTCAGTGCTGAGACTTTGCCCTTCGTTTCAGAAGTAAGCCCACGCTTTTTCAACTGAAACATGAGTCCGATCATCCACACCAGACCCAAGGAAACGTGAAGTCCGTGCGTACCGACCAGTGTGAAGAATGCCGACAAGAACGCACTGGTTCCGAAATTGGCACCTTCGTGTACCAATTCAACAAACTCGTAAACCTCAAAACCGATAAAACCAAGACCCAGGATTGCCGTCACGATTAACCAGTTGATTAAGCCCTTCATGCTTCCTTTGTTCATGGCCAACACAGCCAGACCGCTTGTGAAGCTGCTCGTGAGCAAGAGGAACGTTTCAATGATAACGCCCGTCATGTTAAACAGCTCTGCGCCCCCCGGTCCTCCAGCTGTGCTGTTCCGAAGGACGACGAAGGTTGCGAACAAGGTACTGAACAGGATCACGTCCGTTACAAGGAAGATCCAGAAACCAAGCATCTTCAGTTCTTGTGGATCGTGATGTCCATGGTCATGATCATGGCTTTGGTGTGCTGCTGCTTGTGCCATTATACAGACCCCCTTATTGCCGCTTCCGTGCGTTTTACTTCATCCGCAGGGATGTAGTAGTCACCGTCATACGAGAAGAAAGAACGACAAATCATACAAATCGCAACACCGATCAGACCCGGAATATAGAAGAACGACCATCCGAATACAAAACCGAAACCTGCGATGAAAAAGAATACCGACATAATGAAAGGAATCGCCGAGTTTTTAGGCATATGAATCGCTTCAATCGGCGATTGTTTTCTGAAAATACCTTTGGCACGTTTGTCTTTCTCTGCCCACCAGTCATCCCGTTCTTCTACTTGCGGGATGGTAGCAAAATTGTATTCCGGTGCAGGTGAAGGAATCGACCATTCCAACGTATGGCCACCCCAAGGATCGCCTGTTGTATCCTTCAGCTTGCGGAAATTTTTGATTCCCAAAAGAATTTGAAGAACCTGGAATAAGAAGCCTATTCCCATCAGGAATGCCCCAACAGTCGAAACGAGGTTAAGCGGCTGCCAGCCAGTATCCCAGCCGTAAGTGCTCAAACGACGTGTCATACCCATCAGACCGAGGGAATATTGCGGAATGAAACATACATAGAAACCAATGTTCCAGAACCAAAAAGCCCATTTACCAGGCGTTTCAGGCAGAGTGAAGCCGAACATTTTGGGCCACCAATAGTACAAACCTGCCAGGTAACCGAACACTACACCGCCAATCAGAGCGGAGTGAAAGTGAGCGATCAGGAAGTAACTGTTATGGAACTGGAAGTCCGCAGGAGCTACCGACAACATAACACCGGTCAAACCTGCAATCAGGAAGTTCGGAATAAAGGCGATTGCCCACATCATAGGTGTCTTAAATGTGATCTTACCCCGATACATCGTGAACAGCCAGTTAAATACTTTAACCCCTGTAGGTATCGCTATGACCATCGTCGAAATCGCAAAGAATGCATTCACATCTGCGCCTGACCCCATTGTGAAGAAGTGATGCGCCCAGGTGAAGAAGGACAAGATTGCAATCATGAACATAGCGTAAACCATGGATTTGTAGCCAAACAGTTTCTTTTTAGAGAATACGCTGATGACCTCGGAATAAATACCGAAGGCAGGCAAAACTACAATGTATACCTCAGGATGACCCCACATCCAAATTAGGTTGATATACATCATCGGGTTACCGCCAAAATCAAGGGTAAAGAAGTGTCCTCCTCCGAAGCGGTCAAGGAATAGCAGAGCTAAAGTAACCGTCAGAATCGGGAACGCGAAAATGATAATAACACATGATGAAAATACGGACCACGTGAAGACAGGCATTTTCATCCAGGTCATACCAGGTGCGCGCATTTTAATAATGGTAACAATAAAGTTGATCCCTGTTGCCAATGAACCTATACCAGAAATCTGAATACCCCAGATATAGAAGTTCTGACCGACGCCGGGGCTAAATTGCAATTCTGAAAGCGGCGGATAACTCAACCAGCCTGCATCTGGCGAACCGCCAATAACGAAGGACAGGTTGAACAGCATCGCTCCCATAAAGAACAGCCAGAAGCTCAGTGCGTTCAGGAAAGGGAACGCTACGTCGCGGGCACCAATTTGAAGAGGTACCGCGATATTAAACAAACCAAACATCAAAGGCATTGCCATGAACAAGATCATGATCGTGCCATGCGTTGTAAAGATCTGATTGTAATGCTCAGGATGCAGAAGTGTAACATCCGGTGTAGCAAGCTGAATACGCATCAACAATGCGTCCACGCCTCCGCGGAACAGCATCAAGATGGCTGCGAGGATATACATAATACCGACTTTTTTATGGTCAACGGTAGTCAACCAGTTTTTCCAAAGCCAGCCCCATTTTTTGAAATAAGTGAGCACAAACACGATTCCGATCATCGCAAGAGCAATGGAAACGTCCGCTCCATAGATCATCGGATCTCCAGTGACGAAGAAAGTGGATGCAAACTCTTTTATTTTATCAAGCATTGGGGGCCTCCTTCCCTATATTCATTTAATTGTGTCCGCTCATATTCATATGACTCATGTCCATTCCACTTTCATCTTCTGTGCCGGACTTGGAAGTACCTTTAGTGGGTGTTACCTCGCCATGACCTGCATGTGGGTTAGAAGCACCATCTACTACATACTTGGTTACGATTTCTTGGAACAATCCGTCTGGAATCGAAGAATACTCATCAGGCTGGGACAAACCTGGTTTTGCAAGCGCCAAATAGCCGTCCTTTGTCAGCGGTTTGGACTGCTTTTTAATGTTAGCAACCCAGTTTTTATACTCTTCATCCGACTGAACCTCTACATCAAAGCGCATTTGTCCAAAATGCTCACCACTGAAGTTTGCACCCGAACCAAAGTAAGTTCCTTCCTGATCGGCCTGCAAATGCAGTTTCATAGCCATGCCTGACATGGTGTAGATTTGACCGCCCAATTGCGGAATCCAAAATGAGTTCATCGGGGCATCGGAAGTCAGTTCAAAACGAACTGGAACGCCTTTAGGAATATGAATTTCATTGACTGTAGCAATACCTTCTTCTGGATACATAAAGAGCCATTTCCAGTCCAGTGAGGTCACTTGAATGGTTACTGGCTTTTGTGTACTTGCCATTGGCTTGGAAGGCTCCAGCAAGTAGGTATATCTCGCAGTTATAATTGCGAGTATCAAGATGACGACGATTGGAATACTCCACCACACAGTCTCCAGCTTTTTATTGTCGTCCCAGTGTGGCTGGTATTTTGCCTTGTTATCCGGTGCGTCGCGATAACGCCAAATGATGAAAAAAGTCAAAATCATGACCGGTACAATCAGAAGTGCAGCCATAGACGTTGAAAGAATGATCAGCTCTTTTTGTGCTTGCCCAATAGGTCCTTTCGGATCGAAAACAACGTATTTTCCGCCAGCATAAAAACACGTCCAAATGAGCAATGCTACCGTGAGCACGGTCAAAACCAACGCAATAATCGCTTTTGGTTTTTTGTTCATGTTGTTCCCCTCTCCTTGAAATAATAAATTACTCAATACTCAAAACTTAACGAATTCCTGTAATGTTGCCCCTATATAAGATATCAGAAAAGCAGGGACTTTTTTTATTGTTAACAAAATTGTCGATTATTTGTCCGTTTTTTGTGAAAAACCTCTCTAAAAATAAATTTTCTCTTGCAAATTCAAAATCTTTCATTAATACAAAGATGACCAGAAGAAAAACGATATCGAAGCCATTCAGAGAGTATAAACCGCCATTAGCTGAAGTTTATTCTTGCGATATCAGGAAGCAAAAAACGGGGCTCCAGACAGTTTATAGTTCACACTGTGCGAAGACCCACGTTATTGTTTTTCTACAGATGTTTTTTAGTTGTACAAGTGACTACGATGCTGGAAAAGCCTTCGTATTTAACTGCGCCCCTTCTCCTGATCTTCCTTCTTGCGGGCAATGACGAGCCCTTTTCCGATCATATAAATAAAAAATCCGCCAACGACACATCCAATACCCACCATTAAATATATATTACGATCACTTAGATTACCTAAATTGAACAAAATAAGAATAATGCCTACAATCCAAGCGAGCCAGGCAATGACAGACACTGAGCGGCTCATTTGCTTTTCGTTCGATCCTGATTTTCTAAAATTCGAAGCCATATCCTCCACTCCCTCTGTCTAAAATTGTTGAAACGCCCTCTTCAGGTATTTTTGTCAGTATGCACAATCCCTGTGATTTTATTCTTAATAGCCTCACCATACTTTTAGCAACCTGCAATTCATCTTGGATATTATTACCCCAGAGGACTCGTCGTTCAAACAAAAGGGAGCAGAGATAGGGCATTGTCCGATTAGTAATCAAAGTACATTTTCTTTTAACGTCTGGTCTCCAGCCAGTTGTTACTTACCACATTTCGATACCAATAGTAGCTTTCCTTGGGGGTGCGGGCCAGAGTGCGAAAATCGACATGAATCATGCCGAATCTCATATTGTACCCTTCCGCCCATTCAAAATTGTCCATGAGCGACCATGCCATATAGCCTTTGACGTGAAGGCCGTCATGAATCGCCCGATGTACCTGCACTAAATGCTGCTGCATATAGGAAATACGTCGGTCATCCTGAACCTTGCCATGTACGATCTCATCGTTGATACAAGCCCCGTTCTCAGTAATGTAAATGTCGATGTTGCCGTACTTTTGCAAATAATGCAGTACCTCATATAGCCCACGCGATTCCACCGGCCAACCGATATCCGTGACGGGCAATCCCATATTGATCTCTTCGGATTGAAGGAACCCGGCCTCGGGATTAAAACGATTGACCGACATGCTATAGTAATTAATACCGATCAGATCAATAGGTTCGCTAATAATGTCCATATCTCCTTCCTGGATAGGTACGGTAGCTCCTTGCTTAGCAAACCAATCTACCAGAAACTGAGGATACGAGCCTTGATAGATTGGCTGGAGAAACCAGTCACTATGCAGGGAAACCGTACGCGCACACGCCGCTTTGTCTTCCTCGGAAGTGCTATAGGGCACAGCCCATGAGACATTCGGCGCTATGCCGATCTGACCGCTGGTGCCCAACTCGCGGAAACGACGTACGGATAGACCATGCGCAACCAGCAGATGGTGCCCAACGTTGACGGCTGTCTGGAGGTTGGTCAGACCAGGAGCATGAACTCCCAGCATATTGGATAGAAAAGCAATGCACCACGGCTCATTAAACGTCAGCCAGTGGTGTATTTTTCCATGGAACTCACGGAACATCGTCTCCGCATACTGGACAAATGCCTGAATCGTGCGACGGTTTTCCCATCCTCCGGCATCTTGAAGCACCTGCGGCAGATCCCAGTGGTACAGCGTACAAAACGGCTCAATTCCATTTTCGTTCAGCATATCAACTACGCGATGATAATAGTCCAATCCTTCTTGATTGACTTCACCGTCACCATTGGGGAATATACGCGGCCAAGACACCGAAAAACGATATGTACGAATGCCCAGCTCCTTCATCAGCCGGATATCTTCTTCGTAGCGATGATAGCTGTCACAGGCTACATTCCCGTTATCTCCGTTGAACACCTTGCCAGGCGTATGGGCAAAGGTATCCCAGATGGATAAACCTCTTCCATCCTCCTCATAGGCCCCCTCGATTTGATAGGCTGCTGTTGCCGTCCCCCACATAAAGTCCTGCGGAAATTGAAAAATGGTCATATTGGCTCTTCCTCTCCATCAATAATAATCGTTTGACTGTCCGTAATTTCCTGCTCTTTGGTAAAATTCCATGACAAAATGAATCCTCCGTGCTCCGGATCAGGCTGAGCCTGCCGGGCATCTGCGCTAAACGGATGAGCACTGCGAATCGTGCAGCGTCCCGTCGGGGCGGATGCGGTAAGTTCCGCGCGGACGAGCCGGGAACCGGACCATTCCATGCCAACCGTCATCCCGCCATGCCCCCGCAATCCGCTGACCCGCCCCTCCGGCCATGCCGAAGGCAGGGCAGGCAGCAAGGTCAGCTCACCCGGACGGCTTTGTAGCAGCATTTCTGCGATTCCCGACGTCGCTCCGAAGTTGCCGTCGATCTGAAAAGGCGGATGAGCGTCGAATAAATTCGGGTAGGTCGAACGCGACAGCAACGTGCGAACATACCGATGCGCTGCTTCGCCATCCTCCAACCGCGCGTACAGGTTAATCAACCAAGCGCAGCTCCAGCCGGTATGACCTCCGCCATGATCAAGCCGTCGGCGCAGCGATATGCGGGCCGCCTCCGCCAGCTCCGGGGTATCGCGAACATGAATTTGTCGGCCAGGGTACAATCCATACAGATGCGAAACATGTCGATGTCCCGGCTCCGCTTCCTCAAAATCGGCAAACCACTCCTGTAGCTGTCCGTGACGACCGATCTGATAAGGCAGCAGGCGTTGCAGCGTTTCTTCACAGCGGTTGCGGAACTCATCATCTAATTCTAGCAATTCCGTAGCCTGAATGCAGTTGCTCAGCAACTCCCGAATTAACGTCATGTCCATGGTGGAACCCATGGATATGCTGCAATGCTCTCCATCCGGGGTTATAAATTTGTTTTCAGGCGACGTAGACGGAGAGGTCACCAGCCAACCGTCTGGACCTTCCACGAGCCAATCCATACAAAAGGCGGCCGCTCCCTTCATCAGCGGATAAGCTTGTTCCGCCAAATAAGCCGTATCCTGAGTAAGCAGATAACGTTCCCATAAATGGGCGGTTAGCCAGACACCCCCGAGCGGCCAAAATGCCCAACTGGCATGGCCACCTGACGGTCCGGCATACCTCCACACATCTACATTGTGATGGGCCGTCCAGCCTTGCGCTCCATAATAGATCGAAGCCACTCTGCGCCCTGTGCGGCTGACTTCTCCAACCATGTGCAGCAAGGGTTCATGGCACTCAGCAAGATTGCATATTTCCGCTGGCCAATAGTTCATCTGGGTATTAATGTTCGTTGTATAATCACTGTTCCACGGCGGCTGTACATGATCATTCCAGATGCCCTGGAGATTGGCGGGCTGACTGCCCGAACGCGAACTGGCTATCAGTAAGTAGCGTCCATACTGAAACAGCGTTACCTCCAAATCCAGGTCTGCCTGACCTTCACGGTACTGCTCCAATCGCAAGTCAGTCGGAATTTGTCTCTTTGTACTTGGGTCCGTCCTGCCTTCATCCCCAAGCTCTAACTCCACGCGGCCAAACAGCTCCCAATGATCCTGCTCATGCCGATGCCTCACCTGCTCGTATCCAAGCGAGACCGCTCTAGCCAGCGTAACTTCGCATACGCCTGTCGATTCCGTAGCATCAATGTCCGGTTGAGTATCGAATCCCCGGAAGCCGGTAGCTGCCGCCAAATACACCGTCAGTTTATCCGCGCCCGCTACACGGATCACTCCGTCAGCCCCCCTCGTCAGAGTTCCCCCCTCGGCGATAATCCGTGCCTGAATTGCAAAAGCCATCCCCAATTCATCCTCATAAACAACCGACTGCGGATGATAGCCATGATAATCAGACTCCACATGACTGGGCGCTCGCCCGGTCAACGTAATTAAGTCCCTTTCTGGTTCACCTGAAGAGTCATCTTCTTTATCATTATCCCATTCGGATGAATCACCAAAATGTGCATCCTCACCTGCCTCGGCTTCACAAGAATGCGGCGTAGTGATACGTACGGTTGCATTAATTTTGCCTGGCGTATCCGCAGTCAGCCTTACCATAATGATTCCATCCGGCGCACTGGCAATGACTTCACGGGTATAACGAATACCGCCACCTTGGAAAGTGACCGCAGCCGTTCCAGTCACCAAATCCAGTTCGCGTTCATACTCTGCGATTGACCCAAGTCCCTCCTGAGTAATCCACAAATCGCCCAAAGGCTGATAAGCCTCCGTATCACGCCCCAGCATGTTCGCATTGATCAGATGTTCAGCATCCTTGTACTTTCCGTCCGCAATCAGCTCCCGGACGGGCTTCAAATATCGCAATGCATCATACTGAACGCCATCCCTGGGGAATCCGGACCAGAGTGTATCCTCGTTTAATTGCAAACGCTCCTCCCCAATCCCGCCAAATACCATCGCACCCAGCCTCCCATTGCCGACAGGCAATGCTTCCTCCCACACCTTGGCAGGCTGGCGATACCATAAACGCAGAGATTTCTGCTGTTCGCGTTGTATCACATCAAACCCTCCCCCATTGAGATTAAACAGAGCGTCAATTTCATATTGACCACAAGGACAAGCGCTCTGTCATTCAGACACCCCATCATTTTGTTGCGCCTCGTTAAGTCAGCTCGCTATTTAGAAGCCTTGCCGCTCCATAACTCCACTCTGTCCTTGACCAGTTGCGTGTATTGCTGTTCCATTTGTACAGCGCCAGCCGCATCCAGCTCTTTCAGCATGTTGTCGTACACGGTGTCAAAATTGGAGGCTGGTGCCAAAATAGCTTCCGGTATACGCTTGCGGATAATGTCCGTTGTTTTTTTGAACGTAACGTTATAATTGGATTCATTGTCTGTCGTCAGGTTATAGGCTGCGCCCCATGGCTTCACATCAAATTCCTTTTCGCTTGGAAACAGTTCCTTCCACGTCTTTACGTCATACGCCTTGAGCGACTCCTTTTCCGGATCTGAATAGGCTGCGATAATTTGTTCCGGAAATTTGGTAGTATAGTAGTTCCCCGTAGCGTCCTTCACGCCATCACCGTAGTGTCCACTGATCAACGTGTACAGCTCCAGCCCGGTTGTTTTGTTGAAGCTGGTGGCATTGTTCGTTTTTTGTTCCAGCACATCAGCCGGAATGACGCGTTTGCCATCCTTGATCTCATATTGCTTTCCTTCGATTCCCCAGTTCACCAGCACCTGTCCTTCATCGGAAGCCAGATAATCAAGGAACTTAATGGCCCGCACCGGGTCCTTGCAACTCTCGGTAATGCCTACACCGTAACCGGACATAAAGCCTGCATCCTGAAAGGAATGATCCTTATATTCCTCCGAAAGTGTAACTGGAAAATGCGCATAGCTGGCATCCGCCTTGCCTGACGTTTTTAACGCATTTTCAGCTTCCAGATAGCCCCACTCCTGGTCAATCAGACCGAGGACACGGCCGCTGGCAATTTTGGATTTGTATTGGTCACTTTTTTGCACAAATGAATCCTTATCCAGCAACCCTTCATTGTACATGTGGTTCAACCATCGGAAATACTCCTTTTCCTCTGGACGCTTGTAATGAAGCTTGGATTCAAACGTCTTGGGATCAATAAAATATTCGCCATCGTCCGCCGCTCCGGTCGTCTGAAAGGCAGGATTCGTGACGGTAATCATGATTCTCCAGTCGTCTGCATCCAGCGTAAGGGGAATGGTCTTTTTGCCGTCAATGGTCGGATGCTTGGCTACATAGGTTTTGAGTACGTTTTCATAATCCTGTAATGTTTTTACTTTTGGATATCCCAGTTCCTTAAGTACTCTGTGCTGGATTTCAAATCCACCCGTCGCATCAAAGTTCTTCTGCCCCACACCTGCATACGTAGGGATGACATAGATGGCCTGATCCTTGTTGCTGTATTTCAGCCGATCCATATAGGGACCGTACAACTTTTTGAGATTTGGAGCGTGCTCGTTGATTAGATCGGTTAGATCAATCATAGCACCAGCATCCACCAGCTTGCTGACATTTGCTTTGGCAGACACCAGATCCGGGTACTCTCCACTCGCTGCCATCAAAGCAATGCGATCATTCCCGCCCCCGCCGCTGACATCAAATTCAGCATTCAGGGTTACACCTGTTTTTTTCGTAATTTCCTTGCCTATTTCATCCTTCATTCCGTTCCATAGTGGGCTTGGGTCGGCTCCAAAGAAGCTGAACGTAATCGGGTCGGCTCCGCTGGATGAGCCTTCTTTGGCTGCATTTTGGCTCCCGCCACAGCCTGCCAGTGCAGTAAGTGACACCGCGAGCAGGGGGATGAGTGCAAATCTGGACCAATACTTTTTCATAAACAAAACCTCCTATATTCTTATGATGACGTAGCCTACACATAACTGTTGCTTGAACGCCTGAAAGCCCGGCTTTTATAATTTTCATCGCATTATGATTTCACCGCACCCAGTGTCATGCCGCCTACAAAATACTTTTGCAGGAACGGATACACGAGCAGGATGGGGAGCGTGACCGTAATCGTAATCGCCATTTTGATCGACTCTGGCGAAATTTGTGCCATTTGCTTGGCCATATCATTGCTGTTTGTCATGCTGGAGCCGCCTTGCTGTGTACTTTGCAGTACCTTCATCAACTCATATTGCAGCGTCGTCCATTGCGAGGCTGTTCCGTTGTACAAATACGTATCAAACCACGCATTCCATTGATTTACCGCCAAAAAAAGAGCAATAGTCGCCAGCACAGGCTTGCACAGCGGCAAAATAATTCTCCAGTAAATTGTAAAATCATTCGCCCCATCCAGTTTGGCGGATTCCTGCAACGCATACGGCAAACCGTCCATAAAGGAACGAATGACAAATACGTTAAACGCACTAATCAGACCGGGAAAAATATACACCCAGAACGAACCCAGCAAATGCAGATCACGCATCAAAATGAACACAGGCACCATCCCGCCGGAAAAATACATCGTTAACGCCAAAAACGTGGAAATGAATTTGCGGGCGCGGAAATCGACCCGACTCAGTGTAAATGCAAGCATGGATGCACAGATGAGTCCCAGCACTGTCCCGACTACTGTACGTAATATCGATACCTGCAGCCCCTGAAGAAGACCATCATATTGGAAAATCGTTTTGTAATTTTCGAGTGTAAATTGGCGGGGCCATATATAAATGCCGCCACGAACCGTGTCCGTCGAATTGTTCAGGGAAATCGCAAGTACGTTTAGAAACGGATACAGCGTCACGATCACGATCAGAGCCATGAGGATATAGTTGAACAGATCAAACATCTTTTCAGACCGGGTCGCGTTAAAAGCCTTTGTCGTCATTTCGCCTCTCCCCCCTACATGATGCTTTCTTTGGTCAGTTTCTTGAATATGCCGTTGGCTGTAAACAACAGCAGGATGCTGACCAATGAGTTGAAAATACCAATCGCCGTCCCGTAAGAGAACCGCCCCAAATTAATCCCGTAATTCAGCGCGTACAGATCCAGTACCTCGGAATAATCCGTCACCAGACTGTTGCCGAGCAGGAACTGCTTTTCAAAGCCGTTGCTCACCAGATGCCCAATCGCCATAATAAACAGAACAGCAATGGTCGACCGGATACCCGGCAGCGTAATATGCCACATCTGTCTCCAGCGGCTCGCCCCATCTACGCGTGAAGCTTCATATTGCTCTTGGTCAATTCCGGTGATGGCGGCTAAATAAATGATCGTATTCCAGCCTGTCTCTTTCCATATATCGGAAGCGGTTACAATATACCAGAACCAACTTCCCTTTGCCATGAACTGAATCGGCTCATCCACAATATGAAGCGCTATCAATATATCGTTGACGACACCTCCGTCAATGGATAGCATCTTTGTGACCAATCCGGCGACTACCACCCAGGATACAAAATGCGGAAGATAGGATACCGTCTGCACGAATCGCTTGAACAGCATCCCCCGCAGCTCATTTAGCAGAATTGCAAAAAAAATCGGTACAACAAAACCAAAGATAATGCCCATCAGGCTCATCGCCAGCGTATTGCGTAATACCAGATAAAATCGTTCATCCTGAAAAAGCTCAATAAAGTTGTCGAGCCCCACCCATTTCTGATCCAAAAAGGATTTGGCCGGCTTATAATTTTGAAACGCCATCGTCCAGCCCCACAGCGGAAGATAACTGAAAATAAACACCCATATGACGAAAGGAATGGACATAAAATAAAGGTACTTTTGTTGCTTTACACTGTCCCACAAGCCTTTTTCTCCATGCCCGCGCTTCGGTCTGCGAGCCTTACGCGGTCTGCCCCGGTTAGATTCGGGAATCGCAGTACCAGCATTGGAAGCGGTTTCAATTGAAGATTCCATAGCAAGCTCCTCCTCGTATGTAGTTACTATTATCATACTGTGCTGGATCAGAAGCTGATACCCGACGAATTAGGAGAAAAATCAGTTCAAAATTAGATATATGGGGGGTGGAGTTGAAAAATTACGTTCGTGCCACTACGCATGCGGATGGTGCTTCCCATCGCTGTTGCCCCCGGATTTCTTGAATAAGCACATAACGGTAGAAATCCGGGGACAAAGGCGACCGCTTCGCTTGTACAGCACTATTCCGCCTGCTCCGTTTCAATGTGAATTTCTCAATTTAAAATTACAGAATACAAAAAGACCAGCATTCTAAGCTGGTCAGAGGTAAAGGGTAATACAATTCTCTAAGTATGTTCAAACCCTTAATCATATTCTGCAACTAATTGGCGGGTATACAGATGTCTGTCGGGAGCAAATAATTCCTCCTTTACAAACTCATCCACCAAACGGCCTTCGTGCATGACTAACACCCGGTCACACATATATTGCACTACAGGTAGGTCATGGGAAATAAACAGATACGAAAATCCCAGCCTCCCCTGCAACTCCTTGAGCAAGTTTAGCATTTCTGACTGAATTAAGGTATCCAGACTGGAGGTTGGCTCATCCATAATAATGAGTGCCGGCTCCACGCTGATGGCTCTTGCCATGCAAAGCCGTTGCTTTTGTCCACCACTGATTTCATGGGGGTATCTATCCAGCAATTCAGGTGACAGGCCCACATATCCCAGCAGTTTCCCTGCTATTTCTCTTCTGTCTGGACCACAGTCCTTCAAAAAAGACGGGACCTTTTGTTCCAGTTGATCCAATGGCTCCATGACGGATTCCAGTAAACGGAACCGTGGATTCAGCGCTGCAGACGAGTTCTGGAATACAGCCTGCATCTGTCCTTTATAACGTTTTAACGATTTTCGGTTGCCTGCTTGAACGGGAGCTCCCTGAAACCATATCGTTCCTGTATCTACACCTTGCATAAGCATGATGCAGCGTGCTAATGTGCTTTTTCCACTACCGCTTTCTCCGATCAGACCCACACATTCACCCGCTCGAATCGTTAGAGATACCCCGCCAAGCACTTGTCCCTTTTTGCGGTAAGATTGATGAATATCCTGCACGACTAAAAGTTCAGGTACAAGTTTCTGGTTCATAAAGATTTTACCGTCCTCTCTATATGGACTCATGCACGGATTTCATGGATGGGCGCAAGGATGGAATAGCTTCAATCAGCCTTCGGGTGTAGGGCTGTTTTGGGTCGTCCAACAATGGCAATGTGCGCCCCGTTTCCATAAGCTGGCCTTCTCGCATCACGGTGACTT
The DNA here is from genome assembly GCF_000235585.1 of Paenibacillus terrae HPL-003. Classification (GTDB taxonomy): domain Bacteria; phylum Bacillota; class Bacilli; order Paenibacillales; family Paenibacillaceae; genus Paenibacillus; species Paenibacillus terrae_B. The sequence continues at coordinate 601,764 of NC_016641.1, forward strand.
GATCGGCGTAGCGCTTGACGTTTCTCAGGTCATGCGAGATGAACAAAATGCCGCATTGGGTGCGTTCTTTTAGCTCTGAAATGATGCGTAAAATTTCGTTGGCATTCGTCTGATCCAATGCTGTCGTAGGCTCGTCCATAATCAGCAGCTTGGGTTCCAGCATCATGGCTACCGCAAGCGAGGCCCTTTGCAATTGCCCCCCGCTGAGCTGAAACGGATAACGGTTGTATGTTTCTTTGGATAACCGAACGTGTTCAAGGACCTGCTCAATGCGCTTTTTTCGACTTTTGCGTTCCAACACATGATGTGCTTTTAACGTTTCGTCCATTTGTCTGCCTATGGTGATAAACGGAGTAAACATGCTGGCATAGTCCTGAAAAACATAAGCGATTTCCTTCCCGCGAAGGCGTTCTCTTTCTCTCTTGGACAGGGTAAGTAACGGGCTTCCGCACCATTCGATCTTACCAGATTCTACCCAAACCGTTGCAGGAAGCAGATCGCCAATCGACAGCGAGGTCATACTTTTTCCACTACCGCTTTCACCAACCAGCGCATGGCACTGTCCCGCGCTAATGGATATATGAAGATCACGCACAATCAAGCCTTGCTCGGACTTCAAATGCAGTCCGGTTATTTCCAGAATGTTCATCATTTCATTTCCCCCGCGGTAGAAGTTCCAGACGATCCCGTAGCCGATCTCCAATCAGATTGGATAAAAGAACGAACAGCACAATTGCTACTCCCGGAATGACCATCGCCAGCGGAGAACTGTGAAAATAGGCTCGTCCCTCATTCAGCATCGCTCCCCATTCGGGAGTAGGCGGCTGTAATCCGAGTCCGATATAGGATAGAGCCGCAATCATTAAAATGATTTTCCCCAAATCGAGTGTGGCTACAACCACAATTTCTCTGAAAGCAGCGGGCAGCAAATGCCGGATGACCAATCGAATCGTCGGCACCCCGCTCAAGCGGGCACTGTAGATATAATCTTTCTCTTTTTCAGCCATTAGGCTGCTTCTCACCAGACGAGCGTAAGCCACCCATTTCACCGATACAATCGCAATCATCAGGTTGACGACACCCGGCCCGAGCAAACCCGTCAGTACGATGGCAATCATGTAATCAGGAAAAGCCAAAAAGGAATCCGACACCCGCATGAACAATCGGTCTATCCCTTTGCCGACATACCCTGCGAGTACCCCGGCTGGAATGCCGATGCTCAGAGAGAGAATAAGAATCAACAAACTCGTGCCAATCGTATTTCTGCCCCCGTATACCAACCGCGACAGCAAATCTCTGCCCAAACCATCCGTACCCAGCCAATGCTCGCCGCTTGGGGATTGAAGTCTCCGAGTGAGTGAAACGAGCAACGGATCATTTTTCATAAACTCAGGCAGGATGAACATTGCAACTATTCCACCGATCAACAACAATAAAAGAAGTCGGGATTTACTCAATGTCCTCCCTCCTTCAAGCGGATTTCAGGGTTCACGTATCCTACGATTACATCCGTCATCACGTGAAGCAGCATAATGACAGCACCCATAAATAAAATGTATCCCTGAATCATTGGGTAATCCCGGTTATGAATAGCTTCTACAATAAACTTTCCCAGCCCCGGATAGGCGAATATCGTTTCTATCACGACACTTCCCCCCAGCAAGCTTCCCACACTGATGCCAAACATGGTCACTACTGGAGTCAAGCTATGACGACACGCATGCAACCAAAAAATACGCTGCCTTCCAATCCCTCTGGACCTTGCACCCAGAATAAAATCCTGACTCAAGCTGTTTAACAGGCTGGAACGAATAAGCCGTACATATACCGCAGCCATCGTCAGTCCCAGTGTCAGCGAGGGAAGCACCAGATGCATAAAAGTACCGTTCCCCATGGCTGGAAAAATCGACCATCGCACCGAAAATCCCTCAATAAGTAAAAGCCCTAGCCAAAAGCTGGGGATCGATGCTCCCAGGATCGCGAGCACCCGGCTGACTCGATCAATCCACTTCTTGGGATATAAAGCTGAACATGCACCCAACGGTACCGCAACTCCAATCAACACCACAATGGAGGTAAAGGTCAGGAGAAGCGTCGCCGGCATCCTCGTCCATATTTCTTCTATGACCGGACGATGTGTCATGTAGGAAGTTCCCAAATCCAAACGAATGAATTTCGAGAGCCATTCCCCATATTGCACGATAACCGGCTCATTCAGCCCCATGATCTCCCTTTGGATTTCCACTTGCTCGTTCGTAACCGCCACATCATCCACACGCAGCAGTTGTCTCACCGCGTCTCCTGGAGCAAGCTTGATTCCCGCGAAGCTGATGAGTGACAGAAGAAAAATAAACAGGAAAAACTCGATCAGCCTTTTCCCAAGCCTTTGAATCATTTTGCTTCAACATCCAACTGGTTGGTGAGCATGTAATATTCGCTTTTGCTAGTTACCCAGTTTTTTACACTGTCTTTATAAACAACCAGCGTGTTCGGATGCACCAGATAGGAGTAGTACGTCTGCTCATTAATTCGCGTGAGCGCCTGAGATATCAGTTCATTCCGTTTTGCTGTATCTACGGTTTGATCTAACTGGTAAATCCATTTATTTAACGACTCATCGTTTATTTTCCCATAATTCAGCGTTCCATCTGGTAAAAACGATACATTCAAAAAGTAACTGGCATCACCTCGAGGCGCAATCAACGGACTGTACATACCGAGATCCCAAGTCGTATCGTTCATCAAATAGTCTTCGTAATTTTCAACCTGCTCCATTTGCAGTGTAATGCCCAATTGCTTGGCTTCCGATTGCAAAGCTTGTGAGAAGATGGGGAACTCGGCTCTGGATGCGTAAGTGACCAGTTTTAGGGTTAACGACTTCCCGTTTTGCGTTACTTTTCCATTTTCCACCTGAAATCCGGCTTCCTTAAACCACTTGAGCGCTTCTTCAGCCCCGGTTTTGCGGGTTGGATATTCCGGTACAAACGGAAAATCCGGTAAAAATGGACCTCGCGCCACTGTAGCCTGTCCGCCCATAATAGCGTCCTTCAGCTCCTCACGGTTAACCAAAGCATCAAATGCCTTACGCAAATTCGCATTTTGGAACAAAGGCTTTTTCGTGTTAAAAATCAACTCATGTGTACGCAAGCTAACCACTGAATCCAGCTTGAGCTGATTGTCTTGCTTCATTTTGTCCATGCTTTCAACAGGCGGGCGATAGACGATATCTGCGTCACCGGACAAAATAGCGGATAAACGTGCATTCGCATCCTCATTAAAGGCAAACACCGCCCGTTCCAGCTTGGCTGCCCCACTCCAATATCCATCATAGCGGGTAAGCTTTAAGGATGTGCCTGCGGTAAAGGAATCCACTTGGAAAGGCCCGGTACCCATTGGTTTTTTATCCGGATCAGTTGCTTCCGTGTCCAGAATGGCTGTGTTGGGATGAACCAGTTCGGATGGGAACTGAGGGAATGGTTCTTCCGTCACCACATGCAGCGTTTGCCCGGAGGCTTTTATGGATTTAATTCGCAATACCTGCTTAACCCCCGGATTCAGCTCTATTGAGCGTTCCAGCGATTGCTTAACTGTCTCTGCCGTCAGTTTTTTTCCGTTTTGGAAGGTGACACCGTCACGAATCTGGAACTCCCAATTTTGCCCGTCTTTGCTCGACCATTGGGTAGCCAGCCACGGCTGGATTTTTACGTTCTCGTCCAGCTTAACAAGCGTTTCCACAACTCCGGCTCTTAACGGCGTGTAATCCAGACTAGGATCAATAGTCTGACTAGCAAAGTTAAACAGGAAGGTTAGTTCTTTCTTTGGCTGCTGTGTTGCTTGTGTGGAACTCATTTGTGGGCTGGAGCAAGCAGCTAGTACAGCTATGATCAAAAGCATACATACCATTGGGATGAATCTTCTTTTTTTCATATTTCCCCTTCATTTCTCTATCGTTTCCTTTCATCATACCTTCCTTTTTCTTGTCATGACCTGACCCACATGAGCTATATCAGCCTACTAACCTTGAACATTTTATGACTTTTATCATAAGTGCCTTGTATTAAGGCAAAAAATAGCCTCCCCGCACAAATGTGTTGGAAGGCTATTATTGATTTATTTTACCGTGATCGTCCCATAGTACATGTACATACCGCAATTATACTCATATACACCCGGTTTCAAGTCTTTGACGGTAAAATAGTTATTTTCGTGGTCCATAAAGACGTCCATTCCAAGTTTCAACGATTGTACTTCATCTATGCAAGTAAAGGATGTCGATCTCTTAAAATTAATTTTAGTCGGGACATCAGCTTTTATTTCAATATTTTTAGGATAAAAGCCGTCTCCCTCTACATTTACCGTAGCAATTTCATACTTGGCTTTGTCCGGCTCTTCTTGAACGGTTTTAGGTTGACTGGCCGGAAACGACGACACGTTCCCTTGGAAATAAAACAAGACAAAACCGCCCACGATCAGCGCTACACTCCCAATGAGCATCAAGTGCCAATTTTTAGAGATGAATGTTTTCATTCAGATCAGTCCCCTCCAGTTGATCGTTCACGTGTAACACATCAACTCTAACCAGTATATAAAAGTTAATCAAAATTTAAAATACCTCATTCGAGCTATATTTGAACTAATAGTGTCAAAAAAACAAAAAGGCTTATGGTCTGAATTTAGGATCATCAGGAACAAGCCCCATTTCCAATGCATATCTCGTCAGTTGTACACGGTTCTGAACATGCAGCTTCTGCAAAATATTTTTCAAATGGTTTTTTACCGTATACTCGGAAATACCGTATTTTTCGGCGATTTCCTTGTTCGTCCACCCTGCCGCCACCCCATATAAAATATCCTGCTCTCTTGAGGTAAGGCGGACCTGCGGTTCCTTTTTCACCGATATGGTGACGTCTTTCAAGATTTGAAAAGCCAGTTCCCGACTCAGCGGCGCTTCCTCATTCACAATAGAATGCAGGTATTCCAGCCATGTGGAGGGCGCTATATTTTTTAACAGGTAGCCTTGGGCACCCCGTTTCAAAGCCTCAAGTAGATGAATCATGTCATCCGACACGGTAATCATCACTATTTTGACATATGGAAACATGAGCTTAATCCGCTGAGTAGCCTCCAGCCCGTCCATTCCTGGCATCGAAATATCCATCAGGATCAAATCTGGAAGCCATTGCTCGGTAAACTCAATTGCTTTTTCGCCATTGTCCACCATCCCGATGATTTCAAAGCTTTGATCCATGGACAATATTTCACAGATCGCCTCGCGAGCATGAGCAGAATCGTCTACAACCAGTACACGGGTATGCGTCATTTATGTTCTCCCTCTTTGGTTATTTCCACCGTGGTATACGAAGAATCCGACAGAAGTTGCAACGTCCAGCTCATATCTTTCGCTCTTTCCTTCATGATATTTAAGCCGTATCGGTCCTTAAACCGAAAAGGATCGGTCGTAAAACCTTTGCCATTATCCTTGACGATAACTTTCCAATGATCGTGGTCACCTTCTCCAATAATCCAGCCTTTGGAAGCCCCTGCGTGCTTTTCAATATTGACAACTGCCTCACGAATGCAGGCCAGAAGCTCTACTTTCTCTTTTGGAGTCAGCGCATCGTCAGGAATGGTCCACCGAATATCTACGTTCACAGGAATTTCGTGAATCATTTGTTGCACCTTATAGTCCATGGATTCGTTGGTTGACTGTGTCTCATCGATGGTCGGATCAAATCTTAAATTGGCAATCGCCTGACGAACATAACGGTTCACTTCGTGGACGGTCTTTCTGACTTTATAAATATCCTGACGATACTGCTCCTGATCGCCGTTGTGCTCCAGCCGGTCCATTTTGACGGACAATAAAAAAAGGGATTGGGCAATCCCATCATGCAGCTCCTTGGCAAGATCCTCTCTGGCTTCAAGGGCTGCTTTGGCCGCTCGTTCGTGTTGCAGCTCCATCTGAATACGTTCCAGCATATGAAAAAGCTTGGTCAACAGTGTCACACTGACCAAATACAAGATGATCGGAGTTAGCCAGTTTCCCAGATCCATGGATATATAGGGGAGCAAGAACTGGTGTCTCACATATTCCCAGGCTCCAACCGTTAGTGTAGGTACAAATAGGATCATCCATTTAATTTGATTATACGTCATACGGGCCTCCTTGCAGCAGCACGAAACTTGCACTAACCGCGCAGATCAGTGATCCAAAGCGTTCCGAGTGTCTTTATGCCTCCCAAGCATAACTTTTTTGCTGATTCGGAACAAGATCAATCCTACAGCGGATAGAGAAGGAAAAGAGCCGACATATCCCCATGCCGACTCCAATGCTTATGTTCATTTTACCGAAGCTTGATCTTCTCTATTTCCTTTACAGACCGGGATGATCCAGCTCATACAGGTTGCGGTATCGGGGCTGCTCCTGCCAGAGCTGCTCGTGACTGCCTCGCATGGATATGCCGCCCTGCTCCATAAAGATCACCTCGTCCATATGCTCCATTCCGGTCAGATGATGTGTAATCCAGATGAGCGTTTTGCCCTCCAGTACACGAAACATCGTCTGCATCAGTTCCTGCTCTGTTAGCGGATCGAGTCCTACGGTTGGTTCATCCAGCAGGACAATTGGGTGATTCTGAAGCAAAATCCGCGCCAGCGCAATTCGCTGTCTTTCTCCACCGGAAAAGCGAAGGCCCGTTTCCTGCATCCGGGTGTCATAGCCATCTGGCAAAGAATCAATAAGCGTTCCCAGTCCCACCTGCTCAGTTACCGCACGAACCTCTTCCAGCGTAGCATCAGGCCGCGCCAACCGAATATTGTTCGCTACCGTTGTATCGAACAGATACGGTTGCTGGTTTAACACTGCAAACAGGCTGGAATACGCCCCGCCTGTATACACGGGGGCACCTGCGACAGTGACGCTCCCTTCATCCGGCTGCAATGCACCCTGAATCAGATTCAGCAGTGTGGACTTGCCCGCACCGCTACGACCAAGCAGTGCAATCTTGCCTCCTTGCAGCACACGCAGGGAAATGTCGCGCACGCTCCATTCTTGCGTTGCTGTATAGCGGTAGCTCACGTTGTTCAGCAGCAGCTCACCTGCGTTGCCCGATAACTGAGCGGTAACATGTTCCGCCTCTATTTCATCTATTTTGCCCCCTGCTGCTTGCTGCCCTGTATGCACAGAAGCCGAGGCCGAAAACGGTGCAGGTACGGCAGTTGCAGGTGTATGTTTTTCCGAATCATTCAACCGTCGTAGTGAATCTTGATACTCCGGTGCATGGACCACCGCTTCTCCAGCACGGACGAAGGCATCCAGCAATGGAAAAGCAACAAGCGCAAAGGATGCCAGCCATGTTGCCTCTATGCGGTTCTCCGCTACCAGCCCTCCAGCCCATACGGTCATCATCACAATTCCGCCACCTACGAAGCACTGTGCGATCCAATGAGAACGCCATTCGCCCCGCCGAAGTGAATTTTCCACTACAGCAGTCTTGTTTTGCCGTTGGGTGAAGGAAGCCAGAAAATGTCCAGTCCGACCGCTCAGCACCAAGTCACTCATGCCGAATAAAGCATCGGTTAGCTCCTGATAGGCTGTATTCCGTTCCTGCTTGAACGTTCGCCGTTCGGCGAGCGATTTCCACAGCGAGATGGCTGGGGCGATAAAAAGTAAAAATCCACAATACAGCGCCATCATCAGGGCAAAGGTTCCGTCCATCCATCCGAGTGCTGAAATCCCTAGCGCATAGATGAGCAACGCCGATATCGCGGGCAGAACCAGCTTCAAATATATGTTTTGAAGCTGCTCAATATCCTCGGCCAGCAAACTCAACAGATCCCCTGTGCGAAACTTGCTGCGAATCATAAGCGCTTGCGGTTCTACTGCCCGATACAGCCGTACCCGCATACGGGACACGAGACGCAGCGCGGCATCATGTCCCACCAGCCGTTCCAGATACTGAATGACCGCTTTACTAAAACCGAACGTTCGTACAAGCACAATCGGAACGTACACCATCAATATATTCTCCGGTTTTAAAGCTGAACGGGTAATCAGGTGACCGGACGTAAAGAGCAATGCGCCTGCACATCCAATCGCCAGAGCGCCCAAAAGCGCCGCAGCCAGAAAGGCCCAAAAATATTGTCTCAGATATAATACAAACCAGCCTTGACCGTTATTGTCCGTGGCTCTCATATCGTTCGTCCCCTCCTTCCGTCATTCCCGTCAGCAAACGGTAATATCCTCCCTTGTGGGCAACCAATTGCTTATGTGATCCTGCTTCCTCCAGACGACCTTGATTCATCACCCAGACACAGTCCATATCCGGCATCCAATGGAGTCGATGCGTCGCCAGAAACACTCTTTTGTGTTTAAAAACAGATAAAATCGTCTGTTTTAGCTCCCATTCCGTCTCGATATCCAAATGTGCAGTCGGCTCGTCCAGCAAAATCACCGGACGGTTGCTCAGCAAAGCACGCGCCAACGCAATCCGCTGTGCCTGCCCTCCACTCAGTGTCCGGCCCGCTTCACCAATCGGCTCATCCAATCCATTCGTAAGACTATCCACCAGCTCACGCAGTCCAACCGCGTTAATCGCCCATTCCACTTGTTCGTTGGATGCCTTCGGTTCATAAAACCGGATATTGTCCGCCAAGGAAGCGCTGAACAGGTACGGATGCTGCGGAATATAGGCAATATGTTGCTGCCATTCGGCCTTGGTATCACCAGCCAATGCCCATCCATTCACGTCCAGTTGGCCCGAGGTGGGATCAGCAAAGCCTCCGAGCAAGCTGAGCAGCGTTGTTTTACCTGCACCGCTGGCTCCGACGATGCCAATCATATTCATATGCGGCTCAACACTCGCGGATATGTGGTCAAGCCGTGCTGAACCGTCTTCATTGAGAAGGCATATATCCGATAGTCTGATCGTATCCTGCCCCGTGATATTTAGGGCATTGCCGTCACCCTTAGTATTGTCTGTGCTGCCACTCCCCGTAAGGATATCCACGGAATCTGTTTGCTGAGCCGCTTCATTCTCTGTACCGAGAATGGAGCGCATCGCCCCCCAAGCCTCCTTGCCATCCAGCGAGGCATGATAGTCCGATCCCAACTGGCGTACAGGCATAAAATATTCCGGGGCCAGAATAAGTACCGCAAGTGCCGCTTCTAATCCCACCGATCCGCTAATCAGGCGCAAGCCCAAGCCTACCGCCACAAAAGCGACCGACAGCATACTAAAAAAATCGAGAGCAAAAGAGGACAGGAACGCGACCCGCAGTGTACGCATCGTAGCCGTGCGGTACTGGTCGCTGACCTTTCCGACTGTTTCTCCGTGCTCCCGACTACAGCCCAAAAACCGAAGTGTCTGTAGGCCGCGCAACGAATCAGTGAAATGATGCGACAACAGACGATAGGAGCGCCACTGTTTATCTGCCTGCTTCCGCGCCGCCAAGCCCAGCAAAATAAAGAAACCAATCAGGATCGGCATCGTAGCTGTCAAAATCACACCTGAAATCACGTCCAATGTGAAAACAGACACAAGCACAAGTACCGTCACACACATCATGTCAATCATACGAGGAATGGACAGTTCCAAATACGTACGAAAACGATCCACTCCATCCAGCGCCAACGTCACCAGCTTGCCGCTGCCTTCCTTGGCAGCAAAAACAGGTCCTCGCTCAAACAAACGAGCAAGCAGACGCTCCCGCAAGGAAGCGCCTGATGCTTCGGCAAAGCGGCCTGCTGCCCGACGTTGCAGCCAGATCATCGTATGCCTCGCCGCAAAAGCCGCGAAAAACAACGCCAGTGACGGCCAAGCCATCACCAGCGGTTGTTTATCAAATAAAATCGTAACAGCCTTCGCCAAAAAGATCGCTTGCACAATCACAGCGGCCCCCTGGGCCAGGGAAAGGGCGGCCAGCAGCAGCATTACCGGCCGAATGCCCTTTAATCCAAACCATGCTCTATCCATTAGTATTCCAAATGATCCTTTTCACTGAGACGCTTATGGAAAACAAAGTAGCTCCACGCCTGATAAGCCAGCACAAAGGGTAAAAGCGTTGCTGCAACAATCGTCATGGCTTTCAGGGTGTAATGACTGGAGCTTGCATTATAAATCGTCAAATCAAATGCACTGTTGATCGAACTCACCATAAATCTCGGGAACAAGCCGACGAACAACGAAACGAATGTCAGCAAAATGATAGCTCCCGTCATCCCAAAGGCCCAGCCTTCGCGGCGTTGTTTCAGGAAATACCATGCCAGCACATAGGCGATGATCCCCACTGCAACTGCGGCGTACATATAAGGGCCGCGACGTACGAAAAAGTCTGTTGCAACATAAGTCCATACCACCATACCCGCCAGCAAAACACCTAATATCGGAAGGAATTTTGACGCAATCACACGAGCACGATCCCGTACTTCTCCAATCGTCCGCAGAGAAATAAACGTCAGCCCATGCATCAGGCACATCCCAACCACAGTCAGTCCAATCCATACGGTATATCCGTTAAACACATCGGAGAATCCGGCTTTCAAGTCCATGTTTTGCTGAATAGGTACACCCTTCACCAAAGCCGCAAATGCCATACCGAATAGCATCGGTGGCAGAAAGCTACCAAGCAGAATGCAGGCATCCCACGTCCCTGTCCACCATTTTCCTTCTGCCTTACCCCGGAACTCAAAGGAAACGCCGCGTAAAATCAAGCCAAGCAGAATAAGTACAAATACTAGATAATATCCGCTGAACATGGTCGCATACCAGTGCGGGAAAGCCGCGAACATCGCACCTGCTGCTGTGATCAACCATACTTCGTTAGCATCCCAGAATGGACCAATCGTATTGATCATCAAGCGTTTTTGCTGATCATTACGCGGCACCAGACCTGTAGCCATGCCCACGCCAAAATCGAAGCCCTCCAGGAAGAAGAAGCCGGTGAACAGCACAGCAATCAATAAGAACCACAAATCATTTAAAGACAATGGTGTCACCCCCTTGAGCAAATGGATCATGGATTACCGTTTCCTGATGTGATTCAATATCCGGACCTTTGCGAGCCGTACGGACGAACAGGAACGCCAGCACACCCGTTAAAATTAAATACAATGCGGTAAACGAGATCAGTGAGAACAGCACTTCCCCTGCCACAACGGTAGGCGAAACGGAATCTTTGGTTTGAAGTAAACCAAAGACAGTCCAAGGCTGACGCCCCACTTCTGTCATGATCCAACCCGCAGTATTTCCAATGAATGGAAGGGATATGCCGAGCATCATCAAACGGAAGAACCAACGATGCGAACCCTCCAATTTTTTACGGAATGTCAGATAAGCGCCGTACAAAGCAAGTACAATCATGGCACATCCGGTCGCAATCATAATGCGGAAGCTCCAAAATGTAGTACGTACTGGCGGAATATAATTGCCCGGGCCATAAGCTTTTTCATATTGTGCCTGAAGCTCATTCATCCCCAATACCGCGCCGGACAGCTTATTATAGGACAACAAACTCAGGAGATAAGGAAGCTTAAATTCAAAGCTGTTTTCCTTCTTTTCAGGGTCAATCCACGCCACAACCGTCCAAGGCGCCGGGTCGCCGCTGTTTTCCCACAGGGCTTCACTGGCAGCCATCTTCATTGGCTGTGTTTCCACCAAATATTGAGCCTGTCCGTGACCAAACATCGGAATCAGCATCGAACTAATCAATGCGACAATAATACTTACTTTGAAAGAAGGCTTGAAAAAGTCCAGATTCTTTTTGTGCATCAGCTTCCAGGCGCTTATACCCGCGACGAGAAAAGCTCCTGTCGCAATAGCCGCAAACAGTGTGTGAGGAAACTCCCACAACAGTTGCTCGTTCGTCAACAGAGCGAAAAAATCTTTCATTTCTGCGCGACCGTTATGAATCTCATATCCTACTGGACGCTGCATGAATGAATTGGCTGACAAGATCCACAGGGCGGACAGCATCGTACCGATGGATACCAGCCACATACAGGTTAAATGGACTGCTTTGGACAGGCGTTCCCAGCCGAATACCCACAATCCAATAAAGGTTGATTCCAGGAAAAAGGCAAGCAGTGCCTCAATCGCCAGCGGCGTACCGAACACATCACCGACAAAACGGGAGAAGTCAGACCAGTTCATCCCGAACTGGAACTCCTGCAAAATCCCGGTGACCACGCCTACTGCAAAGTTAATCAGCAAAAAAGTTCCCCAGAATTGAGCCATTTTTTTGTACAAATCATTTTTTTTGATTACATACATGGTCTCCATAATTGCCACCAACAACGACAATCCAATGGAGATCGGCACATAAACAAAGTGAAGAATCGTTGTGGTCGCAAACTGCAACCGTGCCAATTCTAATACGTCCATGATGTTATTCCTCCCTCTGCGCTTCTCTTAAGTATGAATGATAATAATTGGGCTCTGAATCCTTCTTTTATCCTTGTGATAGTATTCACATCATTACATATGGAACGATCACTTTTTATGAATGGCCCCCTCGGGCATCTTCAATACGGGATCTCATGATCGGGCTTCAGAATATCATCATTATATAGAATAGGTTTGAGTGAAATAGAATCGAAAGTGTGAACATCGTGTCAAAGTTGTGTCGTAATGATGGCAAATTTATGAAAACAGCTTTAATTCTCTAGTTAGTGTGACATTTGCGATTGATCTATTCAGATTTTTTTCAAGCAAAAAGCCTCTCTTCGTTCGGAGACTTTTGCTCCGACATCCACAAGAGAGACTTCATCCATTTAACCCACGGGAATCTATCAATCGCCATCCGTTCCTCTGTTCTTCTGAACCCGATTACGGTAGGAGGAAGGCGACATCCCCGCATATTTTTTGAATTTGCCGTGAAAATAGTCGGCATTGGCATATCCGACACGTCCTGCCACCTGATGCACCCTGATCCCCTGTGCAAGCAATTCCCTTGCCCGCTCGATCCTCACCTTGTCCAGATAGGCGTTAAAAGCTTCGCCCGTATGACTTTTGAACAATTTGCCCAAATAGCCGCTGTTGTAATTAAACATATCCGCCAACAGCTCCAAGCGCAAATTCTCATCATAATGACTATGAATGAAATCAATCAATTGTTTCATGATCGTTTCCTTACCACCTGAATCGGTCTGACCAATCCATTGCACCACATGCTCCACCGACCGATCCAACAGCTCTCCCAAGGTTGAATAGGCATATACATCCGTAATCAAGCGGGAATGCTCTTCCAGCACCGTACGGCTCTGTTCCTGTCCAGCCGCATACTTGTTCAGCGCCAAGGTAAATGTCTGTGCAAACGCCGCCTTGATTTCAGCCTCTGTACGATAGACCTGTGGAAATTGGACCTCCATTTCCTTCAATACACGTATTGCAGCTTCACGATTGGACATATCCAGCGCGTAGTACAGCTTCTCTGCATAACGCATGGGGTCTGAGGCTTTGTCCGTCGTTTCGCACATTCCCTCGTCCGAAGTTTCCAAATCGTGCAGGTCACTGGTAAGCATCACCCTTTCCGCCCGGAAAAGAAAAGTACGCTCCAGTAGACGCAGTGCCTGTTCAAAAGAACTCGGAATATCATGCAGTCTACCCACTGGATCGCCAGCAGCTACGTATATTTCCGTTGCCCACGGCTTTAGCGCCTGTCGCCAGGAAGCCAGCAGTGCAGCAGCATTTTCTTCTGTGTCGACCGTGGCGGGAAGTAGCAAGCCTGTATACATTCCGGCCTCGAATACAATCCCCCTGCCCTGCTCCCGGCACATTTCCGTCAACCGCAGCTTGGCTGCCGACTGTCGAGCTTGCCGGTCCCAGTCAGGTATCCGCAGATTCAGCAGTACGACCTGATAGCTTCCCCAATCCAAAGCGGGTGGCGCTGGATGCTGGCCAGGATGTTCAGCTTGCTTCGTTCCTCCGTGGAGAGGGGCGCTGTGTTCTAATGCACCATGATTAGCCCGATCTTCCTGAACCGGAAACAGCAGGATTTCGATCCAATCGCGCTCATGGGCAGGCGGGCTCCCCCACTTGCCGTCTTCTTTTTCGCTCTCAATGCTTCGCCGTACCCGTTTCAGCTCTGTCGTCATTTCTTCTTCGTCCACAGGCTTTAATAAATAACCATCTACGCCAAAACCCATCGCCTGCCGCGCATAATCAAAGTCCGCATATCCGCTTAAAATGAGAAAATGAAAAGGCTCACCGTTCATTTCGCGTATGCTTCGTATGACCTCCAGCCCGCTCATCCCCGGCATGCGTATATCAACAATGACCAACTCCGGCTGATGCTCCTTAAATTTATCCAATGCCTCGCGCCCGTTCCCTGCAGTATCTACAATATGAAAGCCGCAGTCTCTCCAATCAATAATGGAGGTCAATCCTTCACGAATCGCAGGCTCATCATCCACAATCATTGCTTTATACATTCGACTCCTCCTTCTTGGGTATTGAAAAGGTTACGGTTGTTCCTTCCTGCGGTACACTCTCCATGTGCAGACCATAATGTTCACCATACATCAGTGTCAGACGCTGGTGAACATTACGCAGACCAATACTGCTCCCTTCCAGCTCTTCCGTGCCTGTTATACGGTCCAGCAGACGGGCCAACTGTTCTGCCTCCATGCCAACTCCATCGTCGGCTACTTTTATTTGCAACTCGCGTAGCTCCATCGAAATATCGACTTTCACGGTAACCGGTTCTTCCTTGTTTTCTAGGCCATGAATAACTGCGTTCTCCACCAGCGGCTGTATAATTAATGGAGGAATGGACATTTCCTCAGCACTTTCTTCCAGATTGACTTCATAGATCAAACGATTTCCAAACCGGAACTGCTGAATTTGTAAATAGGATCGCACCATATCCAGTTCCTGACGCACTGTCGTTTTACCGCTTCCAATCTCCAGATTCCGCCGCATCAATCGGCCAAGCAAACGCACCGTCGTTGCAATCTCCGCCTCCCCGTTCAGATGTGCCTTCATTCGAATAGACTCCAGCGCATTAAACAGGAAGTGCGGGTTAATCTGGCTTGCCATCATTTTTAGCTTGATATCCTTTTGTGCTATTTCGAGCTTGTTGTTTTTCTCACTCGCTTCATAAACCTGCCCCATCAACTGGCGGATGCTGGCGACCATATAGTTGAAGCGGCGGGACAAGTCCCCGATTTCATCCATCCCCTCCACACTCGACACGACATGGAAATCCCCCGCAGCCACCTTACCCAGCTCATGGCTCAATCGCTGTAGCCGTTTGGTGATCAGCCAGGAAATCATCGTAATCAGAATCAAAGCCATGATCAGCACCGCAAGAACACACAATGCGCCGATCAAGCTGATTCGGTTCGCTCCCTGTACAATGTGTTCCGTCGAAAACACCGAAATAATCGTCAATCCGCTCACACTTGAGGCTGGCAGCAGCTCATCCACAATAATGTTCGAGGATTTCCCGTTTATTTTTGCTTCATATATCCCCTTACCCGCACCCTGAACATCAAAGCCCAAATGCAGATCCACCAATGTTTGACCCACGGACTGTGTATGGGTAGCCGCGACCACAATTCCATTGCGATCCACAATCAACGTCTCAAATGGCTCCTTGCTGAGCATATTGTTCAGCTCCGTCTGGCTCAGCGCAATCATCAGAACTCCCTTGGTATTGTATTCGGGAAAGGGAATTTGCCTCACCAGACTCAGCCGGTTTACCGGGTTGTCCTCTTTATCCTGAATATAAAACCAGTTAATCGCCGTCCCCTTCAAGGCCGTCTGGAACCACTTCTGCTGCTCAATGCCAGAGTCTATAGGGATAAATTCCAGATTATTAACAAGCGTGGGATTATACGAATAAAACCGAATGGTCGCAATCTCTCTATACTGCTGTACATACTCATTAAAGTCCTTGTATTGATGATACGCATTCATCAGCTCTACCATGCCCGAATAACGGCGATTCGCCATCTCCCTCAGCCTTTTATCGAACATCAGCCCATTTGAAATATCCGTGGGTACGCGCAGTAAATTGGCAGTTTGGCTCTTGATCTTTTCCACGTTGTTCACCGTTTGGGCAATCGCGCTGTCCAGAGCCTGCTCTCGCAAATAAAACGTGACACAGCCGCCCACCACCAGCACCGGGATCATGACAATCAGCACGTAGGAGAACAGTAGCTTATTTCGCATACGCATATTATTCATCAGATGTCGAACTCCACGATACATGCCATCCCCCCGTTAGATAAGCGCTTACATTAATATGTATTACTTACTCACCGCATCACGATATACATGATTTCAGTTTAAAGCTTCGCAACATCTATATCTATATTTTTTTGCAAAATAAAAATGTGGCGAACGGAGTCACCACACTTTACGGATCATGAACTATTCACGCACAAAAGGTTCGATATGCACACCCTGCGGCAGCTTTTGAGGATCGTCCGGGTTAATACGGTCATAGAACATGATGCCATCCAAATGGTCCATTTCGTGCTGTACCACAATCGCTGCATAGCCTTTGAAAGTCAGCAGTTCCTGCGTTCCGTCCGGCAAATTAGCCTTAATGCGAATTTTTTCATAACGCGGGACATATCCGGGTATGTAACGATCCACTGACAAGCAGCCTTCGCCCTGTTCCAAATAAATCATGGACGTCGAGTGGCTGACCAGCTTGGGATTAAACAATGCATACTCGACCGTTTTGTCTCCATCCTGATAATAGATCGCACACATTCTTTTGTTCAGACCTACCTGGTTGGCTGATAATCCCACACCCGGGCGCAGATCATAACGGGTTGCCAGCTCTTCATTTTGACTATTTTTCAGATAATCCATCATCCACCGCATCTGTTGAAGTTCCTCTTCACGCAGCGGCAGGCATACCGGATCAACCTTCGTACGCAAAATCGGTTCCCCTTCGCGCACGATATCCTTCGTGAGAAGCATGTCCATCGGTAGATTGCTCATTCGTCAGCCTCGATTCTACTGCAAGTTTTATCCCATAAATTATATCTATTCATGAAATGAATTGTCAAAATAAAGCGGTATATGGAGGATGACCCCGGATCTTCTGGTTATAAGAAAACGCGTGTTCTGTATTCAAGACGCAAAAAAGGCTCTGCCAGCATAAAACCAGCAAAACCGATTTTCGAACCATAGCTAACTAAGAAGCTTTTCTTTCAGTTCAATACTCCTATTGCTCTCAGCCAGCTTTTCAAGTACTTCCCTAGCGTCCCACTCATGAATGGGGCGCTCTTTGAGTTGATAATCTTTTATAAATTTTTCAAACTCTTCGTAACTCAATTCAAAATCAGTGACCTCGAAAAGTTCTTCAAAGTTTCTAGTGATTTTCTGAACATCGGGGTTATTCTGATCGGGATGCAAACGCATGCTGAATAGTATACACAGATTTGTTAGAAAATGCTGATCAGCGGTGCTTAATTCATTTTTTGCGCACCATTTATCAAACGGTGACAACTCATCTTCTACCAGTTGTAACAATCGAGATTTCCATTCTAACAAAATATCTATTCGTTTTTCGAACTGAGTATTTTTCATGTTGTCCATAATGCACCTCTCTTTTCTCAGATCATTAAAGTATTAGTTTACTTCCATAATAGATCAACCACTCTACAACCTGTCCTACCCCTTCAGCCAAGCCTTTGCTAACTACTCCTCTTAATTCTTGCACAATTGCAGATCTTGCCCCTGTTGCTATTTCGGCGGTGGTTAAATCAACTGCCCCCAAATAACTTTCAAGAACACCAAAGATTTTATTATTATTTTTTATGACAACTGCAACAGTCTCTTTATCAAAGAACCCCTCCAAAGCCCATCGTGAGACTGGATTATCAATCACATATCTAAGAGCCTTAATAGCAATCTCTACAGCCTTTACTTTAACACCTTGTGTGCTAACTTCTCCCTCAGGCTGTACAGAAGGAACTGGTGGAGCTACAGTATTAGCATCTACTGATGGCGAGCACCATATGTAACATCAACTGATGAAGTTTCTGCAAATGCTGCGAAGGGAGCTATGACCGAGAATAATAAGACAGTTGCCACTGAGCTTAAAGCAGTTTTTTTAGCTAATTTCCATTTTACTTATACATTCCTCCAATAATTTGTATTTACTACAAAATAATATAATAGAATACATGTCGAAGTAAGGTGAATTTAGGAAAATTGAATAAACAGTAAGAAAGTCCCACCACAAAATCCTTTAAAATTCTAACTATAAGACCAATAGAACAAATAAATCTATAACCATTCATTTCTCGTAACTTAATCCTTTTGAACTATGAAATGTAATAATATGTAGAATAATGACAAAATAAATCCCCGCCGACCAATTAGGTTAGCAGGGAATCTACATACTTTGTTATGTTTATATGTTCTAAAAGTAGAACTAAAAATTTAAATACACGGGTGCGATACTGTTATAAAGCAGCAACGTTGCCTCTCAAAATAGCTTTTCCTTACATTAAGAAAGCTGCTCCAGCGCATCAGGTGTATCGCTGAACAGCTTCGCCTTGGGATTGGGCTGTGTCCAGGTGTTATAATACTGCGAGTTTTTGCCGTACGAATTATCAATGACGACATGCGGCATATCGAGCAGGCAGGCCAGAATATGACCGTGCAGCCGCGAGGTGCGAACCTCGCGGTAAGAGCTGAACAGCGTAACCGCTTTGTTCATGAGGTGGTCGGTGTACTTGTACCAAAAGATACGCGTAGGCAGCGGACCGCCGATTTTTTTATCTAGACGGTAAAATTTCTGGAAGTAAACGATCCCTTTCACTTCCAAAGGAGTGAACAAAGTGTCCCAGTCCAGACGGTGGGCGGCATCTGCTTCGTCGTCGAATTGCTTTTGCCCCCCTACAGTTTCAATATCCGTACGCAGGAAGTACAGTACGTCCTTGACCGTTTCCGTAGTCGGCTTCAACGGCCAGAGCTGGTGCGCCATGTCCGGGCATAACGTGATGCTGCACTGATTCAGTTTGTCCTTGGCCCACGTATAAGAGCGTGTGTCCCGCACAAACATATGTAGATCCGGGTGACCATTGAACAGCGCAGCGACCTCATTGGCCTTCTGTTCAGACTGAAAGTGGATCGTCTGTGGCATGATTACAATGCGGTGGCTCGGAAAATCACGCACGATGCGTTCCCGCAAATTTTGGTGATTTGAATATAAATCGCCGAAATTGCCGCCTCCGTGACACACGATAATCCAGTCGCCCGGAATTTGAAGCTGATCGGGAATATCCATAGCACTGTAACGGGCACGAACACGGATACCGTTATCCTTGAAGAACGCCTCGGTGCCTTTCATGATGAGTACGTCCCCACCGTTGTTATATACGGGATAGTCAACATAAATGATGTTCGAACCTTGGGGGACTACGTCGAGAATGACGCTCAGCTTATTTTTCAGTTTAGCCATGGGATGCGAATTCGGCATCTTTCAGTTCTCCCTTCCTGCGCTTCTTTTGTATGGTCTGAATGACAAATGTGATATCACTTTTATCAAAAATGATCCGCGATAACGGAACATCGAAAAACATCGGGAATGAAAACAGCGAGAATGCCAACCGTACACAAGCGCCTACGAGCAAAGCAATGGCAATGCCGTCCAAACCGAAGATCGGGGTACAAATAAAGAACAGCCCGACGGTAATGGCATATGCCACAATTTGCCGAAACAGCACAAGCCCCGGTCGACCCAGTGCGTTGAAGGCCGAAGCCAGAATCCAGGAGCCGCCTCCGATGATGCACTCCAGTGACAACAGGTAGAAGGTTAACGATGCTTCCAGAAAAGCGGGGCCATACAGCAAACCCAGCATGTATCGTCCAATGAACAAAGCAGGCACGATGACGATCAGCATAGCAGCCATGGAAATGCGAAAAGCACGACCGACGGTTTCGACAATTTTGCTATGCTCCATTCCAGTCACCTTCGGAAAGGTTACATTCGTAACAGCGTTCTGCACCACATTGAAGACACGCGACAGAGCATAGACGACAGAGTACAGACCAAACGCCTTGGGTGACAGTAACGCCACGATGACAATTTTGTCTGTTTGTGTAGACAACGTCCCCATCAACTCCATCCCGTAGACCCTAGCTCCATAGCTATAATAAGGACGGAGCACCTGGCGGCTAGTGAACGGGCGGAAAGTACGCAAATTCATATGCTTGCGCAAACGGAGGAACGCCCATACCAGCGCAAGGAAACTCGCGGCAAAATTCACGGCCCCCGCCAGTTGCACGTTGAGCAGCCCCATCAGCCACAGCGTCACCAGACCGATGAAGTTCAGCAGCGGATAATAAAACAGCAGCCCGTTATATACGCTAAACCGATCCAGCCCTTGCGATAACGCCGTTGTCAGTGCCGTAAGCACCGCCAGCGGTACCGCAGCCGCACAATAAAGCTGCGACAGGTGGACGATATCCGCACCATAGCCATTCAGCCACAGCGGCATACATATCCAGGCCACCGCCCCCGCCAGCAAGCTGGCAGGCAACTGAATCCACAGCGACAACGCCAGCAATTCTTCCGTCGTGCCTGTTTTCTTCTTGAGGTTATAAATCAGCGACGTTGGCAAGCCGAAGCTCAGCACGCTGCCGATCAGCGTAGGCCAGAACAGAACTGCCGCCAGTTCTCCTTTCCCCTCTACTCCAAGCATACGTGCGGTCAGGATGGAAGTCAGGGTCGTGACGATTAGCACGAAAAAATTATTAAAGCTCGTGCGCATGATCGTTTTGGCGAGACTGTCACCCGTGAATACTTTCCTTGCTGCTGTCCATGTGCTCATGTTACGTCCAACTCCTGTTCCTTATTAAGCCTCTCGTCTCTATGTTCACATCGCGCCTCCTGCCGCACCTCCATCAGCCTACCGTTTTTTTGGAATTGCGTTCAGGTAACTCCCCTACGCCCATAGGCCCCTTCGGACTTGAAAAAATCGCCTTCAGTGCTCTTCTGTAGCCTTGAATGGCAGAATGATTATTCTTGGGCTTCTCTCTCATGATCTGATACAGCGTCGTCCAATACAGCGCAGCATAGCCAATCGGCCCAGATCGCTCGTCCCGCAGCAGATGGATATGATTCATCACCCGCATATAAGTAACCTGCTCCATATTGTCACGCGAGGACGGCGATTCGTGGTGAAGCAGCGTAAGCGCCGGGTTAATGTACAGCGGGCCGCTTTTCATAGCAATTCGTGAAAGTAACAGGTCTTCCCCTACGCTATAGCTTTGCAACCAAGGTACCGGCTCCAGACTGCGAATCGCCTCACGACGAAATGACATATTGCAACCGTGAAAAAACTCGGTTCGAAACGTCTTCTTCGCCTTGTGCCAGTTGTACATCGAGCCGGACTGACCGCTGAGTGACAGCTTTCCTTTGGACAAGGACTGCTGAAATGATAGCAGGCAACGAATGGTCCCCATGAAGCTGTTGCTCATTCCCTTCGCAATACCACCGACACCAGCGGCCTGCGGATAAGCCTCATAGGTACGTATCAGCTCGTTCAAATAGTTGTTCGGTAGCTCAACATCATCGTCAAGAAACAAAATGATATCCCCCTGCGCTAGCTCAACTGTTTTTACACGTGAGAGCCATAAGCCCGGCTGCTCCTTGCGATGGTATCGGTAGGTAATCCCCGCTCTGCCCAATTGACGCTCATAGCGTTCCAGCACATGCTTGGGCAGCTCTCCATCATCAATAATCCACAGCTCGGTTTCACATGCCTCCGGTGCCCCACCAATTGCTATTGAATTAATGCATCGGGTCAGATCGTCAACCCGATTTCGGGTGCACAGGGCAATGGACAAGCTTAACATCATATTCCCCCTTTATCCTGAAAATATATGAAGCCACAAGCTGCCCGCTCTTCGCAGACTGCACGTTTACAACAGATTCCTGATTACTGAACCGCCGGGCCTAAATAATCGTTATATTTTTGCTTGCGCGGATTCAGAATGAACAGCACCCCCTGCTTGTATCCTTCTGCGGCATTAAAGTTACGGCGTAGTATTTCCTTGAACATCAGGTAGGACAAGGTCCATAAAAGCGCCCCGTACTGGATGGCTCCCGCCTTTTTCAGAGCAAGGAAATAATAGTGATTGATCGCTGTAGCCTTGGCTACTTTGCCCGCCTTGTCGCGTGAGCTTGGAGATTCGTGATGAATGATCGTTAAGTCGGGATTGATAACCAGCTTGCCGTAACGGCTTGCCAACTGGCACATATACAAATCGTCAGCCACGGCATAGCTGGTCATCCACGGATACGGCTTCATATCCCGAAGCGCATCCCGCCGGAATGACATGTTGCAGCCATGAAAAAATTCCGTGTCAAAAACCTCCGTCGCTTCTCCCCAACGCAGCAATGAACCTGCCAGACTACTGGGCGAAAGCTTACCGAGAGACGGTGACATCTGAAATGTCAAAATGCCCAGCAGCTTCCCTGCCCGGCTCGAATGTAGTCCCTTTGCAATCCCTCCAACACCCACAATCGTTTCATCCTGATCATAGGTATCGAGCAAGCGCCGGATATAGAGTTTATCGTCCAGTTCGGCATCATCGTCAAAATACAGCACGATATCATACCGTACAAGAGATAACGCTTCATAGCGGGACAACCAAACCCCGGGACGACTTTTTTTATGATACTTCAAAACGCCTTGAGGCAAGCCGGACACCATGTCACGGTACAGCTCGACCTGTTGGTCGGAAATATCGCCGTCATCCACAATCAGCAGCTCTACAGCCGTATGCTCCAGCTGCTGCTGTCCTGCGATAGATTGTATACAGCGTGTCAGATCTTCGATCCGATTGCGGGTACAAATGATGATGGAGACATCGGACATGCCATTACCTCCTGTGTGTGTATCCAGATGCTTTGGAAGAGATATTCAAAGTTTTTCCAATTGCTGGATGATATATGTTTATTGTATCTTTGACAGCGTTTAAGTGTATATACCTCTTTTGTATACTTTTTCAGTCTCCAAAAGGGTAGACAATACTCGAAAAAGGGCAAAAAAATAGGATCGGCTTCTAGCGCCAATCCTGATCTACCCTTGAAAGTCCAGAAACAACGTCGCATTCACATACCTGCGTGCCATGGACAAAAAATAACTATTTTGCACCGATACCGCAGCTACCAGCAATGTATTCCGAACGGCTTGACACTGGTTAGGGGTCAAATGCTGCAAACGGCTGGTGTATTGATCTGCCGCCTGAATCAGCAATTCCTCTGTCGCACCATCCTGACGCTGCTGCCCTGTAGCAGAATTCCCGTTTTCTTTTGCAAACCCGACTCCTGCCACATCCAGCAGTTGGTCTCCATTCGCATCCAGCTCCTCAAACAAGGTTGAATAAGCAGCGTACAAATCGACCGGCTGGATTAGATCATCCGTATCATCCTCCGGCTGTTGGAACAGGATATGAAATAACTGACGGATGGATTCAAAATCAAGGCACGATTTCAAATCCTCCACAATGAGCAGCAGTGCGGCCTGGTTGACTGAATATTTTTTACCGATCTTCGGCGATCCGAGAAATTCCTTGAAGTCGCGTTTGACCCAATTTTGCATAGAAGCTAGTGAAACATGGCTATATTCGACCAGTTGACCAAGAGAAACGATCTCCTGTAGCGAAAAAGCTGCGCTGTGTTTGCCCTTGATGATTTTATCCAGCACAGGTGTTACCTCAGTATACAAAAATGTCGGCATCGTACTGCCAGAACGGCCCGGATGGATATGGGTGCGTCTCCAGGCATCCTGAAGAACGGCCAACGGCTGCAATTCGCGGCGACCTTCCATCGCCAGCAGCAAATGGGCCATATCACGGCGTGTGAGGGTAAAAGACTCCATCTGCTTTCCTCCCTTTAAACCATTTCAAGTTCATTCGAACTCATCATACGCCCATAAACTAGGCTTGTAAAGTGAAGCAATGATCCGTGCGGGTTCTGTTTTGTCTTATTTTCCGTGCAAATTGGAGGTAGGTGACCTGCTATGATTGGATATGAACCTTGTATATTTGCTTTTAAGTTCTTAAAATAAGTTCAAGTGAACTTAAAATGGAGTTCATTAAAAATTGAACGAAAAAGGGATGAGTGAAAATTATATGGGTATAGGTGTCAGTCTATTTTTGTTCGCGGTGTTGATTATATTTAGTGCTTTCTTCGTGGCTACCGAGTTTGCGATTATTAAAATCCGTTCCAGCCGGGTCGATCAGCTGGTCGTGGAAAATCGGAAAAACGCACTGGCGCTACAAAAGGTCGTCAATAATCTGGACGGCTACTTGTCCGCCTGTCAGCTTGGTATTACGATTACAGCGTTGGGACTCGGCTGGCTCGGTGAACCGACCGTGGTCAAATTGCTGGAGCCTCTCTTTCAACAGCTCAACATCAATGGGGAATTTTCACATATCCTGGCCTTTATTATTTCATTTGTCATTGTAACTTACCTGCACGTGGTTATCGGGGAGCTGGCTCCCAAAACGCTGGCGATCCGCAAAGCGGAAGCCGTAAGCTTGTTGACCTCCCCGGTCATCGTATGGTTTAACCGGATTATGTATCCGTTTATCTGGCTCCTGAACGGTTCGGCCAACCGTTTGGTTCGTCTGTTTGGTCTTCAACCGGCAAGCGAGCATGAGGAAGCGCACTCTCAGGAGGAAATTCAGATCATTTTGTCCGAAAGCGTGGAAAGTGGTAAGATCAATAACACCGAATATGGCTACGTGAATCGTATCTTTGCTTTTGACGAGACCGTTGCCAAAGAAATTATGGTGCCACGTACAGATATGGTATGCTTGTTTACGAATCGCTCGCTGAAAGAAAACATGCTAACCATTCACGAAGAGCAGTATACCCGTTTTCCGGTGGCGACAGAGAGCAAGGATCAGATCATCGGTATGATTAATACCAAGCAATTGTTCCTTGAGTATGACCGCAACCCTGAGCTTGATTTCCATAGTCTGATTCAACCGATCCTGACCGTTCCGGAAGTTATACCCGTCAACACGCTGCTCAAACGCATGCAGAAGGAGCAGGTTCATATCGCCCTTCTCGTCGATGAATACGGCGGAACCTCCGGTCTGATTACCATTGAGGACATTTTGGAGGAAATTGTTGGCGAAATCCGTGATGAATTTGATAAGGATGAACGGAAGGAAATCGAGAAATTAACGGAGAACAGTTATTTGATGGATGGCAAGGTGATGCTTTCCGATCTGAGTGATCTGACTGGCTTGACGTTGGACGATGAGGACGTGGATACTGTCGGAGGGTGGGTGTATAGTCGGGTTCCAGAACCGAGACAGGGCAAGGAATTCATAGAAGATGATGTGAAATTTATCATTCGTGAAATGGGTAAAAATCGTATTCGACGGGTGGAGATTATTCTACACAATGAATCTCCTGTATCTGAGTTGGAAGCGGAATCGGACACTTCTTCCCGGGAGTGAACTGCTGTGACCTAAGTGGCTTGCACTGTGCACTTGACACTTGCGTTCACTCCTACTGAAATGACATACTTCCAGGGCAAACGGCTTAGGCCGTTTGCCCTGCACGCGTGTAAGGAGGAACTAGTAAAGTGGATATTTTATCATCTATTATTATGGGCATTATTGAAGGGCTGACAGAGTTTTTGCCGGTCTCTTCAACGGGTCATATGATCCTGACGGCTGATCTTCTAGGGTTAAACACGGAGAATGATACGGTCAAAACGTTCGAGGTTATTGTGCAGTTGGGTGCTGTACTGGCGGTCGTCGTATTGTACTGGCGCAGGTTCTTGAGCTTGTTTGATTTCAGACGCAGAATCTCGACTCAACCGCGTCTGAACCTGCTACACATTATTTTGGCCATGATCCCTGCGGGTGTGATTGGCGTGCTGTTCCGTGATGTAATCAAGCAATACCTGTTTGGCCCTCAAACCGTTCTGTACAGTCTGGTCATCGGAGGCTTGCTAATGATCGCGGCTGAAAAATTCCATCCGCCCATTAAATCGCATACAGTGGATGAGATTACGTACAAGCAGGCTTTTACGATCGGTATATTCCAAGTCCTAGCTCTATGGCCGGGCTTCTCCCGTTCAGGCTCAACCATGTCCGGGGGCCTATTTGCCCGTGTAAGCCATACAGCAGCCGCTGAATTCACGTTTTTGGTTTCTGTTCCAGTCATGTTGGGCGCATCGGGCATTGATATGGTCAAAAGTATGGACCATCTGTCCATGAGCGATTTTCCGGTGTTCGCGGCCGGCTTTATCACTGCCTTTATCGTCGGTATGCTGGCGATCAAAACGTTCCTCGGTCTGCTCAAACGCTTGAGCCTGACTTCATTCGCCATCTACCGCTTCGTATTGGCGGCTGTGTTCTTCTTCATTATTTTGTAAGCTATTTTGTTTGTTGCCGCAAAGCCTTCATGCTTTTCAGCAATAACAGCTCGTTTCGTATGACAAAAAAGGGTTATCACATGGGCTTGATTTATCAGCCATGGGATAACCCTTTTTCTATTTCAGCATTTTGCATAATTCGATTCCCAACGCTTAAAAGTACAATATATAGACAAATTAGACCGTTTTGATCTATAAATTTGCTGATTTGAAATCGCTCTTGGGATTTATGCAAAATGGGCGCGACTTTGACTATCGTTTCGATTATTGTTTTGATTCCAATGTGGTCAGGTATTCGGAAATTTGTGCTGGCGTCTTGGCATATTTGCTGTGCAAATGAGCAATTTTTTCGCCGTTACGGAAAACGAGCAGGCTCGGAATTCCACGTACCTGATTTTCTTCGGCAATCGGCTGGAATTTCTCAGCATCAAGCGCAAAGAAACGCTTATCCGTATTTTCCTCGATAATGCCACCCATGAATTTATCCAGTGTTTTGCAATCCGGACACCAGGTTGTGTCAAATTTTACGACCGTTAAACCGTCACCGTTAATCAAATCCTGATACTGCTGCTGTGATTCGATGCGTTCCATTTGTTGGTTCCTCCTAGGGTATATTTATGAATGTCTCCATACCTAAATATGGATTATAAACCTGAGCTTATTCTTATATTGTAATGATTCTTTCATATATTGCAACTATGGCAAGTACACGTTCGAAAGTATGGTCCGATATATCGGCTGGCAAATCGCATTTCCGACCGTGCGACAAAGATTCCCCTCTGCCCTACCTGTGCTCGTATCAGCGATATTGCGCATCATAGCAGTTAGCCCGGCTCATCTGCTGTAGCGCCTCCCGCTCCTGTTGGGTTAACGGTGGGAGACTCGCTGCTGCGATATTATGCTCCACTTGTCCCAATGAGCTTGCACCCGGGATAACAGCAGCGACAGCCGGGTGAGACAGGCTATAACGGATCGCCGTCTGCCCCATGCTGTGCTCTGCCCCCGTAAATGCCTTCAATTGCTTGCGTACGTCCAGCAGTTCCGCCTCTTCGTAGTCCAGATAGCCCTTGGCTGCCTTGCCTTCTCCTTCGTCGGTCAACACGCCGCTGGCGACGGGTCCGCGTGCAATGACACTGATTCCCCGCTCCTGAAGCAAAGACAATACCTCTTCCTCTGCCCGACGGTCCAGCAAGCTATATTGATTCATGACACTGATGATATTCGAACGCTCGACATATTCACGGATGACGTGAGGACGAATCGAGGAAATGCCATAATAACGGATGACCCCCTCCCTTTTGAGCTGTTCAAAAGCCTCAATCGTTTCGTCGATGGGATCGTCTATCGTTCCTCCGTGAAGCTGATACAGGTCGATATAATCCGTTCCCAGGCGGCGCAGGCTTTCTTTGACCGCAGACAGAATATATTTCTTGGACGGGTCCCACCCCCAGCCCTCTTGGCCCGGCATACGCCGATTACCGACCTTGGTCGCCAGTATCACGTCTTGACGCCGTCCACGGATCGCTGCACCCACGATTTCCTCATTACGCCCGTGATGGTATAAATCCGCCGTATCGAGCAGGTTCACGCCCCGATCCAACGCTTCATGGATCAGGTAGACACCTTGCTGCTGCTCCGTACCGACCGACATACAGCCCAAGCCAATCTCGCCTACCCGCAAATCCGAAGATCCCAGACGATTTTTCTTCATGTAGTGGTTCCCTCACTTTCAATAGCGTGCGTGTAACATCAAATTTTGAATATTGCTCTATTATACGAAAAATAACCCCAAAGGGCATAGAGACTCCACGTTCTCCAATCCTTTGGGGTTATTGCATAAGCCCATATTCCAATCGTGCTATCGGAACAGCCATTTGATGGCCTCGGGGAATTGACGCTGAAAAAAATCCACCCGATGCACCGCATCCTGATCCAGTACGAGAAGAACATCCTTTTCATCAAGCCCCTGTGCCAGTAGCACTTCACGTGCTTGAAGGGTTAACGAAACCATATCTTTTTGCACATTCGTTTTCCCTTCACCTTCACGGGTCCCGACAGATACATAAAATCGGTGTGTTTCAGCCACTCCCGTTGCAAAAGATGCAGACCGCATGTAATCCATCATACCCGGATACCAATAGGAGCCGGAGATCGAACCGATGCGTCCGAATACATCCTCATATTTGAAGGCGGCATACATGGAAATCAATCCGCCCAACGAAGCGCCGATGATTCCCGTATGCTCCAGCCCGGTTTGCACCGAATACCTTGCCTCGACGTATGGCATCACTTCCGTGACCACGAACGCCAGATAGGCATCCCCGCCACCACCAAAAGCGGGTCTTCCTTCTACCAAAGCCGCCGCCTTCCAAGGCGTATAATCGTCCAGCCGATTCACGGGCTGAATGCCCACCAGCACTACACCGGGCAGCTCCCCCACAGACAAAAGCCGCTCCAGTTCTTCTAATCCGCTTAGAAATAATGAGCTGCCATCCTGCACATACAGCACAGGGTACGGCCCACTATCATTCACGGAAGCAGGAGATGTATAGATGTGTACAAGATACCCGTCCAATGAAACTTCATCCAGATGACCTTTCATCGTATGTAACTCTCCATCGTGTACAGGTTATCCATTACAGCGCGGCATCAATTTCCTTGATCATTTCGGACACGGATTCCAGACCGTTACCTGACAAGTACCAGTAGTTCGGGTCAAGATACACAATATGACCATTTTTAAACGCATTGGTTTTCTTCACCAGTTCATTCTCAATCGTTTGTTTGCCTGTAACCTGTTCCTTGCCTTCCTCTACCACGACTGCTCCACGGTCAACAACAAAGATGTAATCCGGATTTTTTTGCTGTACATATTCAAAAGAAACCTTTTGTCCATGGGTGGATACTTTAATGTCAGGATCTACAGGTGTGACGCCAAAAGCATCATGGATGATACCGAAGCGGGATTGTGAACCATATGCGCTCAGGCTACCTTCATTCGTCAGGACGATTAGTCCTTTGGCTTTGCTCGCTACAGCCTTATCATGTACGGCCTTGATGGAGCTATCAATCGTAGCCAATTCCTGTTTGGCAGCATCCTCTTTATCGAAAATTTGACCCAGTGTTTCAACGTTTTTCTTAAAGGAATTGATATAATCCTTGGTGTCTACAGCCAACGAAATGGTCGGTGCAATTTTGCTCAATTCTTTGTATGCATCTGCCTGTCTGCCACCGATGATGATCAATTCAGGTGACAGATCGCTGATTTTTTCA
Organism: Paenibacillus terrae HPL-003; assembly: GCF_000235585.1. Taxonomy (GTDB): domain Bacteria; phylum Bacillota; class Bacilli; order Paenibacillales; family Paenibacillaceae; genus Paenibacillus; species Paenibacillus terrae_B. The sequence continues at coordinate 631,414 of NC_016641.1, forward strand.
TAATCCGGTTCGAACAGCGTGCCCGCATTTGCATATTTGGAATCTTTATATTTGCTCAAATATGTAGGAAGATCCTGCTGCGCTACCGCCGCAACATCAACACCCAGCTTATCCAGCGTGTCCAACGCGCCAAAATCAAACACAACGACATTTTTCGGATTGACTTTGACTTGAACCGGATTTTCATCCAGGGCATGTTTAACCTCGATGGTTTTGGACTCTGTAGTTGCAGCAGAAGATGAGCCGTTGCCCGTAGCTTCCTGACTGGCTGGAGCCGCTTTGCCACAGGCAGACACGATCAGTACCAGCGCAAGCATCAGCGTTAAAAACATCATATTTTTCTTCATTTTACATTCCCCCTATGTGAAATAAACGCAAATTTTATGATCACCGATCTGTTGGATCGGAATATCCATATCGTACAAATCTTGTAATACCTGGCTGTCAATCATCTCATCGGCGGTTCCCTGCTTTAACAACCTGCCGTCCTTCATCCCCACAATATAGTCCGAATAGCAGGAAGCAAAGTTAATGTCGTGAAGCACGACCAGAATCGTTTTGCCGAGATCATCCACCAAATTGCGCAGCGTCTTCATAATCTGAACCGAATGCTTCATATCCAGATTGTTCAGCGGCTCATCCAGCAGGATGTATTCTGTGTCCTGAGCCAAAATCATGGCAATAAACGCCCGCTGTCGCTGTCCACCGCTAAGCAAATCAATATGCTTGTCCTTCATATCCTCTAGCCCCATGTAAGCCATGGACTGCTCCACCATTTGGCGATCCTCGCTGTTCAATCTGCCCTTGGAATACGGAAAACGGCCGAAGCTGACCAGCTCCTTCACGGTTAAGCGGATGTTGACATCATTCGTCTGTTTTAAAATGGATATCTTCCGGGCCAGCTCCTCGCTTTTCGTCAGGCTCACGGCCTGCCCATCAATAAGGATTTCACCTTCATCGCTATCCGCCAGACGACTGATCATCGACAGCAACGTGCTTTTCCCCGCGCCATTAGGTCCAATAAAGGAGGTAATGGTGCCTTTGGGTACGGTGACGGATACCTGATCCACCACATTTTTATTCCCGTAGCGTTTGGATACGTTTTTGACTTCTACCATGATTTATTCTCCCGCAGCAAAAGGTACAGGAAATACACCCCCCCGATGAAGTTAATAATGACGCTGACTGTTGTCGATAAGTCGAATACTCTCTCTGCCAGCAGTTGGCAGCCTGCCAATGCAATGACACTGACACAGATGGAGGCCGGAATAATATATCGGTGCTGATAGGTCTTTATCACCTGATAGGCCACATTGGCCACAATCAACCCGAGAAACGTAATTGGCCCGACGAGCGCTGTAGAAATGGAAATGAGAATCGCTACGATAACCAGCAGTCTTTTGATGATAAAGCCGTATGGAAGACCCAAGTTAACAGCATGCTCCCGTCCGAGCGACAGCACGTCCAGATACTTGATGAATCTCCACGCATAAGCGAATACGAGCACAAGAATGAATACAGAAAGCCACAGCAGCTCGGTGTTTACATTACTGAAGCTGGCAAAGCTTTTGTCCTGAATTTTTGCATATTCGTTCGGATCAATCAGCACTTCCATAAAGGTAGATAAACTGTTGAAAAGCGTACCGAACACCAGACCGATCAGCAGAAGTACATAAATCCCTCGTCCGTCCTTGCGAAAAATTAATTTGTACAGCAAACCCGCGAACAGCACCATCAGTCCCACAGATAATAAGAAATTCAGCTCTCTGCTGGTTGAAATAAACGGCACCGAGCCGAACGCAAACACAATGGTGGTCTGAATCAGCATATACAGTGAATCCAGCCCAATAATACCCGGAGTCAAAATCTTGTTATTTGTAATCGTCTGGAAAATAACCGTTGCAAAAGCAATCGAGCCACCTGTCAGGATGAAGGCTGCGATCTTTTTCAATCTTCGTGGCAGCGCGTAGTGCCAGGTATGCGGAAGATCTACAAACACAAAAGCAACAATCAGCAGCAGCGCGGCAGCAGCTAATATTCCGATTTTTAATTTAGGATTCATAGGCCCTTCTCCTCAACAGCAAATACAAGAACAACGCACTCCCGATCACACCCACGGTAAGCCCTACAGAGATTTCATACGGATAAATGATGACCCGCCCCAAAATATCGCAAAACAGCACAAAAACGGCGCCCAAGGTCGCGGTGTGGGCCAAACTTTTTTTCAGATTATCGCCCATATACATGCTGACCAGATTCGGTACAACCAGCCCTAGAAAAGGGATCGTTCCCACGGTCAATATGACGACTGAGGAAACCAAAGCCACGATCACCAAACCGACATTGACGGTGCGCTTGTAATGTACGCCCAAATTTGCCGCAAAATCCTCGCCCATGCCTGCAATTGTGAAACGATTCGCATATATGTACGCCAATGCAACCAACGGAACACTAAGATACAGCATCTCATAGCGACCACTCATCACCAGTGAAAAATCACCCTGCATCCACGAGGAAATGCTCTGGATCAGATTGTATTTATAGGCGAAAAAGGTCGTCACCGAATTCAAAATGCCCCCGAACATCAAACCGACCAGCGGGATAAATACCGGGTCCTTGAAACGGATTTTGTCCAGTATTTTCATAAAAATCAGTGTCCCCGCCAGGGCAAACCCGAAAGCCGTCAGCATCTTTGTCCAAAATCCAGCCGCTCCAAACACCATAATGGCCATCAGCACACCTAATCGTGCCGCATCCATCGTCCCTGCGGTGGTAGGCGATACAAATCGGTTCCGGGTAAGCTGCTGCATAATAAGACCACAGATACTCATACTCGCTCCTGCGATGATGATGCTGATCAAACGCGGTAGTCTGCTAATCAGGAGCACCTGTGCCTGATCGTTGGTTAAGTGGAACAAATCGAGTGGAGTTACATCATGAACACCGATAAAAACCGAGGCGAAGGCCAGTACCAGAAAAGCCAGTATTAAATAACGCAATTTCATGTTCTAACCAAGAGAGCCTGTTCTCCAACAACCTGTACCAAGCTTCGGCCCTGTCCTCCCTTCAATAATGATAATCATTATCAAAAAAATCAACTAGCATAAATTATATCAGTCATATCGTATCTGTCAATTTTTTTGAAATGAATTAACCATGTCAAAAAAGGTGCTAGCAAAATCTGAATAGTCTGAAGAGCGAATGAGCAAATAAGAGCAATATCCTGTAAAATAGAGGTGGAAGATTTTAGGCCCCTCTTTTCCATTTTTACTGTAAGCAGTTCTTGGAATTCGGGATTCATTAACTTGATTAATCAAAAAAACAGGAGGAAAATGATGAATTACATATTAATCGTCGAGGATGATATTGCCTTGAGTAACGGTATTGTTCTTACTCTTAAAGAACCTAACAACGTATTTGTGCAAACGTATGACATAGCTGCTGCAAAAGAACAATTGAACGTCACTGCCTTTGACCTAGTGATTCTTGATGTAAACTTGCCGGATGGGAATGGACTTGGCCTTTTAACCCATATACGAAAAAAAACAACTATACCAGTCATCGTCCTGACTGCGAATGATATGGAAACGGATGTCGTCACTGGTTTTGAACTGGGTGCTGACGACTATATCACAAAGCCTTTCAGTCTTATGGTACTGAGGGCAAGAGTCGGCGTTCAGTTAAAGAAATCCAGATACTCGCTTGCAGACTCCATTCAGCTCGACAATTTTTCCTTTTCATTCGAGAGGATGGAATTTATTAAGAATGGTACGCCCATTGAACTAAGTAAAACTGAACAAAAATTGTTGCGTATCCTAATCAACAATCGAGGAAATACCGTTTCGCGCGATCATTTGGTAGATAGCATCTGGACTGATGGAGCTGAGTATGTAGGTGAAAACGCCTTGTCGGTTACAATCAAAAGGCTGCGGGACAAATTGGAGGATTCTCCCTCCTCTCCTCGATACATTAAGACGATTTATGGTATTGGCTACACATGGGCGGTGAAATGAGATGACAACACTCCTTTATATGTATATTGGAATTACTGTTACTGCGCTATTTACCGCAACGGCTGTAATCATTCTATATCGTAAGAACATGTTTAAAACCATGAAAACCATAGAGGACATGATTGATGCTGCAATAGATGGCAACTTTTCGGAGCGTGTTTTCGACGAATCCGTTTTATCTGCTGTAGAGGCAAAACTTGCGCGATTTCTTTCCATTTGCACCGTATCCTCCAAAAATTTGCTTACGGAAAAAAACAAAATAAACGAGCTTATTTCCGATATTTCACATCAAACGAAAACGCCTATTGCTAATATCCTGCTCTATTCCCAACTGCTTAGTGAATACGAATTGCCGGAGGATGGTTCCATTTGTGTAAAAGCTCTCTCCACACAGGCCGAAAAGCTTAACTTTCTTATCCAGGCATTATTGAAAACATCGCAGCTTGAAACGGGGATCATCACAGTATCGCCGAGGCAGGAACCTGTTCAGAAGCTTCTGTGCACTGCACGGGAGCAAATTATGCCGAAGGCGGATGTCAAGGGCATCTCAGTGGTTATGGAGAATACAACGATTTATGCTTGCTTTGACCTGAAATGGACGGTCGAAGCAGTCTACAATATTATGGATAATGCTGTGAAGTATACAGAAACCGGCGGGAACATCACCATAAAAGCAATTGCGTATGATCTGTTTTGCCGGATTGATATTGCCGATAGTGGCATAGGAATCGCAGAAGAAGAACAGGGTAAAATCTTTAAGCGTTTTTATCGCTCCTCCACTGTTAACTCGCAGGAAGGTGTCGGTATTGGACTGTTCTTAACAAGAGAGATCCTCGCGGCTGAGGGTGGTTATATCAAGGTATTTTCACGCTACGGCCGTGGCTCCATCTTCTCTATTTTTCTTCCCATGGAAAGGTAGTTCTTTCAATGCTGTTAGATTTCAGAAAGATTCTGGAAAGATTGATATGGTAAGGTCTGTATTGCAGGACGCCACAATACAGACTATTTTTATGGAGGAGAAAGTGTATGGCTCTATTAAAAACCCAAGAGTTGAAAAAGTACTACGGCAACGGAGATACTGCTGTTCGCGCTCTAGACGGTGTGAACCTGGAGGTGGAAAGCGGAGAATTTGTAGCCATTATTGGTACATCCGGCAGCGGGAAGTCCACCCTTCTGCATATGCTCGGTGGACTTGATCGTCCAACAAGCGGAAGCGTCACGATTGACGGTAAAGATATTTTTACACTGAAAGACGAAGAATTGACCATTTTTCGCAGACGAAAGATTGGCTTCGTATTTCAAAATTACAATCTGGTGCCAGTCTTGAATGTCTACGAAAATATTGTGCTTCCTATTGAACTGGATGGTAAAGAACCGGACAAAACCCACATAGATAAAATTGTACATACCTTGGGCCTTGACCATAAGCTGAATAATCTGCCCAACCATCTTTCGGGGGGCCAGCAGCAGCGTGTAGCCATTGCTAGAGCGCTAGCAGCCAAACCCGCGATTGTCTTAGCAGATGAACCCACCGGAAACCTGGATAGCAAAACAAGCCTTGATGTGATGGGACTAATCAAAGTATCCAGTCAGCAGTTCCGCCAAACGATGGTGATGATTACCCATAACGAGGAAATTGCGCAAATGGCAGATCGTATCATCCGTATTGAGGACGGTAAAATGGTCGGCGGTGAAGGCAAATGATCCAGGTTAGAAATAAAAAAGCCATCCGCAATCTGGCAGATAAGAGTTTCAAAGTAAACAAAGCCCGTAGCCTCTTTGCCATTGTTGCCATAGCTCTTACTTCATTGTTATTTACGACGTTGTACACCTTGGGGCTCGGTGCTGTGGAAAACTTACAACGGGCAACCATGCGACAGGCCGGTGGAGATGGACATGCCGTACTTAAATATATAACGGATGACGAATTCAATCATGTCAAGGATCATCCGTTGATCAAGGAAATAGCTTATAACCGCATATTAAGCGATGGAGTTATGAACGATAAATTTCTAAAACGCCATACGGAGTTCTGGTATTACGACGATGTAGGGATGAAGCTTGGTTTTATTGAGCTTAAAGAGGGGCGTAAGCCTGCAGCAGAAAATGAAGTAATCGCAGACTCCAAGACGTTGCAGCTATTAGGTGTTCCACTGGAGGTTGGAGCACCTTTGAGGCTAAAGCTTAACATACGAGATAAAGAAGTACAGCGTGATTTTATCCTCTCCGGCTGGTGGAAAAGTGATCCTGTGGTTAACGTAGGGCAAATATTCGCTTCTAAAGCCTATGTCGATGCTCATGCTAAGGAGTTACAAAGCAACTATAAAAAAGATCACTCCATTACCGGCGTAATTAGTGCGTATATTATGTTCGACAATAGCTTTGATTTGCAAGGAAAACTCAACAAAGTTATTACGGAAAGCGGATATTCCCTTGACAAAAATGCACCGAACTACATTGCAAATAATGTAAACTGGTCATATATCTCGACCAATTTTAGTATGGATGCGGGAACAATCATTGCACTTACTTCCGCCCTGATACTGATCATGTTTACCGGTTATTTGATTATATATAATATTTTCCAAATATCAGTAATGCGAGATATCCGTTTTTACGGTCTCTTAAAGACGATCGGTACAAGCGGCAAACAGATCCGCCGGATCATTCGCAGGCAAGCACTGATTCTATCAGCGTTAGGAATCCCGATTGGATTGATAGCAGGTTTTTTTGTCGGTAAAGCACTTACACCCCTTCTTATGAACAATACTGCCTTTGCTGGAACCGAGGTATCGGTATCTCCCAACCCATGGATTTTTATAGGATCGGCTTTGTTCGCGCTCATTACCGTAATGATCAGCACTTTCAAGCCTGGCAGAATTGCGGCAGCTGTATCGCCGGTTGAGGCAGTAAGATACACAGACGGAAATACCAAGGGCGGCCGTAAGCTGAAAAAATCCACTGAAGGCGCTAAAATGATCCACATGGCTCGCTCCAACTTGTGGCGCAATACGAAGCGTACCGTTTTGGTAGTCATCAGTCTTTCGTTGAGCCTTGTACTTCTTAACACGGCCTTCACCCTGTCTCAGAGCATTGATATGGATAAGTATGTATCCAAATTCAATGACACTGACTTTCTCATTGCTCATGCTGAATATTTTCATAGTCCCTATTTTAGAGGCCCTGAAAATGAGACCTCCGAGAGTTTTATTCAGGCTGTACAGGCACAACCGGGCTTTGAGGAAGGCGGCCGACTGTACGGCGGCAAATTAGTGCTTACTGTCGAGAATGGAAAAGACACTAATGAGGACGATGTGACTGACTCTCGCGGCAACTTCACTGCAACAGTGTATGGGCTGGAAGATTTACCACTGCACCAATTGCAATTGCTAGACGGTGAGCTTGATTTTGAAAAGCTGGCTTCCGGTAAGTATATATTGGAAGGGGTAGATTTAGATGATCATGACATCCCCTATATGGAAGAAGCTCTTTATAAGGTAGGCGAAAAGGTCACGCTTCACAGTTATATGGGAGCAGCAGAAGCTCCGCTGGATAAAGAGTATACTACGCATACATTCACAGTGCTTGGTCATGTTGCAATTAAATATGCAACCAATTCTGATCGCCTTTCAGATAAGTATAACCTTTATCTTCCGGCGAATATTTACAAGCCGCTTGCGGAGCAGCCTGCTGTCATGAGCTATGCCTTTAATGTATCCCCTGATCAGGAAGAGGCCATGGAGAGCTTTTTAAAAAGTTACACCGAAACTACAGAGCCGGTAATGAACTACACATCCAAATTTACTTCAATGAATGAGTTTTCCGGTATGCAAAACACCATCATGATGATCGGGGGCACGCTCAGTCTGATTATCGGCCTAATTGGTATCCTCAACTTTGTAAACGCAATTCTGACGAGTATATTGACCCGACGTCAGGAGTTTGCCATGCTGCAAAGTATCGGCATGACCAAAAAGCAATTGCGGAGTATGCTGATCTATGAAGGGCTGTATTATGTTCTCGGCACCGCCCTATTCTCCATTTTATTAGGGATCATATTTTCTATTTCAATTGTGAAACCCCTAAGTAGTATGATATGGTTTTTGAGCTATCACTTTATAATCTGGCCACTTCTAGTCCTATTACCTTTACTGTTATTGCTTGGGATATTTATTCCATTAGTGGTTTACTCTTTGAACAACAAACAAAGTATTGTAGAGCAGCTTCGGGAGTCAGAGTAGATTTACCGTAAATATTAGAAAGTCCAAGATAGCAGTGGGAATAAAAAGATGACTCCTGATCAAATTCAGAGGTCATCTTTTTATGCTTAGAAAGGTTTTTTTGCAGAACGTTACAGCTTCCACTCTTCCCGCAAAAGCCCCATTCGGATGGAATCATAATATTGTCCATTATAATATCTGCACTTTCGAAGCCTAGCTTCTAGGGTCATGCCCAGCTTCTCCCCAACCTTCATCATCCGGTGGTTTCCTGACCAGGTTGTAAAGCCTACTCTTACTAGAGGCAATGTATTAAACAAATGAGTAATCCATAGTCGGAGTGCCCTCGTACCATACCCACCGCTCCAATACTGCGAATCAAAGATACCTATCCCCATTTCAAGCCAATATGAAGACCGATGCTCCCAATAGTAACTAACCGATCCAATAATCTTACCTGCCACTTCAATGAGCCAAAAGTCATCTTGTTCAACTCGTTTTTCTTTGCCTTGTAAATAATCCTCCCAGGAAAGCACCTTATGCTCATAATAAGGCGCATCCCATTGCTTCCATTCCGGTGCTTCTTCTTTATAGGTTAGCGTCCAAAGAGCATGTAAGTCTTCTTCTTTAACAGGTCTAATGGTTACATCCTTATCCGTGTACATCGAGTACACTCCTTTTATAATAAAATTCATTCTATCTATATTGGGCTATATCGGGCTTTAGTATCTGCTTTTGCATTATTTCAAATTTCTATTTTTGTCCGTCTTTAGAGCTAGTGCACAATTCAAGTTGACAAACAATCAAAAATCATTTATCTTAATATCAAGATAATAAATATAAAAGAAAGTTCACGACTGTTTATTTTGCTTCGAAAAAACTAATCATATAAAAACCAAGGAGGACAATGACATGAAACTGTTAGGATTGCATCACGTTTCGGCGATTACGGCGGCGGCGGCTAAGAATTATGATTTTTATACTCAGGTAATGGGACTTCGACTCATTAAGAAAACGGTGAATCAGGATGATGTTAGCGTCTATCACCTCTTTTATGGAGATGAGCGTGGAACGGCTGGCACCGAAGTTACTTTCTTTGAGATTCCGCATGCGGGGCAAACTCGTACGGGGAATAACAGCATTTCGGCGCTCTCCCTGCGTGTACCGAATGACAAGGCGCTGGATTTCTGGAAAAACCGTTTCGAGCAATTGGATGTAAAACATGGGGAAATTACGGATCAAGCGGGACGTTTGGCGCTTTCGTTTGAGGATTTTGAAGGACAACGCTTCTTCCTCGTTTCGGATGAGCATGACAACGGAGTGCGGGGCGGTACGCCTTGGGAGAAAAGCCCTGTCCCTGCTGAATATGGCATCGTCGGACTTGGTCCGGTTCATCTAACCATTCCAAAAGCGGAGAACACGATCCTCATTCTGGAGCAGGTGATGGGCTTCCGCAAAAAGGGCTCCTATCCTTCCAACGTTGAGGGGCAGCCTGATGTGGTCATCTATGAAACCGGCGAAGGTGGTACCGGAACTGAGATTCATCTGGAAGAACGTAACGATCTTCCACAAGAGCGCCCGGGACGAGGCAGTGTGCATCATGTAGCCTTCCGTGTTGCGACTGAGGAAGAACTTAGACAGTGGGTTGAACGTATTAACCAACTGCAAATCTCCAGCTCAGGGTTCGTGGATCGCTTTTACTTCCGTTCATTGTATTTCCGTGAGCCGAACGGCATTTTGTTTGAATTGGCAACTGATGGACCGGGCTTTGATACGGATGAAGAACTGGAGTTTCTGGGTGAATCGCTGGCGTTACCGCCATTTTTGGAATCACGTCGCGCTTCCATTGAAGCCAACCTCAAACCACTGAATACCAAGCTTTAATAGAGCTATATTTGCTCTAAAATCACACAAAGCCGGGACTTCTACATCAGGTAGAGGTTCCCGGCTTTTTCTGTGCAACAGCTCTGTTTCCATCCAAAAGGACATCTTATTTGCAAGCTTTTCAGCTTTTCAGCTTTTCTGGTAAGTGAAATGCCCTTTTGGGTTAAGCTTAAAGCTTTTGATCATCCACGCTGTTCAGCCAAGCTTCAATTTCTCCGATCACAGAGGCGACACATCCATCTTGGAACGGTGAGATCAGACCAGCCAGCTCCACCAATCCGGTAAAAGAACGACTCCCCCCGGCACAGCACAGCTTCAAATAATCTTCCCACGCAGCCGTACGGTCGATGCTCATACGTTTCCAGAATTGGAATGCGCACAATTGCGCGAGTGTGTAGTCGATATAGTAGAACGGGGATTGGAAAATATGTCCCTGCTTATGCCAGAACCCTCCCTGCTCCAGATACTCGTTGCCTTCATAGTCCAAATGTGGTTTATACTTGCGTTCAATGGAGCGCCATGCGCTTTTACGTTCGGCTGGTGTCCAGTCTGGATGCTCATACACCGCATGCTGGAACTCGTCCACGGCTACGCCGTAAGGGACAAACAACAACGATGAGGACAAATGTTCAAAGTGATATTTATCCGTATCGTCTTCGAAGAACAGCTTCATCCAAGGCCATGCGAAAAACTCCATACTCATGGAATGAATTTCTGCCGCCTCCATAGTCGGCCAGTGGTATTCGGGGATTTCAAAATGCCGACTTTCATACACCTGGAAGGCATGGCCCGCTTCATGCGTCAGCACATCGATATCACCGGATGTACCATTAAAATTGGAGAAAATAAACGGCGTGCCATACTCGCTCAAAAACGTGCAGTAGCCTCCGCTTTGCTTGCCCTTTTTGCTAGTCAGGTCCATCAGCCCTCGTTCGATCATAAAGCTGAAAAACTCATGTGTCTCTGCTGAAAGCTCCTCATACATACGCGCTCCATTACGAATGATCCACTCCGGGTCGCCTTTGGGTGTAGGATTGCCTGACAAAAAGTTAAAGCCTTCATCATAATAGCGAAGCTGATCCACTCCGATCCGCTCGCGTTGGCGCTCCTTGAGCTTTGTAGCCAGCGGAACGATATGTTTCAGTACTTGTTCGCGAAAATTGGCAACCATAGTCGCATTGTAATCGGTACGACCCAAACGGGCATAGCCCAACTCTACAAAGTTATCGTAGCCCAGCTTATGCGCTATGCGCGTGCGTATCTTAACCAGTTCATCGTAAATTCGATCCAGCTCATCCTCATGCTCGCTCATAAATTGATACTTGGCCTCGGAGGCCTGTTTGCGTGTCTCCCGGTTTGTAGCCATTTCAAAAGGCAGGAGCTGCGACAATGTACGTTCTTCTCCCTCGAACGGGATCTTCGCTGAAGCAATCAATTGGGAGTATTCGGAGGTCAGCTTATTCTCCTGCTGTAAATCCTCAATGATATCCGGGTGGAACGACTTGAGTGATACCTCGGCGATACTGAAAAGCTGGCTACCCCACTGGCTCTCCAGCTCGGCTCTGAACGGCGAGCCCACCAATGCCCGGTAGTAATCGGTTACATACTCCTGGATGACCGGCATGAAATCATCAGCATACTCTTGCTCTGCTTTGTAAAATGCGTCCTCCGTATCAATGGAGTGCCGAACCTCTACTAATTGCAATTGCGTTTCCACGTTACTGCGCAGCTTATTAATGGCATGAATGACTTCATTTTGACGCTCTACGCTGTCCGCTTCACGAAATTGCTGCAAAAGCGTTTTAAACCGCTGTTCAATTTCAGTTTGCTCTGGCCGGATATAAGCCATTTGGCTGAATAATGTCATTGCTTCGAGTCCTCCCTAAATTTAATAAATCTGATGCCTATTATACAGTAAGATTAGAGCAAACTGGAAGATATAATTCCAAAAAAATACAACGTCAAAAGCCGCAATACCATGTATTGCGGCTTAAAACTCTAGCCTAGCTCTATATATTGTAGATGCATTGCCTAATGCAGCCATTTTATAAGTGCATTCATGCTTTACTGATTTTGCAAACGATGTGCCGCATGCAGAGTCGGGCCAACGAATTCGTTCAGCTTGAAGCTGCCTTCAATCGCCTGTGTAATGAATTTTTTGGCCTGATCCACCGCTTCACGTACGGTCAGCCCTTGGGCCAAGCCAGCCGTTACTGCTGCCGAAGTTGTGCAGCCTGCACCATGGGTGAAACTTGTTTTCACAACATCCGCCTCGAACCAGTCGAAGGTGATTCCATCATAAAGCAGATCCATTGCTTTACCTGCGCGGATTTTACCACGGTCCTTGATCAGCACGTGCTTAGCTCCGCGCTCATGGATAATCGCAGCCGCTTCCTGCATCTGTTCCAGCGTCGTAATCGGTCCGTTCTTCGCCAATTGCGAAGCCTCGAATAAATTCGGTGTTACCAGATCAGCACCCGGGATCAGAAATTCCAGCATCGCTTCTGTATTTTCCGGCTGAAGCACTTCATCCGTGCCCTTGCAGACCATCACCGGATCAATAACTACCCGTTTAAGATCATGCTTGCGCAGATGGCTGGCAACCAGTTCGATAATATCAACAGAACCGAGCATCCCCGTTTTCATCGCGTCAAATCCAATACCTTCCAATACCGTACGCAGTTGTGCTTCTACCACATCCAGCGCAACAGGATATACAAGATGGTCCCAGGTTTTAGGTCCCATCGCAACTACCGTTGTCAATACAGTCATTCCATATACGCCAAGCTCCTGAAAGGTTTTCAGGTCTGCCTGAATACCCGCGCCGCCGCTGGTGTCGGAGCCGGCTATCGTTAATGTTTTGGGAATCGTCATTTTCACATGCTCTCCTTCACTTTCTGTGCTGCATTTATCCTAATCCCGCATGCGAAACTTGTCAACGCGCAATGCATTCTTCTATGCTAGAAGTCACAGAAAACAGCAGCATTTAAAAACGAGAACGTTCCCTTTTGATCGGGAGCATCCTCGCATGAATAGGATAGATGAAGGTTAGAATTCCAAAGATTACAAATACCCGCCGGTGCTGTGATCATAAGCATGATTCTTTTCATTTTCACGCACGCCCAGGCAAAACTTCTGATACAAATGCTGCTGCTCCGGGGTAGAAAAATTCCGGTGCTGCTCAAACAAAGCCATGCAACCGATAATATGCTCAGTATAGCTATTGTCTACAGACAACTGTAAGCAATGCAGTGTTTGCCCCAGTCCCTCCGCATAATCGCCCTTCCGAAAATGATATTCGGCATACACCTTGCAAAAGGAGGCGAAGCGGAATGCATTAAAGTGCTTGCGGTAGTGAGTGTCCCATTGATCCGGTGCAAGCTCCCAGAAGTTCTTGAGTTGCTGACTGAATAGTCCAAGCTCGGCATCCACAAAGTAACCGAACCTGTTCGCTGATTCCAGCAGCGTATTCAAACCTTCCAGTGTCTCGTCCGGATGATCGCGCAAATACGTAATATATTCATAAATTGCAGAGGTATTGCCCATTTTAATTTCGATACAAAGCCGATTGCCTTGTGCATACACACGATGCATGTCCACTACTTTCCGGCCTTCCTCGTCCAATCCTTCAAACCAGCTCAAATCTGCATACCCATCAATCCATTTCTTGGATTCCTCATACCTGCCCTGAAACTCATAGCAGCTGGCCTTGAGCAGATGACCCTGTGCATAATAGTAGACAAGCGGTTTGAGGAACTCCAAATGCTCATCTCCAAAGCGGTTCCGATTGCGGTATAGCGCCTGAGCCAATTCTCGCAGCTCGTCCGCATACATTTCCATCTCGGACCATTGCATTTTTAACGCAAACACTTGAGATAGCATATGTAAGCCTTCCAATGCGTAAGTTTCCGGCAGACGACTACGATACAAATGAAATTGTACAGCAGCCTTCAAGCTCCGTTTGTTGTCCTTGATCTGAATCTGAAATATACGGAAATAGCTGATCGCTAACCGCTCGGAGTGGGTATATTTCTCACTCTCGATGACACAATTGTACAGAAGCATGGCCGCTTCATATCTCTCGTCCTCAAACATCGCTTCTGCAGTCTCAAAAATAGCCGAAATGTTCGATAAATCATCCATCAGATAGCCAAGTACGCTGCAAATACATTCCAGCTTGTTCAGCTCTGAACAGCGGAGCAGAAACGGACGCAACCTCCTCCAGTGCGGTAAGGAATGAATAAAACATTCATCCACATACATCTCGAACAAGGCCCCTTCTTCCAATCCCATAGCCCCGGTAATCAGATCAAGCTGATTAACTGAAATCGGCCGTGGGGGATTCCGGTTAAGTATACCGCTAAGTGTACCCGGATTTACTTTGGAAGCGTCTGCGAAACATTGCATGGAAATACCTTCACGCTGAATATACTTTTCAATTTCTGCACGAATCGTGGTGTTTTTTTCCAAAGGGACACCCCCTCCATCAAATGATGGTGACTTTTTCATTACCTTTTAAACCAAAATTTGTTTAATCAAAGTATATGTCTAATTATAACGGAGGTCAATAACTTAAACGCGACTCAGGACATATAAAATTACGAATTTCGTACGATTTCAAATGATCCGTGTGCAAAAAGACCACCCCCGAAAGAGGTAGTCTTTGGATCACTTTAGATTCAATTTTCTCAAAAAAATTTCAGGATCGCCCGAAATCCAGAGCAAATTTGGCGTATCCCTCTGCGGTTAATCCTTCATAAAGCAACTCCGAATAGGCTTGGGCGGCATCTGTTGCTTGCGGTGAGGTCAGGAACGTCACGTGCGGGCGGCCCGGCCATGGTGCGAGGGACCAGTGACCGTCTGCTTTGGGCGTCAACGTCTTCATATGCCGCACATATTCGGTCAGCACATGCCGATTTTCATCCGATGAAGCGAGTACGATTCGTTCCCCACCCGGATTGACCAATGTAGAGGAAAACGCACGATAATTGTTCGTGGCAATCAAATAGCTTCGCTGCATATCCGTCGGCGCTCCGTCCAAGGACATATGAATGATTCTGTGCGCATCCGGTTCCTTCAATATTCCAGCAGCATCATATCTGGCGGGCTGCGTCACATCAATCTGATACCTGATCCCGTCAATAATATCGAAGTTAAAGCTCGGAAAATCCGAATCAATCAGCTCTTGCTCCTGTTCTGCATAAGGATCAATTTGTCGGAATTGTCCAGCAGACCATTCGAGCCATTCCCGAATTTCCGCCCCGGTCAGTCGGACGACATGCAGCGTATTTGGAAAATTGTACAGATCGGCGATATGCTTGATCGCCAAAGTTCCCGCCGGAATATCAGTATAATACGAGGGGCCGTATCTGCCACCTGTTTTAAAGGGAGCCGCTGCCGACAAAACGGGCAGACCTTCGTACTCACTCCCCTGCATCTGCTGCTTCACATACCAAATTTGCGCGTCGTTCACGAGTTGAACGGAAGCATCGTCCATCACCTGGACAAAAAAGCTGTTTACTGCCACCGTCGTCCGGCCAACAGGTGCGCGAATATAGTCCAGTGTCCCGGCATGCTCTTCCGCAACCGCCTGCTGAATGGCAGTATCCGGCTGCACCAGCGCTTGCTTGCGTACTGGATCATACACCGGACGTACCTCTGCAGAAGAGGCAGCCACTTGCCACGCTCCGTCCATAAGGGTCAGGTCCAGATCTATGACACCCAGATGATCTCCCCAAAAGCCCGGCTCTACCGCTGGAATATCATGGATGGTGCCTCGTTCTACGTCAACACCCGTTTTACCAACAAACGAAGGGCCGGGGAATACTTTATGCGCATGACCAAACAAAATAGCGTCGATCCCTTCTACATTGCTCAGATGCAGCACCGCATTTTCCATATATGGCGTTTCAGGAATATCTTCGAAGCCCGCGTGAGGCATGGCAATAATCAAATCGGCTCCCTCTGCCTTCATTTGCGGAATAAACCGTCTTGCTGTCTCCAGCATATCCTTGACGATGATTTTTCCTTCCAGCCACGCCTTGTCCCACTGCATAATTTGCGGAGGCACAAACCCGATAATCCCCACCTTCAACAAATGCTTGCCGCCTGCTTCATCCTCCACCGTCTTATCCAGTATCAGATAAGGTGTAAAGTAATTTCGTTCTTTTTCCACAACTGTATGGCTATCTGTAAAAGTATCTGTCTCCACCTGCATATAGATGTTGGCATTGATATATGGAAATGTCGCTCCCTGAATGCAAGTCTGTAAATATTCCAATCCATAGTTAAATCCGTGATTTCCAATATTGCCCGCTTCGTACCCAAGCAGATTCATCGCTTTGTAAGCAGGATGCACGGCGTCCGAGTCCTGTTGGAGAAGCTGTACAGCATAATCCCCCATCGGATTGCCTTGAATAACATCCCCGTTATCCAGCAGCAGGTGGTTAGGTACCTCGGACCGAGCCGCCTGGATTAGACTGGCTGTTTGCGCAAGACCGTACTGTAACGTTTCCCGATCCGTATAATAATCGTAATTCCACAAGCTGACATGAAGATCGGTCGTAACCATAATGCGAAATTTCACCCTCACAGGACATAGCGTCTGCTGTCGTACCTCTTTGATATCTGAAATATCCAATCCTGTTCTCTCCCTCAGCTTCGGTCATAGAGCTTGAACAAGTCTAACAGGGTACTGTTAAGAGAATGTTAAGTGAACAGAAATGAGAGAGTATAAGACATATTTTACATAATTTTTACCAAAGTCAGGAATGGTTTTTACCCTAAGGGCCGGACTAGCTGTTAAGATTCTGTTTGTCACAGAATTTACAGACTTTTTCAATTTTATTTTCGTTATTACTATTTTAGGGGGAAATTATTTTGTTTAAAAAAGCACTGACCTTATGCATGACCTTCACACTGGCGGCAGGTCTGGCCGCTTGCAGCTCCAATGCAAGCAATAATAACAGCGCATCCACTCAAGGCACAGATGGCACGAAAAGCGAAAGCACAGCCTATGTTCCTACAGAGTTAAAAGTACAGTTCGTTCCTTCCCAAAATGCAGATACGCTCGAAGCCAAAGCCAAGCCGCTCGAAAAACTGCTGGGCGACAAGCTCGGAATCCCGGTAAAAGTAACCGTGTCTCCTGACTACAACACTATTGTGGAAGCCATGTCTTCCAAACAGGTAGATGTAGGTTTCCTTCCACCGAATGCCTATGTTCTGGCGCACGATAACCGTAAAGCAGCCGATTTGCTGCTGCAAGCCCAACGCTACGGCATTGAAGACGGCACAGGCAAGGATACAACTGAAAAAGTAAACTTTTACAAAGCGATGATCGTGGTGAAAAAAGATTCTCCGATTCAAAGCCTGGCTGATCTGAAGGGCAAAAAAGTCGGCTGGCAAAATGTAACTTCCTCCGCAGGCTATGTGTATCCTGCAGCAGAGCTGAAAAAAGCCGGCGTGGACCCGGACACAGATGTCCAGGGTGTAACGATCAAAGGCCATGATGCCGCTATTCTGGCGCTGCTGAACGGTCAGGTTGATGCTGTAGCTGTTTTCCAGGATGCACGCAATACAGTAAAGAAGGAAATTCCGGATGTATTTGAAAAAACACGTGTCATTCATTACACAGCTAAAATTCCGAATGATACGGTCAGCGTACGTTCCGATATGGATCAAGCATGGAGAGACAAAATCAGCCAAGCCTTCATAGATATCGCCAAAGACCCTGAGGGCGGCGAAATCATTAAAGAAATTTACACGCACGTAGGTTATGAAAAGGGCGATGATAAAAACTTCGATTCTGTACGTGAATATGCCGAAGCCGTCGGCCAAGCGGTTAAGTAATAGGAGCAAACGCGTAATTGTAATGAAGCAACAGCTACGAAACAGGCTTTACGAATGACAGGGCAGCACCGTCCATGTATTCATGGCGGTGTTGTTTTCATTCCACCCCATCGGGGGGAGAAAGTTGGGAGCATATGATCGAATTCCGCAATGTATCGAAAACATACCCGAACGGCACCAAAGGGTTGAATAATATTAACCTGACGATTAAAGAGGGTGAAATGGTCGTCATTGTTGGCTTGTCCGGTGCGGGCAAGTCTACCCTGCTGCGTTCTATTAATCGACTGCATGACATTACCTCCGGCGACATTGTCGTGGGCGGCAGGTCTGTCACGTCTGCCGGAAGCAGCGAGCTGCGCCGCATTCGCCGCGATATCGGCATGATCTTTCAAAGCTTCAATCTGGTTAAGCGGTCCACCGTGCTCCGCAATGTACTTTCCGGCCGCGTCGGCTATCATTCGACGCTCAGAACCATTCTCGGCCTCTTTCCGAAGGAGGATGTCGAGCTGGCACTAACCGCGCTGGAACGCGTGAACATTCGTGAAAAAGCCTATAGCCGGGCCGATGAGCTGTCCGGCGGGCAACAGCAGCGCGTATCCATCGCCCGCGCTCTGGCGCAGGAGGCCAAGATTATTCTGGCGGACGAGCCTGTCGCATCGCTTGATCCGCTGACCACCCGCCAGGTCATGGATGACCTCCAGCGGATCAATCGTGAAATGCAGATTACGACCATCGTCAATCTGCATTTCATTGATCTGGCGCGCGAATATGCGACGCGGATCATCGGCCTGCGCGCCGGGGAGGTCGTCTTTGACGGCACGCCGGAGGAAGCTACGGATGACGCCTTTGCGGAAATCTACGGCCGGGCCATCAAGCATGATGAGCTGCTGGGAGTGGGATCATGAAGCCCGACTCCACTGCCCAGCCGCTCTCTTCGACGCCGCCGTCACCGCAAGCCGGACCGCCGCAGCCGCAGCAATCCAAGCCGCCCGCAGGGCCGCCCCTGCCGGGGCGTTACAAGCGTTACGCCACCTGGATGATCTTTATCGTGGTGCTGGTTGCCTGCTCCATTCATACGGATGCCACGCTTTATCAGTTGATCGTCGGCTTGCCGGAGATGGGCAAATTACTTGGCGAAATGTTCCCGCCGGACTGGAGCTACCTGCCCACCATTTGGAAGCCGATGCTGGAAACGATCCAGATTGCTATCGTGGGCACGACACTGGGGGCGCTGCTGGCTATTCCTGTCGCCCTGCTCTGCGCCTACAATGTCATGCCGCGCAAGCTGATCTCGCTGCCAATGCGCACGATCCTGAACCTCGTGCGGACCGTTCCCGATCTGCTGTTTGCCTCCATCTTTGTGGCGGTGTTCGGCATCGGACCGTTCGCAGGGATGCTCGCCCTGCTCTTCTTCTCCTTCGGCATCATAGCGAAGCTGACGTTCGAGGCCATTGAAGCCATTGATCCCGGACCGCTGGAAGCCATGACTGCCGTTGGGGCGAGCCGCATTCAGGTGATTGCCTTCGGTGTCGTACCACAGGCATTGCCCTATTTTGTGTCCTACTTGCTGTACACCTTTGAGGTCAATGTACGCGCGGCTTCTGTTCTGGGACTGGTCGGCGCGGGCGGTATCGGCCTGCTGCTCGACCGTTCGCTTGGCCTGTTCCGGTATGATCGGGCAAGCATCATTATTCTACTGACCCTTGTCATCGTCCTTGCGATTGATTACGGCAGTAACATGCTACGGAGGAAACTATTATGAATGATTCCACACTTCGCAGACCGCTTCGCTCCCGACTGCGTATATGGGCGGTAGCCATTCTGCTGATCATCATATATATTTGGGCTTTCCGTGGGATGCAGTTCGAAGGATTACAGGGAACCGCCAAAAACGTCTCTGTCGCTATACTGGAAGGATTCCTTCATCCTGACTGGTCATTCGTTTACATTCCTGAAGGAGAGGACTTGCTGCGCGGGCTGCTGGATACGCTGGTCATCTCCATTCTCGGAACCTTTGTATCCGCATTTGTCTGTCTCCCGTTTGCCTTCTGGGCATCCAGTAACATGACTCGGTTACGCCCCTTGTCAGGCAGCGGTAAGTTTGTACTCAGTGTCATTCGGGTATTTCCTGAAATGATCGTCGCGATCCTGTTCATCAAAGCCGTTGGACCCGGCTCATTCGCAGGTGTGCTTGCCCTCGGTATTCATTCCATCGGCATGCTGGCGAAGCTATTCTCGGAAACGATCGAAAGTGTCGATCACGGACCACAGGAAGCTTTGATCGCGTGTGGCGCCGATCGTGTGCAGGTGATTTTCTTCGCCGTACTGCCGCAGGTGATCCCACAGCTTCTTTCCTATTCGCTTTATCGTTTTGAAATTAACATTCGTTCCGCTACCACGCTCGGTCTGGTCGGTGCAGGCGGTATCGGTACTCCACTGCTGTTTGCGCTCCAAATGCGTAACTGGAACCGCGTAGGTGTCATTTTGCTGGGCATTGTGGTCCTGATCATTTTAACGGATCTGATCTCCGGCTGGCTGCGCAAGCGGATTGTATAATCGACAAGATTGAAAATGCCGAAAAAGCCTCTCCTGTGTAAAAGGGACAACATTACGCTCCCGTTACGCAGAAGAGGCTTTTCATATTCATCAAATGACCGCCACCTCGTCCATCACCCGCCGGACTTCCTCTGCTGTATTGTAAAAATGCGGAGCTAGGCGAATCACATCCTTCCGTGCCGAAACGATGATATTTTGGCTTCTCAAACGGCTCTCAACCGCCGATGCATCGGCAACCTCAACAGCGATAAAACCAAGTAAAGCGCCCTCCCCGGAAGACAAGCGTATGCTTAACCCTTTGCGGCGTCCATACTCCAAAGAAAACCCCAACAATTCGCTCATATACGCCTGAATATCCGTGACTCCGATTTCCAGCAGCAGCTTTAAGGCTGCATTGGCGGCAAAGATACTAATGAATGAAGGCAATCCCGTCTCGAAGCGTCGGGCTCCTGCCGCCGGGACCGGGCGCGCAATATCAAACCGGGAGGCGGATTCCTGTCCAAGCCAGCCGGTAAGTCTGGGCTTGAAGCGATCTATCCAATCGTTGCTCACATAAAGAAAAGCGACTCCCGGAATCCCCAGCATATATTTGCGGGCACCCGCCACCAGAATATCCACACCCATCGCTTTTACATCAATAGGTATGATTCCCGCAGACTGATAAGCATCCACAAACAGCAACGCCTGATTTCGGTGAGCCACATTCGCAATGGATTTTAGATCCTGCTGGAATCCGTTGGTATAGTTCACATGGGATACCATAACAAGCGCTGTATTTTCGGTAATGTGTTCCTCATACTGCTGCAAAGTAACCTCGCCATGGATGGAGGGGATACAACGGATGTGATCACGGAACCTGTCCTGTGCTTGCCAGATGTGTCCAACGGTCGGAAAGTCAGTATCTGCGTACACAATACCTTCTTTTCCCGATACATAAGGAAGTGCAGTTGCTACCCCGGCAATCGCCTCAGAGGCTGAGGACAGCACCGCAATCTCGTCAGGCTCCGCCCCGATCAGTTTGGCAAAATGTCCTCTGGCTTCCTCCAGCCGTGCCATAGACAAGTTGCCGTTATGCCCGTGTTGCAGCAAACTTCGATGGTATTCCTCAATTGCGGCAGACACCGGCCTTGATATGGCCCCTTGGGAGCAGCTCCCTAGATGTATATGTGAGGACAACACCGGAAACAGCTGACGGCAGGACTGAAACGGATGTTTCATAATTCCCTTCGCTCCTCTTGGGCACAGCTACGTACCTTGATATGATCATTTTATTATCCATATAAGCCATCTTAGAACAAGGGCCTCCCTTCCCATCTTATCGCCGATAATAGACGATAGACGGGAAGAGAGGCCCTGTGGGGTCAAGCACGTTCCTTCGTTTCATTAATGAACCCGTTTGCGCCCAAACCAGCTTTTAAGCACCAAGGTGGCGAGAGCCAGCAACAACAGCAACGAAGCCACCGCAAAGGATGCCGAGAATTGATATTCGTTATACAAAATTTCCACATGCAGCGGCAGTGTGTTCGTTTCTCCACGGATATGCCCGGATACGACGGACACCGCGCCGAACTCCCCCATGGCTCTCGCATTACATAAAATGACGCCATACAGCAGACCCCATTTGATATTCGGCAGCGTCACCTTCCAGAAAATACGCCAGCCGCGCGCGCCCAGCATGACAGCCGCTTCTTCCTCCTGCTGTCCCTGATCCTCCATCATTGGAATGAGTTCTCGCGCCACAAAAGGAAAGGTGATGAACAGCGTCGCCAAAATAATGCCCGGCAAGGCAAATATTATTTTAATATCATGCTCATCCAGCCACGGCCCGAGCCAGCCCTGTGCGCCAAACACCAATACATACATCAGTCCGCCGACGACAGGAGAGATGGCGAAGGGCAAATCAATCAAGGTGACCAGCAAGCCCTTGCCGCGAAATTGAAACTTTGTAATCAGCCAAGCGGCGGCTACGCCAAATACCGTATTCAGAGGTACTGTTATGGCTGCCACCAGCAGCGTCAGCCGCAGCGCCGACATAGCGTCGGGGTCGCGCAACGCTTCAACGTATACGCTCCAGCCCTGCTTGAGCGCTTCGGTAAGTACGACGATCAACGGTAGCACCAGCACCCACAGCAAAGCCAGAAAAGCGGCACCGATCAGCAACCATTTCACCCAAGGGGCCTCGGTTGTGACCCTGTTAGGCGGTGCAGATGAAGGTACTGGTGCATGAGCAAGCCCCTGCCCAGTTATCGCTTGTGACATGATAATGTCCCTCCTTAGAATGCGACTGTACCACTGCCCTGTATCATAACGTTAGACAGTTACATTAGAAGTTGCGTTAAATAGTTACATTCCATTAGATAGCTATTAAATTGATATTAGATAGCGCGCCGCCGCGACCAGCGCTGAATGCTATTAATCACCAGCAACAGCACGAACGAAATCACCAACAGCATCAAGGCTACCGCCGTAGCTCCTGCATAGTCATTTTGCTCCAGCTTGGACATAATGAGAAGCGGAGCAATTTCGGTCTTCATCGGCATATTGCCTGAAATGAAGACGACTGAGCCGTACTCCCCGATGCCACGGGCAAAGGCGAGCGCAAAGCCCGTCAGCAGCGGCGGCACGAGCTCCGGCACAATAACGCTGCGGAAGGTGCGCCATCTGCTTGCTCCCAGCGTAGCAGCGACCTCCTCCTCGTCCTTGTCCAGCTCCTCCAGCACCGGCTGGACCGTCCGCACGACGAACGGGATGCCGATAAACATTAGCGCGAGCGTAATGCCCGTCTGCGAGTATGCCATCTTCCAACCCAGCGGTTCGAACAACGAACCGATCCAGCCATTTTGCGCATATAGAGCTGTCAAAGCAACACCCGCAACCGCCGTGGGCAAAGCAAAGGGCAGATCAATCACCGCATCAAAAATCCGTTTTCCCGGAAACTCATAACGCACCAGCACCCAGGCGATCAGCAAGCCAAGGAACAGATCGATCAGCGCCGCAGCCGCAGCGCACAAAAAGCTTACCTTGTATGAAGCCAGTACCCTGACGTCAGTCGCCACATCCCAAAACTTCTCCCACGTCAGTCCGGTTGAGTTCAGAAGTAGCGCCGATAAAGGCACCAGCACCACCAGACTGAGGTACAGCACACTATATCCCATCGTTAACCCGAACCCGGGAAGTACGCGTTTTCGGGTGACTTGCACTTGACTCATGTTCTGTCCATCCCTCTCTGAAACCCATTAACTTCCAGGTACATAAATTTGGTCAAAGATGCCCTTGTCGCTAAAATGCTTTTGCTGCGTCTCTTTCCACGTTCCGAATACATCCTTCAAGGTCACCAGCTCCAGCTTGGGAAATTGATCCTTGAACTTCGCCTTTACGCTATCCAGCGTTGGACGATAATAGTTCTCGGCAGCAATGGTTTGCCCCTCTTCGCTGTACAAATATTTCAGGTACGCATCCGCTACCTCGCGTGTACCTTTTTTGTCCACAACCTTATCGACCACCGCTACCGGAGGTTCGGCCAAAATGCTGATCGACGGATACACGATATCGAATTTATCCGTACCCAGCTCCTTCACGGACAGCAGCGCTTCATTCTCCCAAGCGATCAGCACGTCACCAATCCCGCGCTCTACAAAGGTCGTTGTTGCTCCACGCGCTCCGCTATCCAGTACCGGCACATGCTTGTATAGCTCCTGTACAAACTGCTGAGCTTTAGCTTCATCGTTATTATTTTTCTTGAGCGCATAGGCCCATGCCGCAAGGTAGTTCCAGCGGGCTCCACCTGACGTCTTGGGGTTCGGCGTAATAACCTGCACATCGCCTCGGATCAGATCGTCCCAGTCCTTAATCCCTTTCGGATTGCCCTTACGCACCAGCAGCACGATGGTTGAAGTGTATGGAGAACTGTTATGCTCATATTTATCTTGCCAGCCCTCTTTAATAAGCCCTTTGTCCTGTAGTGCATCAATATCATAGCCCAGGGCCAGAGTGACCACATCCGCATCCAGTCCGTCCTGCACAGAACGGCTTTGCTTGCCAGACCCTCCATGGGATTGCTTAATCGTGACCTTCTGCCCTTTCTCCTTCTCCCAGTGGGCGGCAAACGCCTTGTTATACGTTTCATACAGCTCACGGGTTGGATCATAAGAAACATTGAGCAGCTCCACATCCTTGGAACCCGCAACAGAGCTACCATTCGCCTGTGTTTCTCCCTTGCTTGCTCCGCAAGCACTTAACGTCAACGTCAAAACCAAAGATAATCCGAGAATAAGTCCACTTTTCCATTTCCCTTTCATCAAGACCCTCCTAATTCTATGTAATTAATAAAAACAAATTCATTTGCGCCTGTTATTGACAGACGTTTTCAAAAAAAAGAGCGGAGAATTCCCTGATGCAGCCCTGATAGGTCAAACCTGTCGCGTGGACAGTGTCTGCCTGCTGTTCCTAGAGGTTCTCCGCCACAATGGCGAGATCATACTTTAATACTTTAATTCTTTAATTCCTACCCGTTTAATGAGTTATGTAGATATAATACGAGAGTTTATGAGCGCTGTCAAACCTTTTTTTGGGATGGATGATCTGTGCTTCGCTTCCTTCAGGGGATAAAAGTCAGGAACAACAGGATGTTCCCGACTGCTTGCAAGCTATTTTCACACACGAGGTACTGCTTAATTGGCGACCGTTTCAAGATTGACTGAAAAAACTCCAAAAAGCTTCGGATTGTCTGTAGCTCTTCTCAACCACAGCTCGCCCGAGCCAACCATGACTCCCTGATAATTGACAAACAAGTCGTCTGTCTTTTGATTCACCAACGCTTCACGAATTGCGTCCGTAAAAATCTGATCGTACTTGGCAATGAACTCTTTCTTATTCGGAATCGTTAGTGCCTTTTCGCTGTCATTGACGCGCAGAGGGTAGAAAATGTAATTGGCCACCTTTTCCTTCTCATTGTCGGCAACAGCCTTCTGCAATGCTTTGAACGTGTTCAAAAATGCCTTAGGGTCCTGAATACCTGCTACCTCAAAAGGATTGTGGGATGGATTGGCGGATTTTGGGGAGGAAGAAACATCCGATGAAGCAGCCGGGGCCGATGGACTTGACTTTTCCGCGTCATTTCCGTTGTTTTCCGCACTCTCGCTCTCTTTCGCTGCTTTCTCATTTGGGGCTGAACCACTGCGATCCGCATCAGCTCCATGCTCTATCGCACTTGTATTGCTTCCGGTCTCGACGGTTTCAGCATTCTTATCCTGGCCGCAGCCAGCGAGAGCTACAAATGTAAGTGTAAGTAAAATGGCTGTGAGTGACAGCCTCCGTGACATTTTCTGATTACCGTGTTCTTGGTTTTTGGGCACAACGGGTCATCCTTTCTGCTTCTGCTTTCTGCTCTGACCAATTCTGTTCATTAAGTCTTCAACCGTTCTATTGTAACATAAGTAGGCTAATGACCGCATGTCGTGCCCATATGGAAGGAGCTTACAGTGTAATATAAGCGAACGTTTTCACTGATCCTTTGGAGCCATCGTCCGTCACAACATGTAAAAACAGCTCGTTGGAAGATTGGCTTTCATCCCCATTCTGCCCTTCCGGCTTTACGAACAACAGATCATGCCGTTCCCCCGGCTGTAATTTTCGGCTGGAAAGTCCTTCCGTCTGTCCTTGCAAGTCAGAGGTAGCCGAGGATTCAATCTTATACTGTATAGGCCGCTTCCCTGTATTCTTGATGCTTATATACAGCTTCCGTCCCTCTTCAAACCCAAAGGCCGTTCCGCCCTCTCCCTCAAATTGCATGACCTGATCATGTACAATGCGCTTCGTTGCGCCCCCTTGCTCATTCTGCATACTTAACGGAGCAGCCGAGTGCGTCTCACTCGCCGTTGACGTAGTATGCGTGGTCGTCGATAAGTTGGCAAAAGTGGCGTAACCCACGATTGCCCCTGCAACTCCCATCCAAACCCATTTATCTACCATCTCATTTCCTCCTTCATAAAAAAAGCCGAACTCATATCTATTATGAGTCCGGCTGTCATATTTTTCAAACTTGATCAAAGGTATCCATGCGGTAGCGCTCTATCATTCATATGCTCTACATAACGTGTGACCAGAGCCTGGACCTGGGCTTCCAGCGCAGATGGAATCAGAAAGCCGACATACAGAATCAAACGCAAATTCATGGCGCTCTCATAGCGTTCCTTGAACTCGGTGATTAAGCCTCGCAAGACAGCTTCAAGTGACTGTGCATGTGCAGATTGATTTTGAAAATAACGATCCAGCTCCAAAATCTCCTGATCCACCGCATCCGTAAATATGTCCAAAAACAAATCGTCTTCATTCGTTCTTTTTCAACATTGAAATTCCCTGCTGTTAGGTTGTTCGAGAGCAGGAGCTACAAAAAAAGCCGGAAGCCCCCTAAACTGAAAGGCTCCGGCTCGATAACCACGCTAACTATTACGACCTTATGAATACGGCTTAACGCTTACTCTGTCACCGTTCCGTAGATCAGTACGGGAGCTTCGGCGTGATCCGCAATACGGATATTCGCGTAGATTTTCTCCAGCACTTGGGCTACATCTTCACGGTTCGCATGGATGGTAACCAGTGAATCGCCCACTTTTACAGCATCGCCGACCTTTTTATTCAGCATCAGGCCGACAGCCAGATCGATCTCGGATTCCTTAGTTGCACGTCCTGCTCCAAGCAGCATCGCAGCGGTACCGATTTCGTCAGCCACGATTTCAGCCACCACACCATCCTGCTTCGCAGGCACTTCAATGAGATACTGAGCTTGCGGCAAGCGTTCTGGATGATCCACAACCGAAGCGTCCCCGCCCTGGTTTGCAATAAACTCTTTGAATTTCTCCAGCGCTTTGCCGTTGCGAATGACTTCTTGGAGCTTCTCTTCGGCATCTTTGAGAGAGTTTGCTTTGCCAGCCAAAAATACCATCTGACTACCCAAGGCCATACACAGCTCTTCCAGATCCTTCGGTCCTTCACCGCGCAGTGTATCAATCGCTTCTTTGACCTCCAGCGAGTTACCGATGGCAAAACCCAGCGGCTGACTCATATCGGAAATGACAGCCATCGTTTTGCGACCGACATTGTTACCGATGCTTACCATCGCATGTGCCAGTTCTTTGGCATCATCTACGGTTTTCATGAACGCGCCTGCACCTGTCTTCACATCGAGTACGATGGCATCAGAACCGGCAGCGATTTTTTTACTCATAATCGAGCTGGCAATCAGCGGAATCGAGTTTACCGTAGCGGTAACATCACGCAGCGCATACAGCTTTTTGTCCGCAGGTGTCAGGTTGCCGCTTTGTCCGATGACCGCAATTTTGCTGCGATTCACCAGATCCACGAATTCGTCCTTACTGATTTCTACGTGGAAGCCTGCAATAGCCTCCAGCTTGTCAATCGTTCCTCCGGTATGTCCAAGGCCGCGACCTGACATCTTCGCTACCGGAATGTCCAAAGCCGCTACGAGCGGAGCCAGTACCAGCGTTGTCGTATCGCCCACGCCGCCAGTGGAGTGCTTATCGACCTTCACGCCTTCAATCGCAGACAGATCAATCGTATCACCTGAATGAACCATCGCCATCGTCAGATCCGCGCGTTCGCGTTCAGTCATATCTTTGAAGAAAATGGACATCGCCAACGCACTCACCTGATAGTCAGGAATTTCCCCCTGTGTGTAGCCTTGGATAATAAAGTTTATTTCCTCGGTAGTAAGTTCTTTTCCATCACGCTTTTTCTCTATCAAGTCTACCATTCTCATATGTCATTTCTCCTCACTGTGCGTATGATCGTTTACAGGGATATTGCTGTATCCAGGGCAACTTCCATCATTTCTTTAAAGGTCGTTTGCCGTTCTTCCGCTGTCGTTTCTTCACCCGTCAGCAAATGATCGCTTACCGTCAGAATCGTCAACGCGTTTACGCCAAATTTGGCTGCCAGCGTGTACAAAGCTGAAGTCTCCATTTCGACACCCAGCACGCCGTATTCCATCAGCTTTTGCACAATCGATTTGTCATCACGATAAAAGCTGTCCGAGCTGAACACGTTGCCGACATGCATCTTCAAGCCCTTGGCAACACCGCGGTCATAAGCGCCCTTCAATAAAGAAAAGCTGGCAATCGGCGAATAGTCGTAGCCGCCAAAAATATGGCGGTTCATGCCGGAATCCGTACAGGAAGCCTGTGCCAAAATAACGTCACGAACGTGCACATGCTCCTTCATCCCACCGCATGTACCTACGCGGAACAAGTTTTTCACACCGTACTCACTAATCAGCTCGTTGGCATAAATACTGATGGACGGTAGTCCCATTCCGGTTCCCTGTACAGACAGCCGTTTGCCCTGATACGTTCCCGTAAATCCGAGCATTCCGCGCACCTCGTTGTAGCAGGTCACATCTTCCAGATACGTTTCAGCAATAAATTTCGCCCGCAGCGGGTCTCCAGGCAGCAAAATCGTTTCTGCGATCTCTCCTAGCTTAGCTCCAATGTGTACACTCATGTTTTTATTCCTCCGTCCCATTTATCCGTGTTTAATCCTGATTCTAATTCCGATTATTGAAGTTCTGCCAAAAAGCTCGTTCCGTGTTCAGGCAGCTTCACACCAAAGTTATCCGCTACCGTCGCTCCGATATCCGCAAACGTCTTACGTACCGCAAGTTCCTTGCCTCCAGCTGCAAAACGTGGGGAATACACTAATAATGGCACATATTCACGTGTATGATCCGTTCCCCGATACGTCGGGTCATTCCCATGGTCTGCGGTGATGACCAACATATCTTCATCCGTCATTTTAGTGAATACCTCTGGCAGACGGGCATCATAATCGTCCAAAGCCTGACCATATCCCTGCGGATCACGGCGGTGACCGTATACGGCATCAAAGTCGACCAGATTCAAGAAGCTTAACCCGGTAAAATCTTCTTCCAGCGCAGCCACCAGTTTATCCATACCGTCCATATTAGACACGGTGCGCACTGCTTTCGTCACACCCTCGCCGTCAAAAATGTCAGAGATTTTACCCAATGCGATCACATCCAGACCTGCATCCTTCAACTCGTTCATCGTGGTACGACCAAACGGCTTGAGCGCATAATCATGGCGATTGGAGGTGCGGGAGAAGTTCCCCGCCTCTCCTACGAACGGACGCGCAATAATCCGACCCAGCATGTACGGGTCTTCCAGCGTGATTTTACGACAGAACTCGCAAATCTCATAAAGCTCCTTCAAAGGTACAACTTCCTCATGCGCCGCAATTTGCAGCACCGAATCCGCCGATGTATAAATGATGAGCGCTCCTGTCTTCACATGCTCCTCGCCCAGTTCATCAATGATTTCCGTTCCACTGGCAGGTTTGTTGCCAATGACTTTGCGGCCCGTATGCTCCTCAATGCGCTGAATCAGCTCATCCGGAAAACCATCGGGGAATACGCGGAAAGGAACCGCAATATTCAAGCCCATAATTTCCCAGTGCCCGGTCATTGTATCCTTACCGTTGGAAGCTTCCTGCATTTTAGTGTAATACGCGAGCGGCTTCTCAGCGGCTTGCACTCCTGCAATAGGACGAATGTTGGACAGACCAAGCTTACCCATATTCGGCATGTTCAGCCCGCCACGTTCACGAGCAATATGACCAAGTGTATCTACATCGTAATCATCAAACTGGGCAGCATCCGGCGCTTCGCCGATCCCCACAGAGTCCATAACTACCAAGTGAATCCGTTTGAATTTAGACATGATGAAATTCCTTTCCTAAATCGCTGTTTTTTACAAAAACAACCCTGCAATCGTTGCCGACAGCACGCTAACCAGCGTCGCGCCGTACAACAGCTTCAGACCAAAACGGGCCACTACATTCCCCTGCTTCTCATGCAGACCCTTCACAGCCCCGGAAATGATACCGATGGACGAGAAGTTTGCAAAAGATACAAGGAATACCGATACGATCCCAACCGTGCGATCCGACAAGCCCGTTTGCTTGGTCAGATCCAGCATCGCCACAAATTCGTTGGACACGAGCTTGGTGGCCATAATGCTTCCTGCCTGAACCGCTTCGCTCCATGGAATACCCATGACAAAAGCGATAGGCGCAAACACATAACCAAGCAATGATTGGAAGCTTATTCCAAGTATCCAGGAGAAAATCCCGTTAACCATGGCAATCAGCGCCACAAAACCGATCAGCATCGCTGCTACAGTTATGGCGACTTTGAAGCCGTCCATAATATACTCCCCGAGCATTTCGAAGAAGGACTGCTTCTCTTCCTCCTGAACCTCCAGCAAATCATCTTCCTTCTCTATCTTGTACGGATTAATAATCGAAGAGATAATAAAGCCGCCGAACAGGTTCAATACCAAAGCGGTAACCACATATTTGGGGTTCAACATTTGCATGTAGGCTCCCACGATCGACATGGACACCGTAGACATCGCAGACGCACACAGCGTATACAGTCGATGCTTTGGCAGGAGACCAATTTGCTTTTTAACGGAAATAAACACCTCGGATTGGCCCAGGATAGCCGAAGCTACAGCGTTGTAGGATTCCAGTTTACCCATTCCGTTTACTTTGCTCAAGACAAGCCCGATATATTTAATAATAAAAGGCAACACTTTTACATATTGCAAAATCCCAATCAGCGCCGATATGAACACGATTGGCAGCAGTACACCGATAAAGAACGGCGCCGCCCCTTCATTCGCAATTCCGCCGAATACAAAGTTAATTCCTTCCATAGCGTACCCAATCAGACTATTAAACCCTTTTGCAAAACCTTTGACCAGAATTTCACCAATACCTGTATTCAGCAATACATAAGCCAGCGCCGCCTGCAATACAACCATAACCGCCAGCGGACGATACCTGATTTTACGCTTGTCACTGCTGGCAACGTAAGTAAGTGCAAATACAACGAGCAGTCCTACCAGAGCGATACCATATTTCATTTTATTTTCCCCCTTATTACATTAAGCGCTTACATTACCCATAAAAAGAATGCGCCCCG
The DNA here is from genome assembly GCF_000235585.1 of Paenibacillus terrae HPL-003. Classification (GTDB taxonomy): domain Bacteria; phylum Bacillota; class Bacilli; order Paenibacillales; family Paenibacillaceae; genus Paenibacillus; species Paenibacillus terrae_B. The sequence continues at coordinate 662,952 of NC_016641.1, forward strand.
CAGAGGCATTCTTTTTTTTATTTCCCCAGATCAGCAGGTCGAAAAGCACCCGGCAGTAGTTGATCCACCGTCCACTCTTCTGTGTTGCCATGAAGGTTGGTCAGATACACTTTGGTATCTGTATGAGCAAATTCAGAAATCACCTGACGACAGGCTCCGCATGGAGACACAGGTCCTTCCGTATCTGCTACAATCGCAATGGCATCAATTTTACGACAGCCTTCGGATACCATTTTAAAAATCGCTGTCCGTTCCGCACAATTGCATAAGCCGTAGGAGGCATTTTCCACATTACATCCGCGATAAATCGTGCCATCGCTTCCGAGAACCGCAGCACCGACCTGAAAATTTGAATACGGAATATATGCCTGTTTACGCGCCTCAAGCGCTTCCTGAATCAATTGATCCTTCATCGCGAATCCCTCCATGACTTTAAAATAAACTTAGTAGGAAGATGTAGACTGCTCGCCCTCGATGATTTTCACACCGGAGCTTGCACCAATACGGCTTGCGCCAGCCTCCACCAATTTTTGTACGTCTTCCAAACTGCGTACACCGCCGGAAGCCTTAACACCAATCTCAGGTCCTACGGTTTTGCGCATCAAAGCCACATCTTCCGCAGTCGCTCCGCCAGTAGAGAAGCCTGTGGAGGTTTTCACGAAATTCGCTCCTGCTTTCACGGACAGCTCAGAAGCCAATACCTTTTCTTCGTCTGTCAGCAAGCAGGCTTCGATAATCACTTTTACCAGTGTACCCGCCGCTGCTTCCACAACACCACGGATATCCTGCTCCACCAATTGCAGATTGCGTTCTTTCAAAGCACCTATGTTGATGACCATGTCAATTTCAGTTGCACCGTTGGCAATAGCATCCTTCGTTTCGAACGCTTTCGTTGCCGTCGTATTGGCTCCCAGCGGGAAACCGATAACGGTACAAATGTTCACGCCTGTTCCTGCCAGTTGCTCTGCGGAGTAAGCTACCCAGGTCGGGTTCACACATACGGAAGCAAACTGATATTTCTTCGCCTCAGCGGTCAATTTTGTAATTTCGTCCTTCGTCGCGTCTGCACGCAACAATGTATGGTCGATCAATCCTGCAATGTTCATTCCCTAAACGCTCCTTCATTAGAGAGTTAGTATTAGGACCGATGTCCTTTACTTCTCTGTGATAAGACCATCATAGCACGGCATTGAACATATGTAAAACACATTTTGAAATTATGTTCAAGCTTGTGCATGAGACGTTACCTACAGTTCACATTACCCTATAGGCGCACGCCATAACCGTATGTTTAGTCTGGATTGATGCAAAATGCTCTACTGTAAAAGTGCCTGTGCCGTAAACTGGTCTGTCACCAAAATATTCGCATACTTACCATGCAACGATGCCCGGATGGCCTCCACTTTGCGCTGACCTCCGGCTACGAGAATCGCCTTCTCCTTCTTGCGCAAATCAGGCAAATCAATGCCGACGGTACGACTGTTAATTTCCTGACTGCATATGTTGCCCTCATCATCAAAAAAACGTGAGCAAATATCGCCCTTGCCGATTTTTTGCAACAACTTCTGTTCCTCATGGTTAAAATAGCCCAATCTGAACAACAGCGCATCCTCTTTGACCGTGCCCACTGTAAACACGGCAATGTTCGCCTGCTTGCCAAGCTCAATGATACGCTGGATGTGCCGATCCTCCTCAACCATTTTCTTGACGGCGTGGCTGTCAAAAATCACAGGCAGCGGCAAATACCGTGCAATCGTGTGAAAGGCTTCCGCGAACAAATTCACCGTCTCCACGGCATACGTGTTGACATGCGAATGGCTTACGCCTCCTTTGAGCTGAACGACCTCGACGCCCTTCACTTGCTTTTGCTGGAGATGAAGCGCCACCGCATGCATCGTCGTTCCCCACGTCACTCCAATAATATCTGCATCTTGTACCGTTTCATGCAAATAATCGGCAGCTTTTTTGCTAATATGCTTCTTGATCTCCTGATATTCATTTAACGGCGAATAGCAGACCAGAACGGTATCCAGCCCGTATTTCTTCTTGACCTGCTCTCCGAGCTCATCCATATCCTCCATCGGATCAACAATACTGATTCTCACATATCCCTGTTCCTTGGCAGCTTGAAGCAACCGCGATACCGTGGGACGCGATACCCCGAGTCTGACTGCAATTTCTTGCTGGCTATAGTCGTTCAGATAGTATAATCTGGCTGCCTCGATACTTAGACGCTGCTTTTCATGATCCATTCTACCTCAACCCGCTTATCTTAAAATGTAGTGCCACCGGACACCATGCCTTGGCCATGTGGAAGATTTAACTGCTATTTTGTGATATTCTGTGAATAGAACCTAGCTACATAGCACCTTCAACTTTATCTTTCCATTTGTTAAAACGCAATAGTTATCCCATTTTAACGTCACTTCACAACCTGTAGCAGTCTTATCTCAAATGTAAGGAGAATTGGCCTATGTCCGAATTTATTGTGTGCAGTCTGGCGAGCAAAACGTTCGCTTTAAACTTTGTAGAAGTGGAAGAAGTCATGAATGCCAAGAAGGGAACACCGCTTCCTTTTTCCGAGTCATGGCACGAAGGAATGGTCACCATTCGCGGTGATGTATTTACGATCCTGAATTTGCGCAAAAAACTGCTGCTCCCCGCTTCAGGCGAGTCCTCCGAGGACAAAATGGTTTTGCTCAGCCGGGCAAAAATTGCTCTGCTCGTCGACCAGGTAGAGGATACGGCTTCCGCCCCGGACAGTCAGTTGAAAAGCAACGAGGATGAGTGGCAGCGCGAGCTGTTTCCTACCGTATTGGAGCATCAGGGTGCTCTCGTTCCGGTGATCGATATGGACGCGTTTCTCGCTTCGACCAAAACGAACTAAACGCACCTACGCAAAAGTGCCACACGAACCTTGAGCCGTCTTGCGCTCATCATCCGTGTGGCACTTTTCTTTTGCATGATTGTTTATGAAACCTATGGCTATCCCTCTATACGGTTCCCCTGTCCATCTTTCATGTGAACCAGCGAGTTCAACTGTTCCAGCAGCGTATTCCCGCCAGTCAGTGAAATGGTGCCAATCTTCTCACAGATTTTTTCCAGAAACTCCAGCTCTTTGAGACGGTAGAGGGTGGCATTTTCGTCCATTAGCTTGGCGGTATTCAGCAGACTGCGAGTGGACGCCGTTTCTTCGCGCCGTGTGATGAGATTGGCCTGAGCCTTTTTCTCTGCCAGCAGCACCGTGTTCAAAATATCCTTGATATCCCCCGGCAAAATAATATCCTTCACCCCTGCCGACGTAAAACTGACCCCATATTCACCGCTTTGCTCATTCAGTCGGGTCAAGACATATTCCGCAATTTCCTGCTTCATTTTCAGCAAATCATCCAGCTTCATCGTTCCGACATACTCACGTAGCACCAGTTGAAGCATAATGTACATTTGCTCCTCGAATGCCCGGAATTCCAGCGCCCGCAGCGGGTCAACAATGCGGTACTGACAGACGAAGTTCAGGCGCAGTGTGATTTTGTCCTCGGTCATGATTTCCTGCCCCATCAGGTCCATCTGCTGCTGCCGCAAATCTATCGTTCTGATCTCCGTGTTCACCGTCGACATCCAGAAATAATACTTACCCGGCTTCAGCTCGCCTTGCAGCACGTTATCATAATACAGGAAGCCCAACTCATAGCTTGCCACCTGAAGCGCCTTCCAGAAGCACTGTGTCTTGGCCAAAAAGGCTTGCCCCAACGCCTTATCAATCGCAGGCTGCCGGGTATCCGCATGAACAAAACGATGCTCCTTGAGCACGTTCCAGAAAGCATATTTACCAGCGGGCAGCAGCTCCACGAACCGATTATCCTCATAATGCAGCACATATTCATAATCCTCTACATCGACGACACTCAATTGCTCCAGCAGAACGGAATCCGTCAAAAACAAACGAATATCGTGATCCGGTACAAAAAATGGTTCCGCAACATTCAAAATTTCAACCGTTTCCTGCTGAAATGTCTTCAATACGTAAGTACCTGGCAGCAGCAGTTTGTGATAGCTTCCCTTTTTAAACAGCAGCCCGCGCTCATCCGATTTAATCGTTATTTTCTTAAACATCGTATCACTCCTAGTATTAAAATCCTCAACTTAAAAGTGTGCTTCTTTCTAAGTGTGGCGGCTCCGCGATCCATTTGATCTTCCGATCGCTGTTGCAGTGGAATTCCTAGGATTGTATAAAACATTCAAAGGTAGGAATTCCACTGCAAAGGCGAACGCTTCGCTTCTTCAGATTCAAATGGACCACTCCGCTGCTATCCGCCTTAAAATCAACACATTTTTAAAATGAGGATTCTTCATTTTTATTCGTTGTAGTAGGGTTAGTGACCCTTGCAGAGCATCCCTTCGGGGTGGACGGCGGGGCCAAGCTTAAGGAAAAAGGAAGTCACCGCCTGTTTCCGTGTTCCAAAGATAGAGTCCATCCGTCCAACTTCGACTGTGAACTCATATCTCCCGAAGTTTCGGAGCCTGTCAGCGCTTGCTCTCCCCGGTATCCACTGGCCGCATAGCCACCTCCCCGACTTCTGTCATGTGGACCAGAAACGGGATACTCATTAGGGTCTCTGTAATGGTTTTTTCGATTTTTTGATACTCTACCATGAGTCGCGTGGAAGGCGATTGGGATTCGAACCCTAATTTGGTAGATACATCAGATTTACAGGATACCTCACCCGATCAGGCAGGCACTGCGGGACCCTTTGAAATCCTCACCTCGGTAATATCTTTCAGTATCAGCCTTTATCATTATCACGCACACCCGCACTCACGAACATGGCGAAAGTATTACGACCCACAAATAAAACAAAAAAAGACACCGGCGAAGCGCATTCGCTCCCCTGTGTCTTTTGTTATATTGTAATGTATGTAAACTTCTTCATTTCCTAAACCATTCACACCATTAGGTGTTCACCCTATGAGTTATTCATCCCATTAACCATTTAGCCATTGAAGGTTTAGTAATGTCAACAGAGCCTTTAAATATTTTGCCCTTCCCCCATACTCCACACCATTTCGGAAAAATGAGTGCCCTTGCGGCGGGCAGCAGCGGAGCGGAGGGGTTGAATCTGGAGAAGCGTGAGCGTTCGCCTTTGCAGTGGGATTCTTACCTCTACATGTCTTATACAATCCGAAGAATCCCACTGCAACAGCGATCGGAAGATCAACCCCTACGCAGAGCGCTTTCTCCCACCCACAACCCCACTCATTTTTCTCGCCCAAAATACCCTTCTATTTTCCAATCCACGCCAACCTGCGTTATGCTCAAATCCTGCAATGCTACCGCATCACTCATGGCGGACACGCCTTCTCCCCCGAGAAAGCCCGGTGCTCCACGCCCACCAACCAGCTTCGGCGCAATGTACAGTACCAGCTTGTCTGCCAGTCCTTGCTGCACGAACGAAGCGTTCACCTCGGCCCCGCCTTCCACGAACACCGAAGACACCTCCGCTGCGCCCAGAATATCCAGCATTTGCGGCAGGTTGACCCGATCACTGTTTTCATCCTGTGTCGGATATACCTTTACACCCAACTGTTCCAGCTGATTCCGCTTGCCTTCATCATAAGCACGTCCTGTAAATATCCAGGTAGGCGCCTCGCCATCTGTAATAACACGGGCATCCAAAGGAATGCGTAGTGTGCTGTCCAGAATGATGCGAATCGGATTCCGACCTTCTGGCAGACGAGTTGTAAGCTGCGGATTATCGTGAATGACTGTCTGTACACCGACCAGTATCCCTACATGCTCGTGACGAAGGCGATGCACATCCTCCCGTGCCACCTCGGACGTAATCCATTTGCTTTCCGAGGTTCGAGTGGCAATTTTGCCATCCAGCGTCACCGCTGATTTGATCGTGATATAAGGACGCTTGCTCACGATATATTGGTTAAACACTTCATTCATGCGAACAGATTCCTGCTCACATACCCCAACGATGACCTCAATGCCCGCATCCTTCAAGATTTGTACCCCTCTGCCCGAAACCAGCGGGTTCGGGTCCAGCGCTGCAATAACGACCCGACGAATGCCAGCCTGCACAATCGCTTCCGCGCACGGGCCTGTCCGTCCATGGTGGGAACACGGCTCCAGCGTCACATAAATCGTCGCTCCCTGAGCATGTTCACCCGCCATACGCAAAGCATGAATCTCGGCATGTGGCTCGCCGGGCTTCAAATGAGCGCCAATCCCGACAATGCGGCCGTTGTTTACAATGACCGAGCCGACGAGCGGATTCGGTTCTGTTTGCCCTTTGGCACTTTTGGCATTTTCCAGCGCCAGGCGCATATATTTTTCGTGAATGGTCTGAGTGGTCATAGAACCTCCCTGAAATCGAAATCCCGCAAATGGCCGGACCGTTCCACTTTTGTATTCAAATACCGTTCATTATATTGCGATACATCGCCCCACAACGGCATACGCCCTGCGACATTCATACCGGATTGCTTCAAGGCTTCCAGTTTTTTAGGGTTATTCGTAATCAAGGTTACCGGTTTTTGTCTCAGGTGACGGAGCACATTAATCGCATCCGCATAATTGCGAGTATCATCTTCAAAGCCCAATTGGTGGTTGGCTTCGACGGTGTCCATACCTTCTTCCTGCAAAATGTAAGCCATCGCTTTGCTAAACAAGCCAATCCCACGACCTTCATGGTTTGCCAGATAGAACAACGCACCCGTTCCGTGCTCCACAATCATCTTCATAGATTGGTGGAGCTGAAATCCGCAATCACAACGCTTGCTACCAAAAATATCTCCAGTATGGCAAATGCTGTGCATACGAACAAGCGCATTTTCCGACTGTTGAAGATCGCCGTACACCAATACGCTCGATTGCTGCCCCTCTGCCAAATTCAGTGTGGACAAACGCTTCACAATCGTGTCAGCGGTGGCATTCATCAAGTCCTGACGATCTTCCTCATCCCGTACAGGCAGCCAGCAATACCATTGAAAAACAACCGTTTCCCCTTCCAAATTGACCGGCAGCTTAATCGGCCCTACCAAAATCGTCGAAGATTGCTCGCCGCGAATCGTTTGAATTTTATCATTAAGTAGCGTAGCTACGTCTTTTTGTATCATCTCTGCACCATCCTTTATATAAGCTCTATCTATCCGGAAGCCCGCCATTTAAAGGCTAATCGCTGATTTATATGATTGGGGTATCTGCTTCAGGATTTTGCAAAATTCGATTCCAGTCGCTCCAAAGTGCAATATATAGACGAACTAGACCATTTCGATCTATATATTGTTTATTGGAAGTCGCTTATTGGATTTTTGCAAAATCCTCACTTGTAAAAAATGTTCATGAAACGTGGATTCCATCGTAAGCTGTCGTTCCTGAAGCTCTGTGACAGTCTGCCGCCGCTCGTCTTCGAACGCCTTTAGGCCCGCTGCAGTATATCCACCCTCCTGACGCATACGAAGAAGCTCACTCGCCAGTACATCGGCATCCTTCAAGGCTGCGTTCAAGCCAAAAGCTCCGGTAGGTGTCATGGTATGCGCCGCATCTCCAATGAGGACCAGTCCGTTCTGCGACCACGTTTCACTGCGGCTGCTGAAAATATCCAACGGTACGAAGTCCTTCCACGAATGAATGCGATCATACACGTTATGTTCCAGATCGGGAAATGCCTCTGCCAATAGCTGTATGAACGGTTCAAACGACTGCTTAAACAAGGTAGGAAAGCTGCCTTCCTCTACGTTCCAGCCAATTTGAATATAGCCCTCAGCCTGCGAAAATAAAGACAACTGCCGCCCGTTGACCAATGCCAGACGTGTGACAGGCTCCCATCCGGCAGGTGCCGTAATTTTGGCCCACAGCAGATCATAGCCGTGTCTGATATTCGTTACTGGCATCTGCGCCAGCTTGCGCACAGTCGAATAGCGACCATCTGCCCCGACAATAACAGAGCTATGAATCGTAACCTCATCGCCATTCTTATCGCAGGCAGTCAAGCCCGTGTATCCCTGCTCGCTATCGCCTTCCAACGCAGTCACTGTCGTGCCCGCCAAATAACGAAAGGACTCGTACGTTGAAGCCTGCTTGAGCAATGCGTCCAAAAAATGAGGCTGTGGAATATGGACCCCCACATTACCGACCGCTGACTCAACCGTCTTCACCTGCTGCTGATGCTTCCAATATTCTATTCTCGTCGAAGCGAGGACGTAGTCCTCATGGATTTGTTCGAGCAGCTTATGCTTTTGGATCACTTGCTGACCCTCATCATTTAAAATTTCGCCGCGAAAAGCCTTTCCCGCCACGCTTTGCCGCTCAACCAATATCGTCGAAACACCTTGCTCCGCCAGCAAACAGGATAGCAAGGCCCCGGCTGGTCCCCCTCCAACTATGCATACTTCACATTCCAGCTTCATCTGACTTCCCCCTACACCTAAACCATGACCTCAACAATGAGTCCGTACCTGTCAATTTAATTGCATCTTTATAATATCAAATTTTAAGCATTCATATATAAATGTCCATAGCGAATCAATAAGTTACTTTATGTAACAAAGTATATTTATATCATTCGATTTCGTCAAGTAATAAATTTATGTAAAGTAAAATCATTTACTTTTAACAGTGAATCGTTAATAATAGGAGCATGAGGTGATCACATGAACATTCCGCAAATGTGCCCACGGTTTGAAAAAGCTATGGAGCTACTGAGCAAACGTTGGACGGTATTAATCGTGTTTCAACTAACTAACGGCCCGCAACGATTTGTCGCTATTGAGAATTCAATCCCCAATTTAAGCGGGAAGGTCCTTTCCGATCGCTTGAAGGAGCTTGAGGAAGAAGGAATCATACAACGTATGGTTTATCCTGAAAAGCCGGTTCGGATTGAATACTCCCTTACGGATAAAGGACGCGATTTAACTCCATTGTTTGACCATATCGGCACTTGGGCTACCCGCTGGATTGAGGTTCTGCCAGCAATTGAGCAGCAATAGCCTGCGTTGAACAGACACAATTCCTAGACAATATAAGCCGATGACTGCTAGCATGCCAAAGAACGCCTTTGCCCCAAGTACAATTCGTACTTATGACGCAAGGCGTTCTATTTTTTATATGACGGATTGCCCTATGATTTACTTATATATCGCCGCGTTTCATTTCCTCACGAATAGACTGAACCCGCTTTTTTCCCCAATCATACATCATCTCTACAATAGGCAAAATCGTTGTCCCCAGCTTGGTCATTGAATTATTCCACCTTTGGGGGCACCTCGGGATACACTTCCCGATGTACAATGCCGTCCTCCATCAATTCTCGCAACTGATTGGTCAGCACTTTATGAGACAGCTTCGGAAACAGCCTTTGCAAGTCACTGAACCGGTGCGGCCCTTCCACACCCAGATGCCATAAGATAACGACCTTCCACTTGCCGCTTAACACCAGTTCTTTTTCACAGTTATAGTCTCCGTTGACGATCTTCTCCCGTATTTCTTCTCTCAGCGTATCAGACATATATCGGTTAACTCCTTCTATTCCATCATGATCTTGCACCGTACTTGCACTGTAATAGTAACCTACAGGTAACCTCCGCACTTGAAAGTGCATTCTTCACAGCCCGACGAAGCCATTCTACAATAATAGATATCGTTTCACATTCAAGGAGGAATGAAGTATGAGTAAAAAGGCTCTTTTTATTATACCCCCGGAACGCTTTAATGAGGATGAATTGTTTAAACCGAAGGAGGCGCTGGAGCAAGCAGGCGTTACTGTGACGCTAGCCAGTACCACAACAGGCGAAATTATCGGTGACTACAACGGTAAAGCGACCGCGAATCTGGTTTTCACAGACGCTGTCCCTACTGATTATGACGTTGTCGCTGTAATCGGCGGATCGGGCACGAATGATCATCTGTGGAACAACGCGGATCTCCAAGCCCTGCTGAAACAAACGCATGAGCAAAAGATTCTGTTGTCCGGCATCTGCGCTGGCTCTGTAGCCGTGGCCCAAACCGGGCTGCTCTCCGGCAGAACGGCTGCATGCTATCCGGTGGATGTGCAAAAGGATCAGCTCCAGACGCATCAAGCCGAATATGTGACTCAGCATGTGGTTGCACATAGCGACATTATTACTGCTGACGGTCCAGACGGCGCACAGGAATTTGGCAAAGCCCTCGTCCATGCCTTGCAGTAAGTTTGAGCCGAGCCCCAACAGAACAGGCAATACGATCAAGCATTTTCAGGCCTTTTTTATTGACCTGGAGATGCTTTCTTTCTAATACTATCCTTCCATATACGTAGCACCTCAGGCTTCATCGCCAGTTCACATCATTCTTCCGCCATTCGTTCTCTTTCTTCTGGTGTTAAAGAAACAAAAGAATCGCCAATCACGATATGCACCTGCGTGCCACCCTCGTCAGGCTCCCACCATGAGCGTTTATTTTGAGCTTCAAGCAAGTAATCATATAACTCTGCCACATGCTTATACAAATCATCTTTAGAAGCTTCGTTCCGTTTCACAGCTTCTGTCATTTGTATAATGTCTATTATCCATAATCTTTGTTCGCCCGCAGTCTACTGCGAATTGCCTCCACAATTCCTTTATTCTCCATGACTTCTTCTCCTTTTACACCTGTTTTTCATGCCGCAGTGTCCAATTGAATTGTCGAATCGGAATAGTCGTGCTATGTTAGAGGAATCGACGTTGTAGCATAGGAGGCTTCTGCCGTGAATATGAAAGGCAAAATCCATTTACATCAAGTAACGTCCGAATCGTTACGACTGGGCGCCTTGCTTTCTTTAGTAGGGGGGTTTCTGGACACATACACGTTTGTCGGAAGAGACGGCGTATTTGCCAATGCACAGACAGGCAATATCGTACTGCTGGCTGTCAAAATCATTCAGGGACACTGGGTTCAGGCGTTAGTTTATATCCCGCCCCTGATCGCCTTTTCGCTAGGTGTTTTTGTTGCTGAAGGGATTAAACGAAAATCGACCCATCGCTTAACTCCAGACTGGACTCGCACTATTCTTTTACTGGAAATTGCAATTTTTTTCATCGTGGGACTCATTCCGCAGGGGGTTCCCAATACCGTGGTGGTGGTGATCGTCTCATTCGTTGCTTCTGTCCAAATGACTTCCTTCCGCAAGCTTATTGATGTGCCATATACCTCAACCGTCAGCACCGGCAACCTTAGATCAGCTTCTGAGGCTTTGTATATTGCCATTACGACCAAGGACACGAACGCTGCCATTCGTGCCATGCGTTACGGTGTCATCCTGATCACCTTTTTGGTCGGGGCTTTTCTGGGAGGATTTTTGACGTTGGCTATTGGGGATAAAGCCATCTGGGGCGCTGTTGTGGCACTCATTTTTTCTTTTATTTTATTTACGGAAAAAGAACATAAGTGGAAAATGCCCCTTCGCCACTAATTCTGCATTAGCCCTGAATAAACTGCCGCTGGGCGGTTTCAAAAAAGTTCAAAAGGTCCTCACGGGACGAGAACGCTGCCTGAGCCGATTGATTGCTACCGCCACCCTTTCCCTGGAACGCGCCCAGATGCTCTTTAAAATACGCTCCGCAGGCGACAGACTGTGTACCGTTATGTGTCAGAATGATTTTGTTTTCTGCTGTTGTGGCTAATAATACAAGTAAATCATGTTCAGATGTCAGCTTGGCAGCCATTTGCTGTAATTCCTGAAAGGTTTTTTGTTCAAACATATGAGCCAAAACGTTCCCCTGAACAGCAGAAAGCAACTCTGCTACCTGATACGAAGTATTTTCTTCTTGCAGGATGTCCACTTGCGCCTTGAGCTGCTTGTGCTCCTGCTCCCACTTTTCAAAGCGGGTCAAAATATCCTTGCGTCCGGTATTAAACTTCGCAGACAGCACGTCCAAAATCTGAAGACTTTCGTTAAAATCCTGAAGCGCGCGAACGCCGCATTTAAAATGGATTCTCGCCAGCCCCTTCTGCTTCTCCCATTTCAGACATTTGATCATTCCAATTTCCCCGGTTCGGCCGACATGGGTACCGCCGCAAGCATTGTATTCAATACCTTCAATCTCGACAATGCGGATATTCTCCGTTACTTTAGGCATTTTCACAAGTGGAATGTCCTTCAACTGCTCATTCGTTACAACATAACTTTTGATGCTGCGGTTACTATAGATTTGCCGATTTACTTCCTGTTCGATGGCAGATAACTGCGCAGGTGTCAGTTCAGAACAGTTTACATCAATCGTGGCGTACTCTTGTCCCAAATGAAAGCTTTCTGTACGCGCGCCCAACAGTTCCAGACAAACCGCTGACAACAAATGCTGTCCGCTATGCTGCTGCATATGATCAAATCTGCGCTCCCAATCCAACGTACAAGCTACCTTCTCACCCTCCGGCAAACATTCGACCTGATGCCAAATATCGCCCTCTTCCAGAAAAACATCCACCACCGGAACGCCCTGAATCGTTCCTGTATCACACGGCTGACCTCCGCCATGCGGATAAAAAGCCGTTTCCTCCAGCATAACAAAATATCCGCCATCTCTTTCCATGCTGCGTGTAATATGAGTTTCCCACTCCGTAAGGTTTGGAGCAGAGTAGTATAGTTTTGTTGTCATTCAAGGTTCCTCCCTTTGGATATCAATTTTTAAAAAACGTCTCCATTTTTTGAATGAAGGCCTTTGCGGCTGGACTTAAATACTTATCTACACGATAAAACACTTCCGAATGAATCCCCAAGCTACTCCAATATCCACTTTATTATCGAGCACTTCATTGTAAATATCAATCGAGGGAATGACTTGAACCCACAGCTAAACTTTCGCTTTCCGATAAAATTTTATAAACTCCGTAAACAAAGAAGCTCATCAAAATTTAGCTTGTAATTAAAATATTATTGTATTATGATTAGCCAGCTAACAAAATTTTGAATTGTAATAACTTCCAGCAGAAAGGAGAACCCTATGGATTTTGATTTACGGGATTTGCCCACTCGTGAAGCACTTCAAGAATTTTCTAAGCGTATTCCCGAGATTGATATCAGAGCCACAGAAGCCATGCTATTCTTTATGCGCGTATCCTCCAGTACTTTTAAAGTCAGCTTTGAGGGCTTTGAACAATTCGGTATATCTCATGGAAAATTTTCGATATTAATTCTCTTGTACCGAAACATGAATACAGGACTGATGGCTACAGAGCTTGCGGAGAAAGTGGGAATAAGCAAACCCACCGTTACCGGACTCATTGACCGCTTAGAGCGCGATGGTTTTGTCATTAGACAAAGTCACCCTTCTGACCGTCGTATGAGCATCGTCAAACTGACTGATCAAGGGACAGAATTGATGGAGCGGCTACTACCTGTACATTTTACAAGCACCTCCAAGCTGATGAGCCACCTATCCACCGATGAAAAAGAGTTATTGCTGACGTTACTGCAAAAAATAGAACTCGGCATTCCCCAAGCACAAGAAATATATAAAAAAGCGAAACCATAATTACTCTAAAATTTACAATTTAGTTAGCCGGGTTACTTTTTAATTTTAAAATAAATAATATCTACATACCCTATTATTTATTCTATGTCAGCATTTTGCATAATCCAATTGATACACTTAAAGGAGCTATTTACTAAATGAATCGCACACAAGTCACTAGTCTCATCATTCCTCTAATTTCTATTGCCTGTCTTATCGGCGGAGGTTTTCTACTTCAAACCAACGGACAAGACCAGGTCAATGCTTCACGATCTATTAAAGGTACAACCCTGAATTCGGACAGCATTCATGTATCCTTTGAACAAGTAGGCGGAAAAGTCCTCAGCATTCCAGTAAAAGAGGAAACTCCCGTAAAAAAAGGTACTATCCTTATGACTCTGGACGCCAAAGATGTAGATTTGCAAATTGAGCAACTACGATCACAAATTGCCCAGTTCAATACACAGATCAGCCAACAGCAAAAATCGATTGACTTAGGTTATGCACGAGCCGTAACTCAGGAGAAGCAGGCACAGCTCGATATTGCGCAATCTCAAGTAACTCAAAGTAAGAGTCAGGCGGCATTGCAGCGGGCAGAAGCGGCTGAGCGTCAAGCCACAGCAGCGGAAAAGCACGTCAATGATGGTGCTCGACATGAGGATGTTCAGCAACAGCGAATTGCAGTAGCCTCCGCAACCAAAAGCGTTCAGACGGCCCAAACGAACTACAATCGTAACAAAGCACTATATGATGCAGGCAGTGCATCCAAAGCTGCATTGGATGATGCCGAGTCATCATTGACTTTAGCTAAAAATCAGTTGAGTCAGCAACAAGAGTCTCTTCAAAAGCTGCTCAATGGCGCAACCGTGGAAGAACGAATGCAAGCCAAAGAGCAAACGACACAAGCATCTGTTGCTGTAAAACAAGCAGCAGAAGAAATTCGTGGTGCCCAATTGTCCGTGGATCGTTCCAAAACACAACTGGAAACCATTCAGCAAAGTCGTCAACAGCTAGCAGATCAGAAGCTGGCCGTTGATCTTCTACAGCAACAAAAGGAAACCCAGGAAGTTCAGCTTAAAACGCTAATGCTCAAAAAAGAACGTCTGGTGTTAAAAGCACCGCAGGATGGTAAAATCACTGCTATCAGTACCAAAGTGGGCGAAAATGTGGGACAAGGGTCTCCCGTTATTACTTTAGAAACCAACGAGTTATATTACGATCTCTACGTGAACGAAGATCAAGTGGGGAAATTTAAAGCCAATAAAGAAGTTAAAACCCACATCTCGGCTCTAAATAAGGATTTGCAAGGTATTGTACGCTATGTTACATCTGCACCACAATTCGCTAATGTAAAAATGTCTCGTGAAAAAGGTGAGGCGGATACCGCTACATTCCAAGTACGTGTATATGTACCAAAAGAGTCTACTTTGCTACCGGGTATGACAGTTGAGGTGAATACTGATGAAATCTCTTCGTGATGAATGGACGTACCTGGTTCATTCCAAGTATCCGATCATAGCTATCATTTTCCCGCTGATTGCAGTGCTGGGATATTCACTGCTACTCCCAAGCAGCCAAATTAGCGAAGCTAACGTAGTCGTGGTGGATCAAGATAACACAGCCTATAGCCGTGAGTTCATCCAGAAAATAGATGCCTCCCCTAATATGAACGTGGCTGAGGTTGTTTCATACACTGACAACCCTGAACAATATTTTTATCACGAGAAATATTTGGCTGTTATTTCTCTGCCGAAGGGCTTGGAGGCCAATCACAATCGCTCCCTTTCCAGTCGTGTGGGGCTGATTCTGGATAACACCAATGCCCAATCTATTACTTTGATCCGCACGGCCATGCAGGAAATCAGCGTATCTGAGAATATGGGGCTATCCGTTCCAGCTATCATGAAAACCGGAATGAACGCGGAACAGGCCCAGGGAGCCCTAAATGGCATCGCTTTGGAAGTACGTTCCCTCTTTAATCCAACGAATGATTATCAGAATACATCAGTACTTGCATTTACCTGTATGTTCTCTTTTATGATGCTGAATATTAACAGCTTGCCTCTTATCGCCAGACTAAGGGTTTCCAGAAGGCTGGCTGCCGAACTTCAAAATCCGTTCAACATATTACTGCGTATTCTTCCTTACACGCTGTTTTCGACGGCAGGCTTAATCTTCTCTCTCGGAGTACTCAAAATGTTTGGGGGCAGCCGTTTCGAGGCCAATCCGGTTCTCTTTGTCATTCCGGTTGTTCTGTATGTATTCGGCACGGTTTGTCTCAATATTCTGGTAGCATGGGGAGCCGCACATCCGGGAGTAGCCATCGGCAGAATGGTTATTGTACTCATGCCTGCTTTTGTTCTCTCGGGAGCCGTTCTCTCAAGATCATTGTTTCCACCTTTAGCGATCCAAATTGGTGATTTCTTCCCTTTTGCATGGATGTACAAATTCCTGCGCACGATGGGACTGCGTGGTGCGCCTTTACAAGAAATGCTTCCCGAACTTGGATCACTGTTACTATATGTTGGTGTACTCTCCATGCTGGTTATAGCCAGAGCACTGTGGGAAAAGCAAAAGCTGGCCAAAAATGCTACAGGCGATACTCCTGGAATGGGGGCAACTCATTCCGTTGGTCCAACTAGCACGCCTGGCGGGATATCTGTACAAGGAGGACCGCCAGCGCCTATACACGAGCCAATAAAAGGGTAGCTATCCCCAGTTCATACTTAAAATAAAAAGCACCTTTGAAATCACTATAAAAGTGGTTTTGAAGGTGCTTTGGGATAGCTCCCCAGGTTTACTTATATGCCAGACCTAATTGATAAGCGTGCTCCAGCAGACCTTCAATGTAATCTTTCGATTCGGACAAAGTATCATAGAAGAACTCAACCTTGGACTCTCTTACTCTTGCGTAACCACCAATAACTTTATTCAAATAATTAGTTACCATATCGTGGTATTCATACTTGATCAGATGTTCTTTCGTCCCTCCCGCCAAGCACAGCCACAAGACCTGTTTTGTCGCGAACTCCTCAAGTAAACCTATGTTCCACACTTTATCCAGGTACCCTTTTAGCATGGAAGGAACACTGTACCACCATAGAGGAAACACAAAGACCAGAGCATCCGCAGCAGCAATTCTGTCCATCTCTCTCCGTGTTTCAGGAGCATATTGTTTATGAGGTGAATTCCAATCCAACTCATCTGCTGCGCTGTAAACCGGATTATACCCGTCCCGGTCCAAGTCCAAAATATCTACCTCGTGCTTATTCTCTTTCAATCCCTCTACAAAACGATTCATGACCGCAAGGGTAAGTGAATCTTCTCTAGGATGCGTAACGACCAATAGAACTTTCATATTATCCGTAACCTTCTTTCTCCCCGTGATTGGTGTACCCTGTCTACAGATGCTATTATGGTTGATATATATGAAGGTGTGAAGTACGCACTTCAATGTACCGTAGGTACTTTAAGGTTCCTTAGTGCAATTTATACTACAGATCAGAGAGAGGAAAAGCCTATGAAAAACGACGCCAAAACCTATATGCTCGGGATCGAGGCAACCTTGGAGGTGATCGGTGGAAAGTGGAAAGCCATCATCCTGCATCATCTAACCAGCGGCAGAAAACGTACATATGAGCTTCGTCAGCTCATTCCAAAAATCACCCAAAAAGTGCTTACTCAACAGCTTAGAGAGCTGGAAAAGGACGAAATCATCCACCGAATTATCTATAACCAGGTTCCACCCAAAGTAGAGTATGAGCTTAGTGAATACGGATGGGATTTTAAAGATCTGCTTGATCGTTTTTGCTTATGGGGGGAAGAACACTTAGACAGGGTTTATGGTGATAAAACAACGGTGCTGGAGGAATATTCTGTGGAAGAGCCTTGTGTAAAAAAAAAGTCGTAAAAAGCCCCGATGAAATAACTCATCATCGAGGCTGAACGTACATGCTGCTATGGCCTTCTTCTCTTTATTGTTGGGGCTTCACTTTGAAACCCAGTGTGATAATTTCATGCGGCTTTACAGCCTGATGTAACTCATCAGAAGAATCCATCGCAATGCCTTCTCCTTGTTCTTCAAGGATATTACTTTTATAAAAATCATACTGCTGCCCGGGCTTGATCGTTAACTCAGCTACACTATGACTCATATTGTACCAGCGTAACAACACATCCCCCGACAGCTCATTCATTTTCATAGAGGAAAAGGCAAGCTCCACGCTTTTCCAATCCAACGGCGCATAGTCAGGAGCAACACTACCCGCATGGACCCCTGTTTGTTTTACAATCCAAGGAATTGGGTATTGATAGGCTGCTGTATATGCACCGGATTGAATACCATCGCCGTGATGTGGAATAATCTCCAGACGGGCGGTTTGCTCACCTAAACATTGCGCTTCCGGCGTCGGGAACCATCCCCAGTCACCCAGCTCGCCGACCGAGCGAAGCAGCGTTACTGCAATCGTGTTACGTCCATCCCGCAGCACTTCATATTCGTTCAATCCGAAATTGGCTACGGTCAGACCGGCTTGTTCCCCTCTTACATCTACAAACACCTGCTGATGCTGTGTGTTGCTTGGATTTTCCCACTCAGGTGCGGGCTCATTGTCCCTGATCGCAATTTCAAACATAGAGTCAACCCGATGCTCTGCACAGTCTAGATCTGTCGGAAACAGAGCGCGAAGTCGGTGATCCTTGGCATGGTTGTTAAAGGTGGTTTCTATGGAAACACCGCTGCTGTTCCGAGATAAAGAAAGGACGGTCCGTACAGTTAGCGGAACGGTCTGTCTGGAGCGCTGAGCCTGACGGTATGGATAATAAACCAGCTCTCGCTGCTCCCGCTCCAGCGTCTCATCCGCAGAGGCTGGTATTTCCCAATGATGGATCATCTCCACGGATGCCTGATAAGGTGTATCTTCAAGCACGCGAATGTCAGCGATCAAATCTTCGGTAGTCAGCGCCTGCTCTCCCTCGGGCTGCCTGAACATATACTCGTTGCCGATATCACCAACATTTTCATAGACGCCAAGGTCTTTGTAGCTGCGGCCTGTACGCTTATCCGTCAGGGTAAAAGAGCCGTTATCCGCAATTTCAACGTGAAGCAGATCATTTTCCATGCTTCTACTGCTGCGAAAAAGTGAAGAGTATTCAGGCTTGACAGTGCTTCTCAGCCAAGCATAAGTTTTTAAGCCTAACAGGGGCACACGTTCAGCCTCAAAGGTAAGGCGAACTCGACGACACATGTAAGGTTGGCGGAATCGGTCATCCGGCAGATCATAACCAAACTGTAGCCCGAGATCCTCTACCTTACATGCCACCGGATGGCCCTCACTGTCCACCAGTACGCGCCCGGAAAGATCCACTTCCTTCACCCGATGGGCGGCTTCCTCAAGCGTGTATCCTTCACGGAAGTACAGACGCACCACTTCCAGTTCTGCCGACACTACACCACTGCGTTCCCAGCCTGACGTATTAAAAATAACGAGCGGCAACGCATCTTCTCCATAGCGACTGAAGCCCGTCGTATCCACTGCTTGCGCAATGACTTCTATGCTTTCATCCACAATGCTCTCAGCCACATGTCGGCTCTTATCAAAGCGGGTCACCATCTCACGGTGTACCTCGTCCACACTACAACCGCAAATACTGTCATGCGGATGATTCTGCATCAGTGTTTTCCAGGCATAGGTGAATAGATGGTGAGGATAAGCCTGCCCCAACAGATGCGCGAAAGTGGCAAGCGGCTCAGCCACTTTTTCCAGTATCACTTGTCCCAACTGGTTCATCTGTTTCAAATACACCCGAGCGGAAGCCGTATTCACCAGCGTTCCCCAGCCGTCCGTGCGCTGACTACGAAACTCTCCCTTTACAGACGAGAGCTGCCTTTGGGAAGCCTGTTTCAGAGAGGACAGATAATCGTTGAAATTGGAATGAACAAACTCGATATCTGGATAAAGCTTCTGTGCCGTACGGATCGCTTCCGGCAAATCAAGCTGTACAGGCTGATGATCACATCCGTTCATGAACAGCAGCTCGCCAGTTGAAGCATATTTTTGCGCATCATCGAGTTTACGCTCCCAATACGCCTTGGCTCCCGCCTCATCAGCCGGCACCTCGTTGCCGTTGGAATACCAGTTGGCGAATAAAATACCAAGCACCTCCGAACCATCCGGCCCTATCCATAACAGTTCCGAAAAGGAAGACTCGTAGCCGCCATCCAACACCGTATTGTTAAACCCGGTCGGCTTTACGCCCCGTCCGAAAAAAACATTCGTAATCCCCGACTGTAGCATCAGCTGCGGAGTCTGCCCAACCAGACCGAACGTATCGGGGAAGTATCCGATCTTGGACGGATCGCCGTAGCGCTGGGCGTCACGGTGCCCGATCTGCATATTCCGTACATTGGCTTCACCGCTGGTCAGAAAAGCATCCTGCAAAATGTACCAGGGTCCGATAAAAATACGACCATTCCGAATCTGCTGCTCCAACCGTTCCTTATGCTCAGGGCGAACCTGTAGATAATCATCCAAAATGATCGTCTGCCCGTCCAGGTAAAAACTTTTATAATCCGGGTCCTGCTCCAGTTTGTCCAGCAGCGAGTCCATCAGGCTAATCAGACGCATATGGTGCTTCTCGTAAGGCAAATACCACTCCCGATCCCAGTGGGTATGAGAAATAATATGTGCTGTCGTCTTGATATCCGTGTATTCGCCCGCTTCCCCGCCTATAGCTTGATTGTTGATTTGTTCATCCACATGCTCGCTCATCATATATCTCCCCACCATATGTCATGACCTGCCATCCGTTCACTGCATCACTTCAATATTCACGTTCTCGGGACGATATACCGCAAGCAACTGTCCTTCTCGATCCACAGCAAACAAGACAGAACGACTCCTTGGCAACAGAAAAGCGTAGGATATTCCTGTCGCCTTATCCCGAATACGCACCGGGGTATCCTGGGAAAACTCTGATACGAAAATATACAATCCTCCGTTCTCAAAGTGGAGCTTACGTCCATATAGTCCCGGCTGATCACCACCATCTATCCAATCCAGCTCTCGCTCCACCCCGGCGGCAGTGAGGGCGTAACGATACAGCTCAATAATCGGCTCATCCCTGCCATTCAACTCCAGTGGAAGCGGACTCCAGATCAAACGTCCCTTACCCAGCGACAGGTTCACGACCTCATCCCCCATAGCTCCATCCGCTTTTGGTGACAGTTGTCCCTCCTTAGCAAGCTCAGCGATCCGTCGATGACCGAATGAGACAGGGAACGTTTGACCCTCCAGACTCAGCAGTTCCTCCCGTTGAACGTTCCCCAGCATACGCTGCCCAATAATATCATCGACCCGGTCGCTCACTTTCCAGTAAGGATCAAGGCCCAACGGTCCGGTGACTAATAAAGTCACACCGAAGGATCGCACCATTTCCAGAAGATGTTCCAGCGATGCACTATCAAAATTGTGTGCGCTAGGGATCATAATCAGTTTCGGTATCTGCCGCTTGAGCGAGTCCAGATGATACTCGGAGACGGCACGGAACGGCTGCTTGAGATCATAGGACATCACCCGGGTAAGCCGTGTCGTGGCATCAAAAGCAAGTGATCGGTTGGAGAAATCATTGGAGTACGGGAATACGACAACCGTTTCCTCCAGCTTCCGGTCTGTAAACAGATCGCGAATATCATTCATAAAACGCCCAAAATCGTAAGACACCTCTGCCTCCGGCTTCTCGGTCCCGTCCGCACGTAGCGCCCCGATGTGCGATTCATTGGCATTATCCATGTAAAAGTTCGTATTCCAGATCCAATGAATCGCACCCGCTCCGCCAGTCGAAAAGGCATACGCATACTTGCGCTCCAGCATGTCGCGCAGCTCCGCCTCTGAACGCTTGGCACGACCATCCGGCGTTTCAACATACATAATTCCGGTTTCCTGCACGAGATTCGGTTTATCTGGTGTTTTGGCAAAAATACCGTCCCACACCAAATAATCATTGAGCCACCATGAATGCACCGTCGTATAATCCACCACAGCCTCATAAAAAAACGGAGATGGCCGCTGCGCGCCTAGCGCCTCGTCCTGACCTACGGTTACCAGATGTCCAGGGCAAATCTCCCTGATCGAAGTCGCCAATTGCTCGGCCCACACATTATGCATATCCATCGAAAACAGGCAATAATCCAGCCATTTGGCTCCCTTTTTGGCCTGATGCATATCCTGAACATCGAAGTTTATATCCCCCGGCTCAGGAATCGTGGCAGAAGCAAAACTGTAAAGCTGCTGTGGCGTCATGTTCCATGCTTCCTGCAAGGCCTCAATACTGCCGTGCCGTTGCTTCAACCACGTGCTGAACGCCTCCTGCTCTAATGAGTCCCTCGCAGAACGCGGACCATCCGCGAAAATGCGTGACGGATCAAACATGGAAGGCTCGTTAATCAGATCCCAATCCACATGGGTCGTATCCGTGTGACGACTGACAATACTGCGGATGAAACGCTTTTGTGCTTCCACACTTTGTGGATCAAGATAAGGGTTAACCCCTTCCCACGTTTCCGGCGTAAAAGAAAAAAACGTGAACGTCACCTGCAAGCCATGCCTTTTAGCTGTCAGCAGAAAAGCATCAATCGCACGAAGCGCCTCTTCCGAAGCGTGTCCGTCTATCTGCATCATATTGCGATAAGCCGTCCATATCCCTGTGCGAATCCAGTTGATACCCGCCTTAGCCATCTGGGCCATATCCCGATCCCATACGGCTGCGTTAGGCAAAAACAAAAATTTCCGTGCCACATCTGAGGTCATATAGGTCATGCCGACAACAGGCAATGGACGCCCATCCTTTATAAAATAATCCCGGCTGCGTGTCATGATCTGTCCTTCGGCCAGCAATCCAGCATCCTGCCCCCAAAAGCCCTGCCTCAACATACGCACTTCTCCATCCGGTGACTCGGCCCGGCAAATGACTCGATACAACCCGCTTTGGATGGAGAATGTAAGGGGGATACGTACAAAGTCCTGTTCTCTGCTAACCTCACTCTGCAAACGCTGGTTCCATACCTGCGGACTGCCGTCATCCAATACTTGCTCCACCGTCAGGTCAAAGCTCCATATCTCGTGATCCCTGTGCGTGGCTCCTCCTCGTTGTAATCTTTGGGTTTGAAGCGTCAGTATGGCGCGTTCTCCAGGCTCATAAGCCGCATAGTTCGGCTTGAGAGATAGTTCCGTCGTCCCCTTGGCGCAGAAATGCGCCCATTGTGCAAGCAACCGTTCACCACCTTTTTCCCAAAAGGAAGCCACCAACGGCAAATGGACGAACATCCAGCGCGCTCCGGCAAACGGGCCTCGGGCATGCTCCCATAGCACCACCGGGGCGGCAATGTCCCGTCCGTCCTTACTGACGCCCTTGAGCAAAGGATAAATTTGCGTATTCATTGGCCCGGCAGAGCCCATCTGGTGCGGCAGATCGCTGCTTTTGGTTGTATGCGGAACAAGATTCCACGTATCCGCCACCTGAAATAGCGACTCCTGACCACGCAGCACGGGAATATCCTCCGATGCGATCAGAGAAGCCACCTTCGATGCATCTACTCGCAGCACCTCATGAATATGCAGCTCCTGATGATATGCAGTCTGCCCAGTCTCGATTACCCAGTCTCCATGCCCATCTGCTGGATCGCGGACTGGATGCTTAAAGGGTGCTCCCCCGACGTTAAGCAGCCCTCCTCCCCTGTGGAGAAATGCCACGATTTCGGTCCAGGCGGATTTTGGGAAATACGGTGCATGCAGATTGACAAAACATCCGTTTTCCATATGCTTTAGCGTTTCAGCCAGTTCATCGGCTCGTACGACCATCACATCTGCAACTCCCTGAAATGCTCCATCTGGCAACAGGCCCCCTACAGCGGGGAAACCTTGCTCACTGAAAATAACGATAGATGGGCTTACTGTGGTTTTATTCATAACAAGCCATCCTTCATAGCCTTATACACAAGCTGGGCAAACAGACTGTTGGACCAAGCGAACCATTTTCTCGTAAAAACCGTGGGATCATTGGCATAAAAGCCTTCATGCATGTATCCGGTATCCCCATCGGTCGCTTCCAGCATCCGGATCATTTCCAGCCTCTCTTCTGCGGTCTGGGCCGTTAATCCTTGCATAGACAGGGCCATATGCCAGATGTAACCCGGCAGAGTGTGCGGGCTTCCTATACCTTTGGCCGCCTTGCCTTCAAAGTAAAACGGATTCTCCTTGCTTAAAGCAAAGCGTCTCGTATTTTGATAAATGGGATCGTTCGCCGTCGTATAGCCCAAATACGGAATAGACATCAGTCCCGGCGTACCCGCGTCATCCATCAGGCAGTAGTTGCCAAACCCATCGGTTTCATAAGCATAAATAGGCCCGAATACCGGGTGGCGGTAAATGCCGTACAAGCGAATACCATGCTCCACCTCGGCCTCCAGCTCCTTCAGCTCGTTCAGAAAGTCCATGTCACGAAATACCCACTCCGCAAACTCCTGCATTTGCCGTAAGGCTACCACCGCAAACATATTGCCGGGTATATTGTAGTGAAAATCGCAAGCATCATCACTGGAACGGAAGCCTGACCAAATCATCCCTGTATAATTCACAGGCATACCGAGTCCCTGATTGCGCAAGGAGTCGGTGGGAATGCCGTTATTACGCGTAAACCGATATACAGACTGCTCTTGATGACGCTGCTCCGTTTTGAACACATCCACAATTTTACGTAGAGCTGTCTTGAATTTGGAATCAAAAATATCGGTAAGCTCCGTTTCCTTCCAGTACATATAAGCCAACCGGATCACAAAACAAAGCGAGTCGATCTCAAATTTTCGTTCCCACACCCATGGCGACATCTCCGTCTCATCGGCCGCATTCCAATGCCAGTCATTCGCCGTCTCATTGAACGCATTCGCATACGGGTCTATGAGGACATAATGAATATGACGCTTGATTAGACCACCAATGATACGCTGTAAATCAGCATCCTTCTTGGCTAATGGCACATAATGAATGACCTGCTCCACGGAATCCCGTAGCCAAAGAGCCGGAATATCACCGGTAATGAGAAACGTCGTCCCGTCATCCATTAGCTTGGTCGTCGTCTCCAGCGAATTCGGAAAACAGTTTTTAAACAGCCGCAGCAACTTCGGCCTGTCAGCCAGTGCCTGCTCCGCTTCCTTGAGTATGTCCTGAACAGCCTGCGGCATCTCAAGGTCGTGCATCGGTATTTTGGGAAGTCTGAATTGTTCCAATAGCTTTCTCGCTCCTTTATCATATCTATTGCAAACGTATCGTTTTAATTTCATAAGGTGTAAAAGGCAACGTAAGACAGCTACCTTCCAGCTCAAGCGGCTGCACAAGTTCCTCCAGCGCATTCGACAAGTAGGCTGCATTGAATGTGTAAGGCCAGTTCAGCTTGATCGTCTCCCGTCCTCCGGAGGATTCGTACAAACGAAGAACCGTTCCCAGCCCGTCTTCGGTCGGCTTTATCGTATCCAGCACTACGTGACGGCTATCAAAGCTGATGAACGATCCGCTGCTTGGCAGCACTCCGGCGCTGTGCTGTTTCTTCTGCACAACAGGTATATCATGGTTCAGCTCAGCCGCATGACGCAGGGTATGGGCACTGCGCCAGTCCCCCTCATGCGGATATAGCGAATACGTAAAATCATGCTCGCCCAGATCGGCATCTTTATCCGGCCATTTGGGTGCACGCAGCAGAGATAGACGAATAGTGCTGTCTTGAATGTCGTAGCCATATTTGCAATCATTGAGCAGGCTCACGCCATACCCGTGCTCGGAAACATCCGCAAATCGGTGTCCGCACACTTCGTACTGCGCCTGCTCCCAGCTCGTATTCCGATGTGTCGGCCGCTCCAGAGTGCCAAACGGAATTTCATAAGTTGCTTTGTCCGTAACCACATCTACAGGAAAGCCTACTTTTAGCAGTTTGTGCGTTTCATTCCAGCTCACATGCGTCTTGAAATCAATTCGCCGCTCGTGATGATAAAAGATCACATCCTGTGTAATTTCAGATTGATGGATTCGCCATCGGAAGCGCAACACATCCTTCGTTTTCCCCTGGAGCACTACTTGTTTTTCCAGCAACTCGGCTTTACCTGCTATCTGTTCCTCATAGCGGTCATCCAAATCCCATGCATCCCACAGCGTCGGACGGTCATGAAAAAAATGAAAACGGTTTGCTCGTTCCCCTTGCTTCACGATTTCACGGTTTGCCCCTTTATCCAGCAGACGAATCATTTCGCCCCGCTCGTTAAATTGCACCTTATACAATGCCGTTTCCCAGCGATCCTCCAGCGATCCAGATATCACAGCTATTTCGGACTGCTCACCTGCTCCAGACTGGTCTCGCTCCAACCAAATCGTTTTGTAGCCCAGTGCAGGAATGTCTGGAATACGCACCGAAATGCCGCCTTCCTCCACATCGGTGTCCAGCCGCTCGGCTTCATCATTAGCGTAGTCATAAACACACAATCCCTCTGTCGATTCCGTAGCAATGTGGATCACAGCACTACGGCTCCAGCCTAGGCTGTTAAACACAAGATACGGCGTTCCTTTCCTCGATCCTTCCGTATTCACCTGAGTCGCCAGCGTCGTAATCCCCTGTTGAAGCCCTTCATGTCCCCATTTGAAAATTTGCTGATACTCCTTATCCGAAGTTCCGTAAACCTCGGTAATCGCCGAGCCGGGAATAATATCGTGGAACTGATTCAACAAAATCAGCTTCCAGCCCTCATGCAAAGTCGTACGGATATCCTGCACCTGCTCCGGCTCCAGCTTCGGTAATGCCAATGTGCTCCACAGCTCTGCCTCGCGGTAGACTCCCTCCGCTTTTCGATTATTGCGCTTGTTGCGTGCATGAGTCGTGTAGGTTCCCCGATGAAGCTCAAGGTACAAATCACCATGCCATTTGGGAAGCTTCGGATGTGCTTGATCTATACCTGCGAAAAATTGCTCTGCCGTGCTGTACCGACTCGCAGGCTGTCCCACCATCAGCGGAGAACGCTCTATATATTCCAGCATTTCGCGAGTAACTCCGCCCCCGCCGTCTCCATGCCCGTAGAGCAACATGTGCTCGGGATGCGCTGATTTTTCACGATAGGACTGCCAATGGTCATGAATGTCCTGTGGTCGTGTATTTTCATTCACACCATGATTGAGATAGGACAACATCGAAGTACCGTCGATGCCCACCCAGTAGAACAAATCATAAGGAAACACATTCGTATCGTTCCAACCCAGCTTGGTCGTCATAAAATAGTCCATTTTCCCATGCTTTAAAATCTGCGGCAGGGACGCACAGTAGCCGAACGTATCCGGCAGCCATTCGATATGGGAGGTTTTGCCGAATTCCTGTTGGTAAAAATGCTGACCATACAGCATTTGACGAATCAGTGATTCGCCGCTGGGCAGATTCAAATCAGGCTCTACCCACATGCCTCCAACCAGCTCCCATCGTCCTTCGGCGACTCTCGCTTTGACCCGTTCATACAGCTCTGGATCATTTTCCTTTACAAAAGAGAACAGCAGCGGCTGGCTCTGCGCATATTGATATGCCGGGTATTCGTCCATCAACGCATCCACTGTTGAGAAGGTTCGGCTTGTTTTCCGTATGGTCTCGCGCATAGGCCACAGCCAGGCAATGTCGATGTGCGACTGTCCTACCATGTGCTCCAGACCTTGCGCATTTCCTCCGATCTCCTGAACCTGCCGAATCAGTTCCTTTTCTGCCGCTGAGATCGCTTCTCCTTCTCGAATGGCGTCTTCTTCCAGATTCGCAAAGCGATCCATCACCCCATACAGAGCTTTCAGCAAGCGTACTCTGCGGATATCGCCCTCAGGCAGCAGTATAGCGGCTTCGCTGACAACGGTAATGGTATACATCAGGCTCTGTACGGGCTTGTTTGGGCGTACAAGATAGCTTGTGATGGAAGAAATCGGAGGTTGAATGACAGCCTGCCGATTGAGCGGATCTACGGGTTCGGGCACAGGATCAAACAGCTCTATTTCCAATTCCGGTGAAGGCCCGATGACCTCCGGATTAAGCGTGACATAGCTATGATTGCGGTCAAGCCCGTGATAGGAAGCACCATTGACCCGCAGCAATCCTTCTCCCCCGGACTCAAATACCCATCCAAAAGGCTCCTGCAACCACGCTGTCGGTACATCCAGCCGCGTTCGAAAAAAATAAGTTGTTCCCTGGCTGCTTGGGAATCGCTTGAGGTCCAGTCCCTCCGATAAAGGAGCGACATCTTCGTATTGGCCTGGTGTTTGGTAAGTAGAGCGGGTAATGTTCCAACTCCGAAAATCCAGCTTCTCCAGCCATTGGCATTCCGACAATTCCCGAATCAAGCGTCTGATACGCTCCATCATTCTTCCTCCCGCACGATCAACTCAGCACCCAGCGTATCTTTGGAGTGCCTGCCTACTTCAATAGAAAATCGCCCTGCCTCAACAACTGACTTTAGATCACGCCCTATATATTGCAGCTTGTCAGAGCCTACAACAAACTCCACTGTCCGTGTTTCTCCTGGCTTTAATACAACTTTACAAAAGCCCTTGAGCTCCCTGATTGGGCGGGTCACCGAACTCACCGTGTCCGAGATATAAAGCTGTACCACCTCAGCCCCTTCCCGTTCGCCCGTGTTGGTTACATCGACTGTAACCGTAACAGATTCGTCCGCTCGGATTGAGTTGGCGCTTAATGTAAGCCTTTCATAGCTAAATGTCGTGTAGCTGAGACCGTAGCCAAACGGATAGCGCGGCTCGGCATCGTCCTCCAGATACCGCTTGCCCCGGGAACGCTTGCCATTGTAATATACCGGCAACTGACCGACATGCTTAGGGATGGAGAGGGTCAAACGTCCCGAAGGGTTTACATCCCCAAATAAAATGTCCGCGATTGCATGTCCCCCCTCCTGACCCGGATACCATGCTTCCACAATGGCGTGTGCGTGCTCCTCCACCCACGGCTCAGCAATCGGTCGTCCGTTCATATAAACGACGACAAGTTCCTTTCCCAGCCTGTAGACTTCCTGCATGAGTTGAAGCTGTACGCCCGCAAGACCCAACGTCATCCGGTCGATGCCTTCACCGCTTTCCATATCGTTCCAGTCATGATCCGATACCTTCGATGCCCCTGTTTTGAGATCAATCGTCCCTTCCCCGAAATCGCGGGCGCTGGACCCTCCAACCACCATCACCACTGTATCTACCTCAGCGGCACATGCCAGCGCGTTTTCAAAGCCTTCCCGGGACTCTCCCTTGATCCGACAGCCAGGTGCATACAGAACGCCAGCCTGATCCTTGCCCAGCTTGCCACGGATACCATCAAGTACAGTTATCACGCGGGATCTCGGCTGCGGTGATGTATAATCTCCCAACTGATTGTAGACCTGATCCGCATTCGGTCCGATGATCGCAATACGCTTGGAGGTTTTCGGAAGGGGGAGGGTTCCATCGACGTTTTTAAGCAACACGATCCCTTCGGTCGCAAGCTGACGAGCCAACCGAATATGCTCCGTCTGACCAATCACCTGCTCCGCTCGTTCCGCATCCACATACGGTTTGTCAAACAGACCCAACCTGAATTTTAGCGTGAGCACCCTGCGAACCGCCCGATCCAGCACGCTCGTCTCCAGCTTGCCAGCATGAACCGCCTCGACCAGATGACTTCCGAACATTTCGCCGGACATTTCCATATCAATCCCTGCGCGAATCGCCTGCACAGCGGCATCCGATCCATCCTCGGCCACATCGTGTCCGTTCGCCAACATTTCAATCGCACCACAGTCGGTAATGATCAGACCGTCAAATCCCCACGTCTGACGAAGAATACCGTCCAGTAACTCTGCATTCACTGTACACGGGACCCCGTCAATTTCGTTATAAGCTGGCATAACAGATTGCGCCCCTGCTTCCACCGCTTTTTGGAATGGATACAGATCGACCTCCAAAAACTCGCGCCAGCCCATATGCACAGGTCCGGCATTACGTCCGCCTTCTGAACTGCCATAACCTGCAAAATGCTTTAATGTGGCGGCTACGCTATGTTCGCTGAGTAAGCTTTCCCCCTGGAGCCCCTCCACGGCGGCAACAGCAAATTCACCAATGAGATAAGGATCTTCGCCAAAGCATTCCTCTGTGCGTCCCCAGCGCGGATCACGCACAACATCAAGCACGGGCGAGTACGTGACCGCCCCGCCCTGAGCGCGGGTTTCACTCGCTACAGCGCGGCACATGTCACGGTACAGGTCGACATTCCACGTACTGCCAATGGACAGCGGAACCGGAAACACAGTGCCGTCTATCGCCATATGCCCATGGGAGCATTCCTCGCCGATTAGAATCGGGATGCCCAGCCGGGAATGCTCTACCGCATAGCGTTGAATCAGGTTCACGGCCTCAGCTCCCTGTTTGGCGGATAACCCGTTCTCCAAGGTCACCCCGGTCCACGGATCAGCCCGAAGCACTCCGTATAAGGAGCCGACTCCCCCACTTTGTACCTGCTGCTTGAAAGACTGATGCAGGGACAATTCCCCGTCTGCGTACTCATACACTTGCCAGCCGAATGGCTGCACAAGCTGACCTACCTTTTCCTCTATCGTCATCAAACCGATTAAGTGCTCCACCCGTTCTTTGATCGGTTTGCTTTTATCTTTATAAATCAACATGTTCATGTCCTCTCCTTTCCTGCTATTCCTTCACAGCCCCAACCGTAAGCCCCTGCACGAAGTAACGCTGGAAGAAGGGATAAGCGAATATAATAGGCAGCGTCGCCAGCACCACCATCGCCATCCGCGAAGTATCCTGCGGGATAGATTGAAGCGCGGCCAGACTCATAGAGCTGTTTTGCGAATTTTGCTGAATGAACTGAATACTGGATTCAATCCGCATCAGCATGGACTGAAGTGGTACCAGATTGGGATTGTCAATATACAGCAGGGCATTAAACCAGTCGTTCCAGTAACCGAGCGTGCTGAATAAGCCAATGGTCGCAAGTCCGGGCAGAGAGAGCGGAAGCACGATTTTTAAAAAGGTGTAAAACTCGCCTGCTCCGTCTATTTTGGCTGATTCAACGATGGCATCTGGCACGCTGGTGCTATAAAACGTGCGTAGGATCATAATATAAAAGGCATTCATAGCCAGCGGCAAAATCAAAGCCCAAATCGTATCCTTAAGCCCGAGCAATTGGGAAACGACCATATAGGTCGGGATCATTCCGCCATTAAAGAGCATGGTTAAAATCGCAAAAATGGAAAAAAATCTCCGGTAACGGAAGCTCTTTCGTGAAATGGCGTACGCATATAACGAAATGAGAATGAGACTGATCACCGTACCGATGACCGTTACAGCAATCGTCACCCCATAGGAGCGCAGTAACGTATCACTGGTACGAAAAATGAAGCGGTAGGCCTCCAGACTCCATTGAGCCGGGAGCAACCGATATCCGTCCCGCGCCAGCGTTTTCTCATCGGTTAAGGAAATAATGACGACGAACAAAAAGGGAAATACGCATAGGAACGCGAATACCCCTGCTATCACATTCAGAACAGCATTCCAGCCCCGTGAAATATGATGGAAATCCCGTTTTTTTCTTTCCTTTTCAGAAGCCACAGTCCACACCCCTCTCCTCTTTTTTAGAACAAAGCGCTGTCTTTATCTATTTTTCGCACAACATAATTGGATAAGATGACCAGAACAAAGCCAACCACTGACTGATACAAACCTGCGGCTGTGCTCATCCCGATTTCCCCCGTTGTTTTTAGCCCACGGTATACATAGGTGTCGATGACATTCGTTACCGAATACAAAGTGCCCGAATCTCTCGGAACCTGATAGAATAAACCAAAATCCGCATAAAAAATCCGTCCGACTGCAAGCAGCGTCATAATGATAATGATCGGCGAGAGCAGAGGGAGCGTCACATTACGAATTTGCTGCCACTTGCTGGCTCCATCTATCATGGCTGCTTCATACAAGGATTTGTCGATCCCCAAAATCGAAGCCAGATAAACGACGCTGTTATAGCCGATCGCCTTCCATAGACTGACCAGAATCAAGATATACGGCCAATAAGCGGCCTCTGAATACCACTGAATCGGCTCGATGCCAAACCCTGCGAGAATTTGATTCAGCATCCCCCGATCCATGCTCAGAAAGCTGAAAGCAAAGTAGCCCACAATGACCCATGACAGGAAATATGGGAGAAACATGCCTGTCTGGTACAGCTTCGCCAATCGTTTATTAATCAGCTCGGAGAGCAGAATAGCCATAGCTACCGAAAACACAAGTCCAAGAATAATAAAGACTAGGTTATACAAAAGGGTATTTCGCGTGATGACATAGGCATCATTGTTATTGAACAGAAACTTGAAGTTATCCCAGCCCACCCACTTGCTCGTGTAAATACTGGCCCAGAATCCTTCCCTGTTAAAACGATATTGCTTGAAAGCAGTCACTGTACCGACAAGCGGCAGATACGAAAAGAAGAAGAACCAGATAGCGCCGGGCAGCACCATGAACAGCATAACTTTGTTTTTAATCACATTTCTGAAAAATGCGGCCAATAGGTTTCCCCTCCCAATCTGTAATGAGAAAAGCAGCTAAAATAGCTATTGGAAAAAGACCGGGCGTAACTTACACCCGCCCGATCTTTCTTATATTTCACGACCTAAAGTATTATTTGCTGTTTTGTGCCTTCCAGGCATCAAGCTGGGATTGCGCTTCCGCCATCACCTTATCCAGGCCAGCCTGCTTGAATTTCTCAATCACTTTCGGGAGATTCGTTTCCGGGTCCAGCGTGCCTGTCATCAGCGAAGCCCAAAATTGCTCTTTGACATTCTGAATCGCTGCCATCTCCGTAGATACTTTACTGCTGTCAAAGTTGAAGCTCAGGATTGGAGAGTTTTTTCCTTCCGAGTTGAACTTCTTTAATTGCTCCCATTTGTCAGCCGGATCATTCGGATTCAGATATAGCAGCATATTGTTGCCGAGTGAGTACGAAGGCATGTCGTAGTTTTTGGAATCAGCCAGATTTTCGATGTACTGGCCGTCTGTTTTTTTGTAATGCACTCCTTCAATACCGGAATCAACCATGTTACGTAATACCGGATCTGTATTCAGCAGGTTCAGGAACTGCATCGCCTTTTCAGGGTTTGCCGAGTTAGCCGAAATCGCCATAATGGAGCCCTGTACAGACGTATTGGTCACAATCGGGTCACTGGCAGGTGTCGATATCACCGGGTATCCGTAGCTTGCAGACCATAGATTATCGGCTAGCGGTTGAGTTTGCGCACGATCCAGAAGCCAATTTCCGGACGTTGTTAAATCATTGGTCGAGCCTGTAGTTGCCGCTTCCGGTGATACGTATCCGGCCTTGTAGTACTTATGCATCGTCGTTAGCGCCTGCTTCATTTCGGCCGTTTCCAAGATGTTTACGATCTTATAATCCGTGGTATCCAGTTTGACAGCCATCGGCAGGTTTTGAATGATGTAGTCATATGGAACATAGGGAACATAGTTTTTGTCCATGCCGAACGCCGTTACGCCGGGTTCGTTTTCTTTAATCGTTTTGAGCAGAGGCTCCAGACTATCCAGCGAGCGAACCTTTGAAAGGTCCAGCTTGTATTGGGTCAGCAATTTTTTATTGAACCGCCATACCTCTTGCTGCGGAAGCTCCTTGTTGGCAGGAATGCCATAATGATGCCCATCCACCTTGGAGCCTTCCAGAAACGCAGGATCAATCGTCTTTTTAAGATCCTGACCGTACTTGTCAAGCAAGTCGTCCAGCTCCATGAATGCGCCCTTTCTAGCATTTTGTACATAATCAAAGCCACCGGAAGCCGTAAATACAATATCCATTGGCTCTCCCGAAGCCACATTCACCTGCATTTTTTGCGGGTAGTCGCCCCAATCGACCATTTTCATTTTGATCGTGGCGTTTATTTTCTTTTGGGTGTACTTGCTAACCTCTTCCATCACCCGATCTACATCTTTTTGAGGTGTACCAATGGTATACCAGATCAGCTCTACCGGCTTTTCCGCTCCCTCATTTGTCGTTTCCCCGCCACCGCTGCTTCCTCCACAAGCACTAAGAATAAGCGTCAATACCATACACATCACCAGAACAAACGAGTAGCTTATTTTGCTTTTACCCATCTATGATCCTCCCTTATGAAATGGACTTTGACCCTGTCGTTTCATTCATTTCTGTTTAACTACGTTAACCTTAACTAATGAAAGCACTTTCAAAAAGAAGATAAACTTAATAAACCAAGGTACAAATTAAAGAAATCCATGTACACCTGGTATTTATCCCAATCCCTTATAGTCTGTCGGGGAAATACCCACATATTTCCTGAACTGCTTATAAAAATATCCCGTTTCCCAATATCCTACGTTCCGCGCAATTTCATGTACCTTGAGATTCGTGTTTTTAAGCTGCTCCTTGGCCTTATTAATTCGGTACTGATTGATATATTCAGCAAAGGTTTCACCCGTTTCCTTATGAAACAACTGACCGAGATAAACGGGATGAAGATGGTACTGGAATCCTAATACTTTTAATGATAGCTCCTTGGCATAATGAACATGGATATAGGACAGCACCTGACTTACGATGGGGTTTTTCATATCTTGCAGCAATGAATTCACCGTCTCTGCCGCCACATCCTGAAGCGCACTCACCAGCTCTGCCAATGTGGTACAGCACTTTATCTGGTGAAGCCCCTGCTGAAACCGTTCCGACTCATTGGAATGCTTGATGCTCTCCAGCTCCATCTTGAACCGGATCACCAGCTCCAGCGCCACATTCCGCAGTTCATCCGGGGTAACACTTTCAAGATGCTGGATTTGCTCAAAATCACTCTGAATCCGTGCGGTAAGCGCATCCAGGTCTCTTGCTATAATTAGCTTCGCATAATCCTTCCAGTCGATGGAACAAGTCTCGCCAGCGTTGCCCTCGCCCTCTTCCAGCATCATATAGTCAATAATCCGGCGGTCACTATATATCATGAAATATTCCAGTGATTTTTTAGCTTCATTGTAGCTGTGTGGAGCAGCAGCAAGCGAACCGGCGCTGCCTATCCCGATATAAACCGTTTCTTCCCCGCTCGTTGACCACTGAACAGAAAAATCCTCCAACAGCGTCATCAAGTCCTGTCTGCCCTCATCGTGATTCGAGAGTGCAGCAATGATTACACTATCCGCATCAACATCGCGAAACAATGTTAAATCGGGCTGGTGTTGAATGTACTGCCTTAACCGTTTATGCATTCCTGCCGAATCCCTCTCGGTCCGCAACACGGCTACCCCCATGAAGGGGATATTTAACGAAAAACCTATCAATTCGGCACGTTCCTGAAATTCTGTAGGCGCAATCTGCCCTGTCAGCCAACGGTACAACGTATTTTCCTTGAGAACCTGTACCCCGAATGTCTCATATCGTTGATCCAATCGGGACCTGTCCAGCTTCTCCGTTGTATTGTATAAAGTGGACTCCAGTTCCTCCACATTAATCGGCTTCAGAAGATAATTTTCGATGCCGAGCTTCATGCCTTCCTTCAAGTAATCAAATTCATTAAATCCGCTCAAAATAATCACCTTCAAGTCAGCATGCAGCTTTCTCGCCTCATGAATCAGACTGAGACCATTCATCGTTGGCATGGAGATGTCCGTAATCAGTACGTCCACGGGTCTGGAGGCCAGCGCTTCCATCGCCAAGTATCCATTTTCCGCATGTCCGACAATTTCTAGTCCAAAAGAGGTCCAATCCACAATATCGTATAGTCCCTCAATGATAAAAGGCTCATCGTCGACAATAAATACTTTATACATATATGGCATCCATCCCTTCCCTGTTGGGGCATCGTACCCGAATCGTCGTTCCCTCACCAATGAGGCTCTCCAGTTCAATCCCGTAATCGGCTCCGTATAAAAATCGAAGTCGGGTGTGCACACTGCGTAGTCCAAACATTTGTCCGTTTTCTTCCGAACGCTCCAGTTCCGCTAGAATCTCTTTCAAACGCTCCCCTTCAATGCCCTTTCCATTGTCGCGGATCTCAACCAGCAGAACCTCCCCCACTTCCCGCACATCAATGGTCAGCACATTATCATTCCGGTCGCTTTGGATACCATGAACGATATAATTCTCAATGATCGGTTGAAGCATCAGCTTCATGACAGAACGGGGATACAGCTCGGGGTCGACCGTAATTGTGTAATCGAACCTTTCCTTGTAGCGTATTCTGAACAACTCAAGATATAATCTGCAAGCCTCCAATTCATCTTTAAGCGTGTATATTTTTTTCTGCTGAACCAGGCTTTTGAACAACACCGATAAGCTGTAAATCATTTCTCCTACATCCTTGGCTCCCTGGGAAATCGCCCGCATGCGGATCACTTCAAGCGTATTATACAAAAAATGGGGATGAATACGTGCCTGTAAGGCCACAAGCTCCGTTTGCTTCTGCTTGATCTCTGCTTTATACACCCGTTCGATATATAGATTAAGTTCGTCCAGCATATCGTTGAAGCTTCGAGAAATTTGTCCCAGCTCATCCTCTTGGGGGTCTTGGATGCGAGCTGTAAGGTCGCCATTTTTCACCTGACGAGTGAATTTAATAATCCGATTCGTTCGTTTTGCAAAATTAATGACGAAGAAGGCAGGGAACAGCACAGCAAACAGAATACAAACGACACTGATTGTCAAAATCGTATTACGGATACCCCGGTACGATTCCGCCATTTCCTCATTAGGGACTGCCCCAATCACGACATACCCTTCGTCTGGAGAAATCAGCTTGTTAATGTACATATTTTGCTTCGCCTGAATGATCCCAACATCGGAGTCCACATCGTCATATAACGATCGGGTCACTTCGACATAAGGGTACGTTTTTCCGTAATAGTTATTTCTTGAATCGAACAGAACCGTTCCATGGGTGGACAGAACGATAATTTCTCCCTTCAGATTGTTCCCGTAGCTGGTAAGTGCATTGGAAATATTTTTAGAATTTAGAAACACCAGAAGCTGACCCGTATTTTTGAGTGTTTGCTTATTGTTAATGGGGACTTGTAACGAATATAACGAGGGGCTCCACTGATCGACCGCCTTCCGAATCCAGTAATTCGGAGCAGAGACGCTTTTGCTTTCGGCAGCCATCACATCCGGTACAAAGGAACGCGCCACATGCACCGGAAATTGTTTGAATTGCTTGTTCTCATTGAAAGTGGACAAATATTGCTGGTCGGCACTGTACAGAATCAAATTGCTGATATCTCTATTTTCATCCAGCCAATTTTTAAAATAGGTGAGTACATCTGTTGAATAATCATGACTCTCCATGTACATTTCGTCCATGCGGTGCTGTA
Source organism: Paenibacillus terrae HPL-003 (assembly GCF_000235585.1). Taxonomy (GTDB): domain Bacteria; phylum Bacillota; class Bacilli; order Paenibacillales; family Paenibacillaceae; genus Paenibacillus; species Paenibacillus terrae_B. The sequence continues at coordinate 699,845 of NC_016641.1, forward strand.
CATATTCGGAATACGCGTGATCCATAAAAAAGGAAACATTCATCGAGAGCGCCTCATTCCGGTACATGTCTCGCACCATGTTCTGGACGGATTCATGCCGGAGATGGATATAGCGATCAACGCTTTCCATCGCTGCTTTCTGGGTATCCAGTTCCCGTCGAACAATAGATTGCGAAATGGATACATACGTGACATATGCAATCGTAATAATCGACAAAATGGCAATACAGGAGAACAACAGTAGTATCCTCAGGAACATGTTATTTTTAAAATAAGCTATGTATCTCTTGCCCCTTTTCATGCTATAAACCCTCCAGAATCGTTCATGCGTAAATAAAGTATACCATGTCCTCCGCAGGTAATAAGTAAGCGCATTCATAAAAAGCATGATTTTCTTTAATTTAAACGTCATATCTTTAATTTAGCCTCTATTTAAAAACAATCTTATTGATTATCTTTAGGGGGATAAATACTCGTTAGGGGGATGAGCTATGAAACGCAACAAGGTGCACAAGTTCGCTTTAAAATGGACTGCTCTGGTTTTGACTTCCGTTCTGTTAAGCCAAACACTCTCTCCATCCGTTTATGCAGGCGATACCCTCCCGTATGAAGGAGAAAGCGCCAAAGGGCCGAATCAGCCTTATCAGCATGGGTACGCCAGCTCACATATTTTGGACTGGACTCCTACCCAAGATGTCTATGGAGATATGCTTCGCGCCCGTGTCCCATTGCAACAACGAAACAGCTCCTTTGCAGCCACTCAGGCTCACCCTGCTTTAATCCCTGACACGCAAATGTTTACACTCAGCGGCGATTATGGAAACGCTTTTTTCGATAGCTATCCCTATACCAATAAATTCAGTCAATATTTGTTCAATTACTGGCAATATACCGACTATTACGGCTACTGGCATGGCATGCCTACCGCCCATGTACCCGAAGAGCTGTACGATCCCCAAAAGGATTGGACGGAAAAATGGTTCGAGTTCGGCATTCTGAACATTCCAAATCCGGGCTATACGAATGCGGCGCATAAGAACGGCGTTCTCTCCATCGCCTGTATTTTTTTCTCGGATAATGACCGTGGACCGCAAACGTATAAGCAAATGCTCGTGCAGGATGCTCAGGGTGGATTTCCGGTAGCCAAAAAATTGATCGAAATGGCGAAATATTATGGCTATGACGGCTACTTCATCAACCAGGAGGAAGCTTCAAAAGGCGTAGCTACGGAGGACATCCCCCGTTACAAACAGTTTATGAAATACTTGCGGGATCAGGGCATGTATGTGCAATGGTACGACTCCACCGTAAACGAAACTGGTAAAATTGCTTATCAAAATGAGTTTAATGCCGTGAACAGCCCGTTTGTCAAAGACAAGCAATACGGACAGGTGTCCGATTCTATTTTTCTGAATTATTGGTGGGACAAAGCGAAGCTGAAAAGCTCCCGCGACCATGCCAAGCAATTGGGTCTGGACCCTCTTAAGACCGTTTTTACTGGTATTGAGGGCGGGAACGGTGACTTTGGCAGATGGAAGCAAAAATACGATCTTCGTCTGAATATCGGTGATAACGGGCAGCCGATGAACAGTATCGCAACGTTGGGAGCAGATTTCACACATAATGCGCTGGATGAAGAGTTTGGCGGACAGGACACCAATCGCAGAGCTGACAATGCCTATCAATGGATGACCTTTATCCGCGACCGTGTCTGGTGGTCCGGTCCGAACCAGAATCCCGTCCATTCACAAAGAAACGCAAGTGCAGATTTGTCTGATGTAAAAGCTTCGGGCGCTAACTGGGACGGTATCGCGGCATATATCGCTGAACGTTCTGTCATCCGTGGTTCCCATTTTAACACCAGCTTCAATACTGGACATGGCTTGCAGTATGTGGTGAACGGAGTTGTTTCCAATCCGAAGGAATGGTCCAACATCAATATTCAAGATATCCCGGTGACTTGGCAATGGTGGCTCGATACCCAAGGTAAACCGCTCTCGGTTGACTACGACTATGGCCCGAATTATACCAAAGGGAACCGGTTTACCTATCAGCCTGTGGGCGCTTATCAGGGCGGCAGCTCCCTCGTCGTTAACGGAGAGCTGGATTCGGATAACTTTTTACGCCTGTATAAAACGGATCTGTCGGTAAACAAGAATTCAAACTTGTCCATCACGTACAACAAGCCTTCCTCTGATGACAGCTCGGTTCTGAGTATCGGACTGATCTTTAAGGATACCCCCGATAAAGTCGTAAAAGTCAGCGTCCCCAACTCTGGTAAACAAACCACAGGCTGGGTTAACCGTAGTATAGACTTGAGCGCCTATCAGGGAAAAACGATTGCAGCTTTCGGTTTATCTTTTGATAACGCGAATAAAACAATCAAAAACTATCAGATGAATATCGGCCAAATCAAGATAACTGACGGTTCTGTCCTGAAACCAGCCGCACCGACTGGATTCAAAATTACCAAGGCACTGACCGATACGAACGAAATGATCGTAGCCTGGGACCTTGAGGATTACTCCAAAGTTAAACAATACAATCTGTATGAGAACGGCTCCTATATCGGGGGAATTTATGACTCAACCTATTATATTAAGTCTCTTAATCATAAATCCGGTGAATTAACGCTCACCGCAATCGGGGCAGATGGAACGGAAAGCGACCCGGCTCGATTAGATTATGATCTGAATGCCGCTGTCAGTCACATTGATGTGGAAACCAAAGAAAACGGTCAGGCTACGATAAAGTGGAAACATTCCTCTGAAGCCGACGGAACGGTCAAATTAACCTTGGCTACCGAGTATACGGACACCGTACTCCATAAAACCATTACTGCGGACAGCGGGACTGAAACGGCTACGTTTACCGATCTGCCCACAAACGGTGATAGCTACACACTACGTATCGCCATTGGCAATCATACACCTGTAGCATACACCGGGCATTTCGCAGACACGACTATAGAGCCTTACGCAAAAGAGAATGTAACGGTCACCGGATCAACGTATACGCTTACTCTACCAACCTTGAAGGATTGGCATTATTTATATGTATACGAAAACGATGTACCCAAGCAATTTGGCGTGACTTATGTGTCGAAAAAGTTTCCTTACATTGTACGGGGAAGAACAAAGTTAAGTGAATTAACCT